>NZ_AHAM01000032.1 GCF_000236565.1 Mesorhizobium alhagi CCNWXJ12-2 | reverse complement strand
TAGGGGAGCCGCTCCCGCCCCTGGCGGCGAAGTAGTGGCGGCGCTGCCCGCGACTGACGACCCGGAAGAGCTCTACCGCAATTCCTACGAATTCATCCTGTCGGGCGACTACAGCACGGCGGAAGCCGGCTTCCGCGACCACATTGCGCGCTTCCCCTCCGACCCCAAGACCGCTGACTCGCATTTCTGGCTCGGCGAATCGCTGCTCGGGCAGCAGAAATACCGCGACGCGGCCGAGGTTTTCCTCTCCGCCAACAAGAACTACCCCAAATCCAAGAAGGCTCCAGACATGCTGCTGAAGCTCGGCGTCTCGCTGGTCGGGCTCAACCAGCGCGACGTCGCCTGCGCGACCTTCGCCGAAATCGGCAAGCGCTATCCCGACATTTCCGGTGCGCTCAAGGGCCGCGTCAAGCAGGAACAGGCGCTGGCCGCGTGCTGACCTGAAGCGCTCCAGGGTGGACAGCGATCTTTCCCAGCCATTTTCGAATCTCGATCTCACCGCGCGCGTCGCTGTTATTGCGGCGGTCTCGGGCGGCAGCGACTCCACCGCCCTGCTCCTGCTGCTGAAGGCCTATCTCGACGAGAATGCGCCGGCGGTGCGGTTGGTGGCGATGACCGTCGATCACGGCCTGAGACCGGATTCGGCAGCAGAGGCGCAAGCCGTCGCACGCTTTGCTGAAAGCCATGGCATTGCCCACCGCATTCTCGCTTGGGAGGGACCGAAGCCCGCGACCGGCTTGCCGGCGGCTGCGCGCGAGGCGCGCTACGCATTGCTGGCCGAAGCCGCGGGCGAAGAAGGCACGGACCTGATCGTCACCGGCCACACCGCCGACGACCAGGCGGAAACCGTGATGATGCGCCAGGCCCGCAGCGACGGCCGCGGCCTTGCCGGCATGGCGCCTGCGACACTGTTCGACGGGAAGGCCTGGATCGTCAGGCCGCTGCTCGAAACCCGCCGCGAGACGCTGCGCGATTATCTGCGCGCCAATGGCGTTCCATGGCTGGAAGACCCGACCAACGTCAACCAGGCGTTCGAGCGTCCGCGCGCCCGCGCCCGTTTGCGCGACGACGCCGATGTCTCGAAATTGCTGACTGCTGCTCGCGACGCAGCGCTGCTACGCGAATATCTCGGACGCGAGGCGGCCGGCCTCATTTGGGCGCATGCGCGTCACGTCGCGCCTCGCCTGTTCCGGCTCGATCCAGCCTTCGCCGCGGCCGAGCCTCGCGACGGCGCGGTCTATGCGCTGCGCATCCTGCTGGCCGCGATCGGCGGCACGCCGCATCTGCCCGACGAGGCGCGCGTGGCCCGGCTTTTCGATCGGCTTTCTGCAAAACCCTTTTGCGCCACATTGTCGCGGACGCTGGTCGACGCGCGGCGCGGCGGAGTCTTCCTGCTGCGTGAAACGCGCGGATTGCCCGAACCTGAGCCGGTTCGCGACGGCATGATCTGGGACGGCCGCTACCGGATTTCAGGCGGGGCCGGAGGTATGCTCGTCGGCCCGCATGACCCCGCAATCGAGCCTGACGCCGAAACGCCCCCCGCAGATATTCCGCCGGGTCTTGTTCGTGCAGCACTTTCCGCCGAGCCGACGTTTTCGGGCGGAAGCGAACCCGCCAAGCCGGTGGCAATTCCCCTCGTCGCGCCCTGGACGCGATTCCTGCCTTCCTTCGATCTGGAGCCGGCGCGGGCCGTGGCCGAACTGCTGGGCGCCGCGCCGCCACCGGCCTCGCCATACGCAAACCACAATGTGACCGGAGCTTAACCGAGAACAGCGGTTGCGCTTGGCAATGCACTGCGCCCTCCCTATGTTAGGGGCATACATTCACACTGGACTTGCGCCCGTTGTCGGTCGCAAACGGGACAATAGATGAATCCGAATTATCGCAACCTCGCGCTCTGGGCGATCATCGCCGTTCTCCTGATCGCACTGTTCAATCTGTTCCAGACCCCTCAGACGCGGGGGGCGACCAGCGAGATCGCCTATTCGGAGTTCCTGAGCGACGTTTCGGCAGGCCGCGTCAAGACGGTGACGATCGCCGGCGAGCGCATCAGCGGCACTTATGTCGACAACAATGCCGGCTTCCAGACCTATTCGCCGGGCGATCCTTCGCTGGTTTCCAAGCTCGAGCAGAAGGGCGTGACGATCAATGCGCGGCCCGAGAACGACGGCTCGGGCTCGATCTTCAGCGCGCTGATCGGCTGGCTGCCCATGCTGCTCATCCTCGGCGTGTGGATTTTCTTCATGCGCCAGATGCAATCCGGCTCCGGACGCGCGATGGGCTTCGGCAAGTCGAAGGCCAAGCTTCTGACCGAGGCGCATGGCCGCGTCACTTTCGGCGACGTCGCTGGTGTCGACGAAGCCAAAGAAGACCTCGTCGAGATTGTCGATTATCTGCGCGACCCCCAGAAATTCCAGCGCCTTGGCGGCAAGATCCCGCGCGGTGTGCTGCTCGTCGGCCCTCCCGGTACCGGCAAGACGCTGCTCGCGCGCTCGGTCGCGGGTGAAGCCAACGTGCCGTTCTTCACCATTTCCGGTTCGGACTTCGTCGAGATGTTCGTCGGCGTCGGCGCGAGCCGCGTCCGCGACATGTTCGACCAGGCCAAGAAGAATGCGCCCTGCATCATCTTCATCGACGAAATCGACGCCGTCGGCCGCCATCGCGGCGCCGGTCTCGGCGGCGGCAATGACGAGCGCGAACAGACGCTGAACCAGCTGCTGGTCGAGATGGACGGCTTCGAGTCCAACGAGTCGATCATCCTGATCGCCGCCACCAACCGTCCCGACGTGCTCGACCCGGCGCTGCTCCGGCCAGGCCGCTTCGACCGCCAGGTCGTGGTGCCGAACCCCGACATTATCGGCCGCGAGAAGATCCTCAAAGTCCACATCCGCAACGTGCCGCTGGCGCCCAATGTCGACCTCAAGGTCATCGCGCGCGGCACGCCGGGCTTCTCCGGCGCCGACCTGATGAACCTGGTCAACGAAGCCGCCCTGATGGCGGCGCGGCGTAACAAGCGCCTCGTCACCATGGCCGAGTTCGAGGACGCCAAGGACAAGATCATGATGGGCGCTGAGCGCCGCTCCTCGGCCATGACCCAGGCCGAGAAGGAGCTGACCGCCTATCATGAGGCTGGCCACGCCATCCTGGCGCTCAACATGCCGTCGGCTGACCCGCTGCACAAGGCGACCATCATCCCGCGCGGCCGCGCACTGGGCATGGTCATGCAGTTGCCCGAAGGCGACCGCTATTCGATGAGCTACAAATACATGATCTCCAGGCTGGCGATCATGATGGGCGGCCGCGTCGCCGAAGAGTTCAAGTTTGGCAAGGAAAACATCACCTCCGGCGCATCCTCCGACATCGAGCAGGCGACCAAGCTGGCGCGCGCTATGGTTACGCGCTGGGGCTTCTCCGACAAACTCGGCCACGTCGCCTATGGGGAAAACCAGGAGGAAGTGTTCCTCGGCCACTCGGTTGCGCGCACGCAGAACGTCTCGGAAGAAACCGCGCAGATCATCGACGCCGAAGTGCGCCGACTGATCGACGAGGCCTATTCGGCCGCCAAGTCCGTGCTGACCAAGAAGAAGAAGGACTGGATCGCACTGGCGCAGGGCCTGCTCGAATACGAGACGCTGTCGGGCGAGGAGATCAAGCAGCTTCTGGCCGGTCACAAGCCCTCGCGGGACATGGGCGACGACACGCCGACCTCTCGCGGTTCGGCCGTGCCGAAAGCCGGCGCGACGGGCGGCGGCCGCCGCAAGAAGAGCGGCGGCGAGGAGCCCGAAGGCGGCATGGAGCCTCAACCCCAGGGGTGAGGCTTCTGAAACCTGACAATAGAAACGCCGCTTTGCCGCGGCGTTTTTTTTGCGCAGCGACGGGATGCTGGCTGGCGAGCGCTCCGCGACGCGCTTGAAAAGACCGCCTTTGCGGCCTTCAGCGCGCCGCGATAGCCGCCGCAGCGCCACCCATAGTCGTGGCGCTGATCCGGTTGGCGATCTTCATGGCGCGGCGGCTCTTCAGCAGCTTGCGCGCCTGCGCGGCGGCGATCACCCAGCCGACATCGATGGCGACCAGCACGACAGCCATGGTCAGCGTCAGTTCCAGCCAGCCGACCAGCGTCACCGAGGCGAGATCGATGATGGTCGGCAGCAGCGCCAGATAGAACATCATGATCTTCGGATTGCCGAGCGTCACGGCCATGCCGGCCAGGAACAGCTTTAGCGGCGAATCCTCGCGCGGCATCGAGCCGTCGCGGACATCGACCGGCGCCGTCCACATCTTCCAGGCGAGATAGACGAGATAGGCGACGCCGAGATACTTCACGATCACGAAGGCCAGATGGAAGGTCTGCGCCACGAAGGCGAGGCCGAACACCGCCAGCGATAGCCAGATCGCCTCGCCGATCCACATCGCGGCCAGGAACGGCAGCACATCGCGAAATCCCTTGGAAATCACCCGCGCGACCAGCGCGGCAATGCTCGGCCCCGGCGATCCGGCGGCGACGAACAGCGCGCCTGCGAAGATCAGCAGCGATGTCGGTTCCATGGCAATCCTCCCAGGCGGCGGTCGACGCGGCAGCATATTGCAACCGCAAAGCTGCGCAAGCCCGCGGGCACAACTCGCACGAAGGCTGCGGTCGCGGACTGGTTCCGTCAGGACAGTGCGGCCGAGTAGCAAATCAGACGCCGAACCAGCCGATCACGCCGCCCATGATCAGGGCGACGCCAAGCCAGTGGCCGGCGTCGATAACGGTGAGGTCCCAGCCATATCCCTCGTAGCGCTGATTGACCGCGGTCGAGGTCGCGAGGAAGCCGAGCCAGAGGAAGAAGCCGGACACGACGCCGTTCCACAAGGTGACCTGACCCGTACCGAGGTGGCCGATCACGCCGGCCATCACCCAGGCCATCACCAGTTCGCAGACGAAGCTCGTGGCCAGCAGCGGGGCCAGCGGCGGCGCCGATTTCGAGGATGGGTCGAGGCGCGCAGCCTTGATCCAGGGCTTTGACAGTGCGCTATACCATGCCGCCCCGAAGGCAAATGCCGCGATGGCGGCAACGACGATCGCGAGATAGTTCATGCCTGCGAAATTCATGGGCGACTCCCCTGTTCGCCCGGATTCAACGCCCGCGCAGGACCCCCGTCAAGCGAAGCGCCAGACCGTGGTCTTCTTCACGTCCGCATCCTCAAGCGCCCGCGTCACTGGAACCTGATAGACAGCGAGCGCCTGCATCCTGCCCTTCGGCAAATAGGAGCGGCCGGGATCGCCGACCAGGATCTCGGAACCACGTTCATGCAGGGTGGAGAACCAGGGAACGAGCCGTTCGGCGAAGGGCCGATCGTAGAACACGTCGCCGGCCAGAACGACGTCCCAGCCGCCGTCAGTGCCGACGACGTCCGAACCGGCAAACTCAATGGAGATGCCGTTGGCGCGGGCGTTGAGGCGGACCGCTGCCTCGCAGAACGGATCGATGTCGGCCGCCAGAATGCCGCGCGCTCCGGCCATATCAGCCGCGATCGCCACCAGACCCGAGCCGGAGGCGAAATCCAGCACGCGCCTGCCGCGCACAATCTCGGGGTGGTCAAGGATATAGCGAGCCAGCCCCTGCCCGCCTGCCCAAGCAAAGGCCCAGAAGGGCGGCGGCAGGCCGATAGAGGCGAGCTCGTCCTCGGTCTTCAGCCAGAGGTCGTGCGCCTCGTCGGCTAGGTGCAGCCTGATTTCGGGGACATGCGGCGGCGCCGAAAGCGAAGTGTTGGCGAGAATGAAACTCTCGGCTTCCGCCGGCGCCAGGCCGTTCACGGCGCCGGAACGAGGCCGCCCATCCGGCAGACTTCCTTCCATTCATCCGGCGCGACCGGCTGGACCGACAGGCGGGAATTGTTGACCAGCACCATCTTCGACAGTTTTTCGTTGGCCTTTATCTCGTCGAGCGTCGGGGGATTGGGAACATCTTTCACCGCCCGCACGTCGACGCACTCCCAGCGCGGATCGTCGGTGGTGGTGTCGTGATGCGCCAGCCCGCAGACCTCGACGATGCCGACAACGTCCAGCCCCTCGTTAGAGTGATAGAAGAAGCCGAGATCGCCGATCTGCATGGCGCGCATATTGTTGCGGGCCTGGTAGTTGCGCACGCCGTCCCACTGCGTGCCTGCCTTGCCCTTTTCCTTCAGCATCTCGAAGGAAAAGGTCGAAGGTTCCGATTTGAAAAGCCAGTAATTCATGTCCGCGATCCCTCTTTTCGCATCATTCCCGTACTACGCATTCGCCGGATTGTTGAAGGTCCAGTTCCATGGCTGGATGTCGACCGTCGCAAACAGCCCGGCCCTGGCGTAAGGATCGGCAGCGGAGACGGCGCGCGCCGCATCCATGTCCGCCGCCTCGATCACCACCAGGCTGCCGCAGGGCTTGCCGTCGTCATCCAGGAACGGCCCGGCGAATTTCAGCGCGCCCTCAGCGTTGAGCCCGTTCAGGAAAGCGACATGGTCCGGGCGGTTGTCGAGCCTGACCTGCAGATGGCCGGGCTTGTCACGGCAGATGAACGCAAACAGCATTGTTTCTCCTCGAATTCCTATTCGGCCTCGGTTCGCAGCGGCCGCGACATCAGCGCCGCGACTGCTTCCCTGATTGTGATCGCGCGCTCCAGAATCTGGGCGACCGCCCCGATGATCGGCGCGTCGATGCCGCGCTCGCGGGCAATGCGGGCGGCGATCGCCGCAGTGGCGACACCCTCGGCGAGCGGACGGCCGGCAAGATTCTCACCGCGGCCCAGCGCCAGCCCGTAGGCAAAATTGCGCGACTGCGCGGAAGAGCAGGTCAAGAGCAGGTCGCCGAGGCCGGAGAGCCCCATCAGCGTCTCCGGGCGAGCGCCGAAGGCTGCGCCGACGCGGCGCAGCTCGACGAAGCCCCGGGTCACCATTGCCGCCTGCGCGCTGGCGCCGAGGCCGGCGCCGGTGATCGCGCCGGCGGCGATCGCGAAGACGTTCTTCAGCGCGCCGCCGATTTCGACGCCGATCAGGTCGTCGGTCGAATAGCAGCGCAGATTGGCGGCCGAGAAGCGCAGCGCGAGCGTGGCCGCCAGCGCTTCCTCGCGGGCCGCCACCACCACGGCCGTTGGCAAGCCCTTTGCGACGTCCGATGCGAAACTCGGCCCGGAAAGTGCCGCCACCGGGTTGTTCGGCAGGATTTCGCCGGCGATGGCCGAAAGCAGCGTGCCGGTTCCACCCTCGATACCCTTGGCACAGAGAACGAGGGGAATGTTTGCGGGCATATGGCCTTGGGCGAGGCTCAACACCTCGCGCAAGGCCTGCGCCGGCGTGACGGCCAGGACGCAGTCGGCGCGATCCAAGACCGCCTCCATGTCCGTCGTCGCTTCAATGCCCTCGCCGAATTCGATGCCGGGCAGATAGCGCGGATTTTCGCCTGCCGAGATCGCGGCAGCGTCTTCGGCATTGCGGGCCCATAGCCGGGCCTTGTGCCCGGCGCGCAGCATAGAAAGCGCAAGGGCGGTGCCCCAGGCCCCGCCACCGAGCACGGTGACCGAATAGAAGCTCATGCCTTGGCTCCCCGCCTGCCGGAACCGACGACAGGCGCCGAAATGCTGTCGAGCGGCCAGCGCGAGCGCGGCACGAAATCCATGGTTTGCGGATCGGTCATGCCTGCCCGCAGGCGCTCTATGCCGGCCCAGGCGATCATGGCCGCGTTGTCGGTGCACAGTATGTGCGGCGGCGAGACGAAGCGGAAGCCATATTCGCCGCAGAGTGCTTCCAGCGTCGCCTTGATCTGGCGGTTTGCCGCAACGCCGCCCGCCACGACCAGCGCCGGGGCGGCGATATCGGGAAATTCGCTGCGGAAGCGGGACAGCGCACGCGAAACGCGGTCGCCGAGCGCGTCGGAAACCGCCAGTTGGAAGGAAGCGCAGATGTCGGCGACATCCTTGTCCGACAGCGGCGAGATTTCCGTGGCAGCCTGGCGCACCGCCGTCTTCAGCCCGGAGAAGGAGAAATCAGGCCTCTGCACGCCCTTCATGGGGCGCGGAAAGGCGAAACGGGACGGATCTCCGCGCGACGCGGCGATTTCGACGTTCGGGCCGCCGGGATAAGGCAGGCCGAGCATCTTCGCAGTCTTGTCGAAGGCTTCGCCCAGCGCGTCGTCGATTGTCGTCGCCCAGCGCTGGTAATCGCCGACGCCGCGGACCAGCGCGATCTGGGTGTGGCCGCCGGAGACCAGCAGCAGCAGGTATGGAAAGGCGAGGCCGTCGGTCAGCCTGGCAGTCAGCGCGTGGCCTTCGAGGTGGTTGACCGCGATCAGCGGCTTGCCGGCCGACATGGCCATCGCCTTGGCCGTCATCAGGCCGACGATCAGCCCGCCGACCAGGCCCGGACCGGCTGTAGCCGCGATGGCGTCGATCTGGGAAAGATCGGTTCCGGAATCGGCCAGCGCTGCCTCGATGATGCCGTCCAGCGCCTCGACATGGGCGCGCGCCGCGATCTCGGGCACCACGCCGCCGAAGGCCGCGTGCTCCTCAATCTGGCTGAGCACGATGTTGGACAGAATCTCCGGCGCGCCGCCGACCTCCAGCGCAACGACGCTGGCCGCGGTTTCGTCGCAGCTCGTCTCGATGCCCAGTACCCGGAATGATTTGTCGCGCTGTACCATTATTGCCGGAGCGCCCTTTCCCCGATAGGAGAACCTTTGGGCAGATAACCCTGTTCGCGGGGTGGGTATCACGGACCGCGCGCCATGCAAACAACAGCCTTCAAAATCGGGACACGCGGCAGCCCCCTTGCGCTCGCGCAGGCGCTGGAAACGCGCGACCGGCTGAGGGCGGCGCACGGCCTGCCGGAGGACGCCTTCGCCATCGAAGTGATTTCGACCAGCGGCGACCGCATCCAGGACCGGCCGCTGTCGGAAGTCGGCGGCAAGGGGCTTTTCACCAAGGAAATCGAGGAGGCGCTGCTTTCCGGCCGCATCGACATCGCAGTCCACTCTTCGAAGGACATGGCGACGGCGTTGCCGGACGGGCTTGAGCTTTCGGCCTTCCTGCCGCGCGAGGATCCCCGCGACGCCTTCATCGGCAAAACCGCGCCGTCGATAGTCGAACTGCCGCACGGTGCGACCGTGGGCTCGTCGTCGCTGCGCCGGCAGGCTCTGATCCTGCGCATGCGGCCCGACCTGAACGTGGTGATGTTCCGCGGCAATGTGCAGACGCGCCTGCGCAAGCTCGACGAGGGCGTCGCCGACGGAACCATCCTGGCCAATGCCGGCCTGCGGCGGCTGGGTTTGGAGCATGTCGCGACCCATCTGATGCCGCTCGCCACATTTCCCCCGGCGCCGGGACAGGGCGCTATCTGCATCGAAAGCCGCGTCGCCGACGAACGCGCGGCTTCGCTGGTCGCAGCGATCGATCACCGGCCGACCGCGCAGGCGCTGGCTTGCGAGCGTGCCTTTCTGGCGGTCCTCGACGGCTCGTGCCGCACGCCGATAGCCGGCCACGCGGTGGTGGAAGGCGAAAATCTCTCCTTCACCGGCCTGATCCTGACGCCGGACGGGCGCGAAGCGCATGAGGTTTCCGGCTCCGGCCGCGCCGAGGACGCAGCCGCAATCGGCCGCGCCACCGGGCAGGAGGTCAGGGCAAAGGCCGGGACGCGGTTTTTCGAAGGCTGGGCCTGAATGAGCCGCCGCGTTCTGGTGACACGGCCGGAACCCGGCGCGTCGCAAACGGCGGAGCGGCTACGCATTGCCGGATTCTCGCCGCTAGTGCTACCGCTGTCGGAAACCCGAGCCCTGCCGGTCGTTTCGGTTCCGGAATCGTTCGACGTCGTCGCGGTGACGAGCGCCAACGCCATCCGCCACACATCGCGCGCGCTTCTCGACCGGCTTGCCGGCAGCCGCTGCTATGCAGTGGGGCAAAAGACCGAGGCGATAGTCGGTCAGGCCGGATTTACTGATATTGTGACCGGACCCGGCGACGCCGAAGCGCTGGCGGATGCCATCATTTCAGCAGAAAAACGCGGGGCCGCGATCCTTTATCTGTGCGGACGCGTCCGCCTGCCAGCGTTCGAGGAAAGGCTGCGCTCCGCCGGCATCGGTGTCCACCCGGTCGAGACCTATGACACGGCCGGGATAAGCCATGAAAGCAGCTCTATTCGCCGCCTGCTGGACGAACGACCTGTCGACGCGGTGCTGTTGTATTCCGCCAGGGCCGCAGAGGCCTTTGCAAGCATTGTAAGCCGTCCCGAGCTTGCTTTTCTGTTCAAGGCGGCCGGCCTTTTCTGCCTTTCGTCACGTGTCGCCTCGGCGTTTGGCGGATACGATACGATAGAAATTCACATAGCGGCGGAGCCGAACGAGGAGGCGCTGCTTCAGCTTCTCGAAACGGCCCGCTGAACCACGCCATCACGCGGCCCCTTTTCAGCCGATGCTGGTGTGATAGTTAGTTGTCCGATACACCGTCCCCGCATTCCCGGGATCGAATTTACAAGAATTGCGAGGGCCGCCATGGTCAAGACGCCAAAGATGCGGCATTCCAAGCCGCAGCGCGAGCCGGTGACGATAGAGCTGGAACCGGACGCGGTTTCGCGCGTCGAAGAGGCCGGCGATGACATTGACACCAGCCAGACGGCCGAGCCGCAGCCGGCTGCGGAATTCGTCGAGGCCGAGAAGGAGGGCGTGAGCGATCCCGCCGCTGAATCGACGGAAACGGCCGGCGAACCGAAGGCTCGGGCTGAAGCGGCCGCCCAGGCGGAAGCCGCCGCCGAACCCATAACCACCGATCCCGAATCGGAAGCGCCGCACCGGCCCTATGGCTACGGCTTCGAGGCCGAGGAAGCGCAGCGGCGCGAAAGAGCGGAAGCACTGGATGCCGGCGAGGCTGCCGATCCCGAACAACCTTCTGTTGTATCGGAGCCGAAACGAAACGGTTGGGCACCCGTGGGGGCGGCTGGATTGATTGGCGCGGTGCTGGCGCTGATCGCCGCGGGTGGCCTGCAATATGCGGGTGTGCTCGGCAACCCCGGAGCGACAAGCGGCGGTCCCGCACTCGATGGCGTCCAGTCGGAAATCGCGTCCCTGCAACAGGAGATAGCGGCGCTGAAGCAGAGTGCAGCCGCTCCGGATACCGACATTGCCGGACAGGTCGATGCTCTTTCGGCTTCGCTGGACCAGGTCAAGGCGGATGTGGCGTCCTTGCAGCAGGCCGTCGGTTCCGGCGGCAGCGGCGACAATGCCGGGCTGCAGGCGCTGGACGGCCGGGTCAAGGAGATCGAAACGGCGATCGCCGGCCTCGGCCAGACCGGAGCGCAGGCCCCCGCCGCCGAGATCGCAGCCATCGGCGACCGGATTGCGGGCCTCGAAGCGCTGGTCAAGGAAGCCGGAGACAAAACGACGTCCAACGAAGGGCGGCTAGCGGCGCTGGAACAGAACTTTACCGATCTTTCGGGGAAGATCGACACCCAGGCGGCGCAGCCGAAAATCGCCATGGCGATCGCAACTTCGGCGCTGAAGGCTGCGGTGGATCGCGGTGCGCCTTTCCTGGCCGAGCTTGAGACTTTTGCAGCAATCGCGCCCGATGCGCCGGAGATTCCGGAGCTGCGCGTCCATGCCGAAAAGGGTGTTGCCTCGCGGGAAGACATTCTCGCCGAGACCGATGAGGCCGCCAAGGCGATGATCGCCGCCGAACGCACCGTCGATGCCAATGCCGGCTTCTTCGAGCGGCTGCTCAATAGCGCCGAATCGCTGGTCACTGTCCGGCCGATCGGAGCGGTCGAGGGCGAAGGCGTGCCGGAAACCGTCGCCCGCATGGAGGTGGCGCTGAATGCCGGGGACTACGCCGCAGCGATCGCCGAATACGAGAAGCTGCCCGAAAACGTCCGGGCGGCAGCGGGCGCGTTCATGGAGAAGGTCCGCAACCGCCTCGCTGTCGAGCGACTGCTGGATCAGGCAGTCGCCGGCGCGATGAAGGCGTGAGTAGGACCTTTAGATGATACGCATCCTTTTCTTCCTCCTCATCGTCTTCGCGCTCGGCCTCGGTTTTGCCTGGCTTGCCGACCGGCCCGGCGACATGGTGGTGACCTTCGGCGGCTACCAGTACCAGGTGAGCCTGATGGTGGCGGCGGTCGCCGTCACTGCGGTAGTCGCGGCGGTCATGATCGTCTGGTGGCTCACCAAGGCAATCTGGAACAGCCCCTACACAGTGGCGCGCTATTTCCGCGCGCGCCGGCGCGACCGGGGCTACCAGGCGCTGTCGACCGGCATGATCGCGGCCGGAGCCGGCGACGCCGGGCTGGCGCGCAAGATGAACAAGCAGGCGGCGAAGCTGATCCGTTCCGACCAGGAGCCGCTGATCCAGTTGCTCGACGCCCAGTCCTCGCTGCTCGAAGGCGACCATGATGGTGCGCGGCAGAAATTCGAGGCGATGCTGGACGACCCCGAAATGCGGCTGCTCGGCCTGCGCGGGCTCTATCTCGAGGCCGAACGGCTCGGCGAGAAATCCGCTGCACGGCATTATGCCGGGCGCGCCGCCGACCTGGCGCCTCAGCTTGGATGGGCCGCCGAATCGACGATGGAGGAGAAGGTCGAGCGCGGCGATTGGGATGGCGCCCTCAGCCTGGTCGACGCACAGAAGTCCAGCCGCCAGATAGAGCGCGACGCCGCCAACCGCCGCCGTTCGGTGCTGCTGACCGCCAAGGCAATGGCGCTTCTCGACACCGATCTGCCGGCCGCGCGCAGCGCCGCCGTGGAAGCCAACCGGCTGCGTCCGGATTTCGCGCCGGCGGCGGTGATAGCCGCCAAGACGCTGTTCAGGCAGAACGACATCCGCAAGGGCGCCAAGATCCTGGAGGCCGCCTGGAAGGCCGAGCCGCACCCTGAAATTGCCGACCTCTATGTCCATGCCCGTCCTGGCGACGCGACGCATGACCGGCTGACGCGGGCGCGCAAGCTGCAGTCGCTGAAGCAGAACCACCCCGAATCCTCGCTGATCGTGGCGCGCGCGGCCCTCGATGCCGGCGAATACCGGATTGCGCGGGACGAGGCCGAGGCTGCCATCCGCATGCAGCCGCGCGAAGGCGCCTACCTGCTTTTGGCCGATGTCGAGGAGTCGGAGACCGGCGACCAGGGCAAGGTCCGGCAGCTCCTGTCGAAGGCCATGCGTGCGCCGCGCGACCCGGCCTGGGTCGCAGACGGTTACGTTTCGGAGCGCTGGGCCCCGGCCTCGCCTGTGACCGGCAGGCTCGACGCCTTCGAATGGCGCGCGCCGATGGAGCGGCTCGGCCAATTGATCGAGCAGGAAGAGGAGCACCCGTCGCTGCAGGTCGAGAGACCCGCGCTTGTCGCGCCGGTCGAAAGCCCGGCGCAAAAGCCCGCTGATGTCGAGGAGGTGGCGCCTGTAGTGGAGCCGGCCGTACCGGTCGAACCGGCTGCAGCCGAAGAAGCGAAAGCGCCGGCGCCGATCGCGGCTCCACCGCCCGCGCCGGCGGCCGACGTTTCCCCCGAACAGAAGCGCCCGGTGCTTGCAGCGGTCGCCGACGCTCCGGACGAGACGCCACCTGTACCCCCTCTGCCGGACGATCCCGGCGTCGATCCCGATGAAGCTGCCGAAACCGAACCGCGCCGGTTCCGGCTGTTCTGAATTCCGACACGCTGAGGCAGACCCATGTTTGAACGTCTGGTTTCCTTCCTGAAGGGGCTGCCGCCCGGAGCGGCGGGGCCGCGGCTCGAGCGCGAAGACGACCCGCGCGTGGCGGCCGCGGCGCTGATGTTTCATGTGATGAACGCGGACGGCGTGCGCCACGATGTCGAATGGGAGCGGCTCAACGACGTGCTCTCGCAGAGCTATGGCCTGAGCGGCGACGAGCTGGAGACCCTGATCGCGGCCGGCGAGAAAGCCGACAACGAGGCGATCGACCTCTATGCCTTCACAAGCGTCCTGAAGCGGCATCTCGACGAGGAAGCCCGCATCGAGTTCATCCGGGCGATGTGGGAGGTCGTCTATGCCGACGGCGTGCTGCATGAACTCGAAGACAATACATTGTGGCGCGTCGCAGAACTTATCGGCGTCGACCGGCGCGAAAGGGTGCTGGCACGCCAGGAGGCTGCCCGCAACGCGCCCGGCGCGATCGGCGAATCGACGGACGAGTAGCATTCATGCCGCGAGTGGCGACGCGTGCCGTCAGGCCGAAAATTCTGATCGTGCTGCACCAGGAAACATCGAGCGCCGGCCGTGTCGGCCATCTGCTTCTCGAAAACGGCTTCGATCTCGACATCAGGCGGCCGCCGCTCGGCGACGAATTGCCCGAGACGCTCGACCATCACGCAGGCGCTGTCGTGTTCGGCGGACCGATGAGCGCCAACGACCACGCCGACTTCGTCAAGCGCGAGACCGAATGGCTCGCCGTGCCGTTGCGGGAGAACCGCCCGTTTCTCGGCATCTGCCTTGGCGCGCAGATGCTGGTCAACCATCTCGGCGGCAAGGTCGAGGGCCATGGCGAAGGGCTGGTCGAGATCGGCTGGTATCCGCTCACAGCCACCGAGGAAGGCAGGCAGCTGATACACTGGCCCGAAATGGTCTACCAGTTCCATCGCGAAGGCTTTTCGCTGCCGTCAGGCGCGACGCTGCTGGCGACCGCGGAGACCTATCCGAACCAGGCCTTCCGCTATGGCGACAATGCCTGGGCCATCCAGTTCCACGCCGAACTGACGCGAGTGATGATGCATCGCTGGGTCGTGCGCGGGGCGCATCGCTTCGTACTGCCCGGCGCCCAGCCGGGCCGCGACCATCTCGGCGGCAGGCTGATCTGGGATATGCATCTGAAGCGCTGGCTCGCCGAGTTCCTGGAGATGATCTTCGGCAAACCCGAACGCTGAGCCGTCCTGCGGCTTCAATGCCGTCCTTCGAGATGGCGCACTTTGCGCAGTTCCGGGAACAAGAAGGCCCACAGACCGGCGACCGCGACAGCGCCGACACCGCCGAACACCACCGCCGGCACCGTGCCGATCAGCGCCGCCATGGTGCCGGCGCGGAACTCGCCGAGTTCGTTGGATGCACCGACGAATACCCCGTTGACGGCGTTGACACGGCCGCGCACCTCGTCGGGCGTCCAGAGCTGGATCAGTGTCTCGCGCACGTAGACGCTGATCATGTCGGTCGCGCCAATCATCGCCAGCGCGAAGATCGACAGCCACGGCACCGTCGATACGCCGAATATGGCGGTGAACACGCCGAACATGGCGACGAAGAAGAACATGATCAGCCCGGCATGGTCTCTGAGCGGGTGTCCCGCCAGCCAGATGGCGACGAAGATCGCACCGATGCCCGGCGCCGCCCGCAGCAGGCCCAGCCCCCACGGGCCGAGTTCGAGGATGTCGCGGGCATAGACCGGAAGCAGCGCCACCGCTCCCGACAGGAGCACGGCGAACAGGTCGAGCGAAATCGCGCCGAGCACGATCTTTTCGCCCCAGATATAGCGGAAGCCGGCAAAAAGCGTGTCCAGGGTCGGCTTGTCGGTCTCGGTGCGCTGGGCAGGCTTCGGGATCGAGATGACGAGCAGGCTCGAGACCAGCATGAACGTCATGGCAGTGCCATAGGCCGCCTCGGACGAAATGCCATAGAGCAGGCCGCCCGCGACCGGACCGACGATCGTCGCCATCTGCCAGGCCGACGAGTTCCAGGCGACGGCGTTGGCAAAATCCTCCGCCGGCACCAGATTGGCCACCAGCGAGGCCGACGCCGGCCCGAAGAAGGCGCGGGCGATCCCGAATGCCGCCAGCACCGCGAAGATGGGGATCGGGCCTGCAAGGCCGCGGACCGAAAGAACGAGGAGCGCCAGCGCGCAGAGCGCCTCGAGAAAGGCGGACAGCGCCATGATCAGCCGCCGCCCGAACCGGTCGGCGACGACCCCCGTGACCAGCACGAGAAGCAGCGCGGGAGCGAACTGGATGATGCCGACCAGGCCGAGGTCGAACGGATTGCGCGTCAGGTCGTAAATCTGCCAGCCGACCGCCACCGAGACGATCTGGGTGGAGAAGGTCGCGAGGAAGCGCGCGACCCAGAAGCGCAGGAAAGCACCGTGGCGAAAGGCGGCGTAGCGCTGGTCGGCGGCGGTGTCGGCTTGTGAAGTCATCTCGGCGCTTCATTCATGGCCGTAGGGGATCGCCCCGGATGGCCGAAGCGCAGTGCATTAGCGCAGTTTCGCCGGTCATGCGTGCGCTTATCGGGTCTGGACCAAGATTTTTGCGGATCGGTGCTTCCGGTCTATACTTGCCGAGTTGTCCGGTCCGGCAGGCGGGAGGATTTCTCGTGGGCGCCAAAGACGACAGGAAGGCAACGGAAACGGTCCTCGCTGTCCTGCAGGACGAAGGATCAGACCGTGCCCAATGGAAGCTGAACTGGGATTTTGCGCAGCGCCTCCGCGCATCGCGGTCCGCTGAATCACCGCTCCAGGATCGCCCGTGTGAATAATTTCACATACGCGTTGTTGGCGCCGTTGCACAAATGGCAATCGGGTTAAAGGGGGTTAAACATGTGGATTCGGCTGACGCGCGCTGACGGAAATATCGTCACGATCAACACCGACTACCTGGTTTCGATCCAGGATCATGGCGACCGCACCCTGATCGTGCATACCTGCGGCGAGTTGCTCGTCCTGGAAAGCCAATTGGCGCTTTTCGAGGCCCTGCGGCTCCAGCCGATCGATCGCGACGGCCCCAAGCGGGATCGTCGCGCGGAACTCCACTGAACCGCAAGACGTCCGGCCGCGAACAACCGATCCGCGTTGCGCAAACGCTTGAACTACGGGGAAAATTCGATCCGCTGGTGGAGCTGAGGAGGATCGAACTCCTGACCTCGTCATTGCGAACGACGCGCTCTCCCAGCTGAGCTACAGCCCCGTCCAGCGGATGGGGCGTATTTATGTGCGGCGTCCCCATACTGTCAAGCAAAGAGCGGCCGCCATTCGGCGCTCCGGCAACCAGCACTTGCCGCGTCGCCGGCCAGTGGCTACATGTCGCCAATTCAATGGGAGAACGGCATGATCGCCCTCATTCAGACTGTGGTTCTGGCGCTGGACATTTACTGGTGGCTCCTCATCGCTTCGGCGATCTTCTCGTGGCTCTACGCTTTCAACGTCGTCAATTCCGGCAACCAGTTCGTCGGCACGATCGGCAATTTCCTGTTCCGCATCACGGAACCGGTGCTGGCGCCGGTCCGCCGTTTTCTGCCCGATCTCGGCGGCATCGACATTTCGCCGATCGTCGTGCTCTTGATCATTTTCTTCATCCGCCAGTTCCTGCTGACCACGGTGGCGCCGCTCGTCATTTGAGTTTGCCCTGTGGCCGGCTTCTGGCGTGTGCGCGACGGCGGGATCGATATCCACGTCCGGCTGACGCCGCGTGCTTCGAAAGACGCCATCGAAGGCGTCGAGGAAAAGATCGACGGGCACCCGCATCTCAATGCGCGCGTCCGCGCCGTCCCTGAGAAGGGCGCGGCCAATGCGGCGCTGGAGAAGCTGGTGGCTTCGTTCATGGACGTTCCGGCGAGCAGCGTATCGGTCGTTTCGGGCGCGACGTCACGCCTGAAGACCGTGCGGATCGCCGGCGAGGCGCGGGAACTCGCAGCGCGGCTGGAGAAGCTCTGAAGCAGACCGGACAAGACAGAGGCTGAGCGGGCGGCTCTAATCCGTCACCGGCTAAGCGGCTGCATGCCTGCCCGCAGCGCGTCCGGAAAAGATGCAGCCGCCGAGGAACGTGCCTTCGAGCGCGTTGTACCCGTGATAGCCGCCACCGCCGAAGCCCGCGACTTCGCCTGAGGCGTAGAGGCCGGGGATCGGCTCCCCCCCCGCATCCAGCACCTGTGAATCCAGATTGGTGTGCAGCCCGCCGAGCGTCTTGCGGGTGAGGATATGCAGGCGAACCGCGATCAGCGGGCCGTTTTCGGGATCGAGTATCCTGTGCGGCTTTGCCGTGCGGATCAGCCTGTCGCCGAGATAGTTGCGGGCGCCATGGATGGCGGTGACCTGCGCGTCCTTGGAGAACGAATTTTGCACCTCGCGGTCGCGCGCCTCGATCTGCTGCAGAAGCCGGTCGTGGTCGACAAGGTTTTCGCCGGTCAGCGCATTCATAGCTGCGACAAGCTCGCGAAGATTGCCTTTGACTATGAAATCCTCGCCCTTGTCCTTGAACGCCTCGACCGGCGGCGGCGCACCCGCGCCGCGCCGGCTCTTCAGCACCGCGCGCCATGACTTGGAGGTGAAGTCCGGGTTCTGCTCCGATCCGGATAGGGCAAATTCCTTCTTGATGATCTTCTGCGTCAGCACGAACCAGGAATAGTCGTAGCCGGTCGAAAGGATGCGTTTCAGCGTCGACAGCGTGTCGAAGCCGGGCATGCACGGCGCGGGCAGCCGGTTGCCGGTGGCGTCGAACCACAGCGACGACGGCCCAGGCAGGATGCGGATGCCGTGATTGGGCCAGATCGGCGCCCAATACCTCACGCCCTCCGTGTAGTGCCACATGCGGTCGGCATTGATCACCGCGCCGCCTGCTGCCTGCGTGATCGCCACCATGCGGCCGTCGACATGGTGCGGCACGCCGGCGACCATGCTTTTTGGTGGCGGACCCATCCGGTCCGCCGGCCAGTTCTTTCTGACCAGGTCGAAATCGCCGCCTATGCCGCCGGACGTCACGATGACCGTGCTGGCATGAAATTCGAAATCGCCGATCGCCTCGCGCCCGGATTGCTGGCCGCGCTCTACGGTCGATGGCTCGAGCACCTCGCCGGATACGCCGGTGACCCTGCCGTTGGTCTTGACCAGCCGGCTTGCCCGGTGGCGGAATTTCAGCTCGATCGCTCCCTTGGAAACATGCTCGCGCACGCGCCGGACGAACGGCTCGAGCACTCCCGGCCCCGTGCCCCAGGTGATGTGGAAGCGCGGCACCGAATTGCCGTGGCCATGCGCGTGGCCGCCGCCGCGCTCGGCCCAGCCGACCACAGGAAACCAGCGCATGCCCTGTTGATGAAGCCATGGCCGCATCTCGCCGGCAGCGAAATCGATATAGGCTTCGGCCACTTTGCGCGGCCAGAAATCCTCGTCGCGGTCGAATTGCGCCGAGCCGAGCCAATCCTGCATCGCCAGATCGCGACTGTCCCTTATGCGCAGCCGCCGCTGTTCCGGGCTGTCGACGAAGAACAATCCGCCGAGCGACCAGAAGGCTTGGCCGCCGAGCGAGTTTTCTCCTTCCTGTTCGAGGATAACGACCCGCTTGCCGGCATCGGCAAGCTCGGCGGCCGCGACAAGTCCCGCGAGACCTCCGCCCACGATGATCGCGTCGGCATGTTCGGCCATGGTGTCCCTCCCCGTCTGGTTGCAGTGTTGGCCGAGGGCAGGCGGACATCAAGGAAAATATAGGTCTTCTTGTCCCCGCAGGCTTGTGGTGCTACGGCCCCGCCACAGCGCTTTCGACCCGAAAGGACTCCGCCATGGCCGTCGCCTCCAAAAAGATTCCCGCTCCCGATCTCGTTCCGGTCCGGCGCGCGCTGCTGTCGGTTTCGGACAAGACCGGGCTGGTCGACTTCGCCGCCGCACTGGCGCATTCAGGCGTCGAACTGATTTCCACCGGCGGGGCCGCCAAAGCGATCGCCGCCGCCGGTATTGCGGTGCGCGACGTTTCCGACCTCACCGGCTTCCCGGAAATCATGGACGGGCGCGTGAAAACGCTGCATCCAGCCGTGCATGGAGCGCTGCTCGGCATTCGCGACGACCCTGAGCATCAGGACGCCATGCGCGAGCACGGCATCGAGCCGATCGACCTCGTCGTCGTCAATCTCTACCCGTTCGAGGACGTCCGCCGTTCCGGCGCTGACCATGCCTCGATCGTGGAGAATATCGACATTGGCGGCCCGGCAATGGTGCGCGCCTCGGCCAAGAACCACGCCTATGTCGCGATCGTCACCGATCCGGAGGACTACGCGCCGCTGCTCAACGCGCTGGAGATGAACATCGGCAGCCTGTCGCTGGAATTCCGGCAGAAGCTCGCGGCCAAGGCCTTTGCCCGCACAGCGGCTTACGACGCGGCGATCTCCGCCTGGTTCGCCGAGACGTTGGAGATCGAAAACCCGGTCTGGCGCGCATTCGGCGGCAAGCTGGAAAGCGTCATGCGATATGGCGAGAACCCGCACCAGCAGGCCGGTTTCTATCTCACCGGCGACCGCCGGCCGGGCGTCGCCACCGCGCGCCAGCTCCAGGGCAAGCAGCTTTCCTACAACAATATCAACGACACCGACGCTGCCTTCGAACTGGTGGGCGAATTCGATCCTTCGCGCTCGGCCGCTGTCGCCATCATCAAGCACGCCAATCCCTGCGGCGTTGCGGAAGGAAAGTCATTGAAGGAAGCCTATCTGAAGGCGCTGGCCTGTGATCCCGTCTCGGCTTTCGGCGGCATCGTCGCTATGAACCGGACGCTCGACGCCGAGGCCGCCGAAGAGATTGTGAAGACCTTCACCGAGGTCATTATCGCGCCCGACGTCAGCCATGACGCGCAGGCGATCATCGCGGCGAAGAAGAACTTGCGGCTGCTGGTGGCCGGCGGCCTGCCAGACCCGCATTCGCCCGGCTTGTCGGTCAAATCCGTCGCCGGCGGCCTGCTCGTACAGGGCAGGGACAATGCGGTGGTCACTGCCCGCGACCTGAAGGTCGTGACCAAGCGCACGCCGACGCCGCAGGAAATTGCCAACCTGCAATTCGCGTTCCGCGTCGCCAAGCACGTCAAGTCGAACGCCATCGTCTATGCGAAGGATGGCGCGACGGTGGGCATCGGCGCCGGCCAGATGAGCCGGGTGGATTCCTCGCGCATCGCGGCGCGCAAGGCGCTCGACGCCGCCGAGGCGGCGGGCTTGGCCGAGCCGCTGACCAAAGGCTCAGTCGTCGCTTCCGACGCCTTCTTCCCCTTCGCCGACGGGCTTTTGTCGGCCATCGAAGCCGGCGCCACGGCTGTCATCCAGCCGGGCGGCTCGATGCGCGACGACGAGGTCATCGCCGCTGCCGATGAACACGGCATCGCCATGGTGTTCACCGGCGTGAGGCATTTCCGGCATTGAGCGCGATGTCGGGTCAGTCGCTAACTCCGTTTGAACGGCAGAGGATAGCTGAAATCCTTTCTGCCATCTCCGCTAAGGACTGGCCTAGGTTCAGATCTCTTTCCAACGAGCCGTTTCTCAATCTGTCGAGCATGCGCGAGCAATTCCACGATTCGATTTGCAAAATTTCGGACGACTTGGACTACTGGGAAGGTGCGACAAGTATCTCGACTGGCACAGATGGCACGCGCTTGATCTTACTTCGCCTTAGCGGCAAAACACCGGAAGCGCCGCCTATCCAACTGTTCCTGCACAGTGCACCTAACCGGATTGGTATTTGGGTTTTTTACGAAGAGTATCAGGCCTGAGCGATGACGTTGTGCGCCAAGGCACATTTGTCACGCCCGAACCGCCTCATACTGCCTGCTCTTCACCCACGGCAGCAGCACCAGCCCGACCATGAACAGCGCGATGATCGGCGTGACGCCGAGGCGCTGCGCATCCTGGTTCGAGAGGCCGAGCGCTTCCGATGCGAAGAAGGCGGTCGCGAATGCGATCGCCAAGGGTCCGATGAAGCTCGTCGCGCGGCCGGACAAGGCATAGAGGCCGAACGCCTCGGTGACCTTGTCCCTGTCGACCTGGTCGACGAGCAGCGTGCGCGACGCCGCCTGGATCGAGCCGCCAGCAGCTCCGATAAAAGCGCCGGCGACATAGAACATGATGTCGGGCACGTTGGTCTGGCTGCCCTCGGCCGCGATGGTCATGAACAGCACGTCTGTGCGGGTCGTCGAGATCACCAGGATGCAGCAGATCGTCAGAATGACGATCGAACCGCTGACCACCACTTTCGGCCCGAACGCCTGGTCGGCGCGGCCGCCGAGCCATGCGCCGATCGCGCCGGTCAGGTTGGCGAGAATGCCGAATATGCCGATCTGCACGATCGACCAGCCAAGCACGCCGGCCGCATAGATACCGCCGAAGGAATAGAGCGCGTTGAGGGCGTCACGGTAGAACATGGACGACATCAGGAAGCTGAAATAGCTGCGCTCCGAAGGTAGGCGGCGCAGGGTCTTGCCGAGTTCGGAAAGCCCGCGCGCGACAGCGCCGTCGGCTGCCGGCTTGCGCTTCACGTCCGGCGTCCACAGGAACATCGGCATGACGAAGATGACATACCAGATCGCGGTGAGCGGACCCGAAGCGCGGTCGCCCTCGCGGGTTGCGGCGTCCAGCCCGAACAGCGGCTCCAGCCCAATCAGTGTCTTGCCGGTGGCGGGCTGTCCGGCGAGGAAGCCGAGAACGATCACCAACGAGACCAGCCCGCCGAGATAGCCGAGCGCCCAGGCCGACCCCGACAGGCGGCCGAGGTCGGCGCGCGGCACCAGATCGGCCATCATGCCGTTGTTGAACACCGCCGCAAATTCCATTCCCACCAGCGCCAGCACGATGGCGACCATGATGAAGGCGGTGCTTTCCATGCCCGGCACCGCGTACCACAGGAGCCAGCAGCCGATGACGCCGATGACCGAGAAGCCGAACACCCAGGGCTTGCGCGGCCCGGACGCATCGGCAATGGCGCCAAGCACCGGCGACGAGAAGGCGATCAGCATCCCCCCAATGCCGGCGGCATAGCCCCAGAGTTCCTGGCCTCGCGCCGCGTTGGAGGCGACCGCCGAAGCGAAATAGGGCGCGAACACGAAGGTGATGATCAGCGTATGGAAAGGCTGCTGCGCCCAGTCGAACAGCATCCAGCCCCATATGCCGCGCCGCGTCGCGGCGTCCCGCTTTACCTCGACCATTTCAGCTTTTTCCCCCCGGACCGCCCGGTTACATCCCGGTGAGGTCGCTCATCAGCCCAGACGCCACCGACAGGCGCGACACCGTGATCTCGCCGCCCTCGGTCAACGCCTGCAGCCTTTCGCGAGTGCGCGCGATCCGCTCGCCGCCAGCCTCGAGCCAGCTCGCCACCGGGTCGTCGGCCTTGCCGAACGCCGTCAGCGCTGCCACCGCGATGCCGCGCCGCGCCGCGCCGATCACGTCCGTCGCGCGCGTCAGCGCCAACCCGTCATAATAATCCGGCGGCAATATCGAGCGCGCCGCCTCCTCGACGCGGGGTATGCGGAACGCTTCGCTGACTGCGAAGAACGCCCGCGCGGCGGCCACTATGTCGGCCTTCGCCGTCCTGGAAACCAGCGCGATGTCGGGGATCAGCGCCGCCACATCGGTCCGCGCCAGCCGGTCGGCGAGCTTTTCCGGCGCACCGGCCGAGATGAAGCCCTGGCGGCGCTCGGCGAGCTTTGCCGCCGTGAAGGTCGGCATCAGCACATCGAATTTGGGCTCCAGCGCCTTGCGCGCTTCCTGCAATTCACCGATGCGCTGGCCGAGCGGCGCGGTTCCCGTGTCGTTCTTCAGCAGCCAGGCGCTTGTATTGTAGATCAGCCAGCCAACCGATTGGTAGAGGTCGAGCTGCACCTGCCCGTCGATCTTGTTGTCCAGCGCGTCGATTTCGGCGTAGAGCGCCGACAGCGAAAACCCGTCGCGCACCACAGCGAAGGCTCGCACCACATCGTCGGCCGGGCGTCCAGTCATGTCCTGCAGCCGGCTCACAAAGGACGGTCCGCCGCGGTTGATCAAATCGTTGGCGACGACCCGCGTGATGATCTCGCGGCGCAGTCTGTGGCCACGAATCTCGCCGGAATACTTATTCTCCATACGATCCGGGAAATACGCCATCAGGTCGCGCTCGAAATGCGGATCGTCCGGTACCGAGCTCGCCACAATGTCGGAGAACAGCACGATCTTGGCATAGGCGAGCAGCACGCCGAGCTCGGCCCGGGTCAGCGGCTCGCCGTGCGTCTCGCGCTCCGCCAGAGCGAGGGCCGAAGGCAGCGTCTCGACCGCCCGGTCGAGCAGTCCGCGCGTTTCCAGCGCGGTCATGAAACGGGCCTGGTGCGCCAGGTCGGCGAGCCCGCGCCTGCGCTGCAGCGAAAGCGCCAGCGTCTGCTGGTAATTGTTGGCAAGGACCAGCCGGCCGACTTCCTCCGTCATTTCGGCGAGCAGCTTGTTGCGCGCCGGCCGCGTCAGCGTTCCCTTGCGCATGGCGGACGCCAGGGCGATCTTGATGTTTACCTCGACGTCGGATGAGTTGACGCCGCCGGAATTGTCGATCGCGTCCGAATTGCAGGCGCCGCCAGCGAGGCCGAATTCGATTCGCCCGCGCTGCGTCACGCCGAGATTGGCGCCTTCGCCGATCACCTTGGCGCGCACTTCCGCCGCCGTCACGCGAATGGCGTCGTTGGCGCGGTCGCCGACTTCCTGGTTGCTTTCGCCTGTCGCCTTCACATAGGTGCCGATGCCGCCGAACCAGAGCAGGTCGACATCCGCTTTCAGGATCGCATTCATGATCTCGGCAGGCGAGACGACGTGCCTGGAAAGGCCAATCGCCGCCGCCGCCTGAGGCGAGAGCGTCACCGACTTTTGCGTCCGCGAAACGATGATGCCGCCAGCCGAGAGCTTCGACTTGTCGTAATCCTGCCAGCTCGAGCGCGGCAGGTCGAACACGCGCCTGCGCTCCGTCATCGATATGGCCGGATCTGGATCCGGGTCGATGAAGATGTCGCGATGGTCGAATGCCGCGATCAGCCGCGTCTGATCGGAAAGCAGCATGCCGTTGCCGAACACGTCGCCCGACATGTCGCCGATGCCCACCGTGGTGAAAGGCTGCGTCTGGATGTCCCGGTTCATCTCCCGGAAATGCCGCTTCACGGCTTCCCACGCGCCCTTGGCGGTGATGCCCATCTTCTTGTGGTCGTAACCCGCCGAGCCGCCCGAAGCAAAGGCGTCGTCGAGCCAGAAGCCGTGCGCCTGGCTGATCCCGTTGGCGGTGTCCGAGAAGGTTGCGGTGCCCTTGTCGGCGGCCACGACGAAATACGGATCGTCCTCATCGCGACGGACCACGTCGGCCGGCGGGACCACCTTGTCGCCGTCCAGATTGTCGGTGATCGAAAGCAGGCTGGAGACGAAATTGATGTAGGCCTTCTTGCCGGCCTCGAACCCCGCCTCGCGGGTTCCGCCGACGGGCGAGCGCTTCGGGAAGAAGCCGCCCTTGGCACCGACCGGCACGATCACAGCATTCTTGACCTGCTGCGCTTTGACCAGGCCGAGCACCTCGGTGCGGTAGTCTTGCGCCCGGTCCGACCAGCGCAGGCCACCGCGCGCCACCGGCCCGAAGCGCAGATGCACGCCCTCGACTTCCGACCCGTAGACGAAGATCTCGCGCCACGGCCGCGGCTCAGGCAGCCCGTCCACCGCGCGGGAATCGAGCTTGATCGCCAGCGATTGGCCTCTCTCCTTCGTTCCGGATACGAAATGGTTGGTGCGCAGCGAAGATTCGATCAGGTTCAAATAGCGCCGGATGATTGTATCGTCATCGATGTTCGGCACATCCTCCAGCGCGTCCTTGATCTTGGCCTTGAGATGCTTCGCCGTGACCGGGCCGTCCTTTTGCGCTGCCGGATCGAACAACGCCACGAACATCTGGTAGAGCCCGCGCGCGATCTCGGGATAGCGGTTGAGCACGGCCGCGATGAAGTCCTGGCTCTGCGGAATCCCCGCCTGCTGCAGATAGCGACCATAGGCACGCAGGATGATGATCTCATTCGACCACAGACCGGCGGTCTGGGCGAGGGCATTGTAGCCGTCATTGTCGGCGTCGCCGCGCCACACCGACAGGAACACGTCCTCGAACAGTTTGCCGCCGTCAGCAAGGTCGATCGGCAGTCCGAACACATTCTCCAGTTCCATATCGTGCACAAACACCAGCCCGGTTTCGCGATCTCCAACCTCGAAGGTGCGCTCGCTGATCACCCGGAAGCCGATATTCTCCAGCACCGGCACACGGCGCGACAGCGCCACCGGCGCGCCGAAATGGTAGATCTTCAGCGCTGCCTGCTCCGGCCGCTGGTCGGCATGGCGGTAGTAGTCGATGGCGATCGGATTGCCGGCGTCGAGCCTGGCGATGCGGCCGGCATCGACCAGCGCCTCGGCCGCCGAGAAGCTGCCGCGATAGCTTTCAGGGAATTTCGCGGCAATGCCAGCCAGCCCCGGCTCCGCGGCCGAGGCGGCCGCAGCCTCGCGCAGCGCATCCTCCCAGGTCCGCACGATATCGCGGACCACCGCCTCGATAGTCCTGGGATCGACCTTCGGGGTCCTGCCTCCGGAGCGGCCGATGATGAAATGCACCCGCGCAAGGCCGCCTTCCGGGAAGGCCGGGTAGTAGGCAGACAGGCGCCCCTCGAACGCGTCCTTCAGATAATCGCCTATGCGTACGCGCGCCCGGCTGTCGTAGCGGTCGCGCGGCACGAACACCAGGATCGAGACGAAGCGGTCGAACTGGTCGACCCGCACCAGAGCGCGCACGCGCGGCCGCTCCACCAGCCCCAGGATCGCCTCGGCATGCTTGCGCAGCGTCGGCACCGTGATCTGGAACAGCTCGTCGCGCGGATAGGATTCGAGCACGTTGATCAGCGCCTTGCCCGAATGGTCGCGCGGATCAAAGCCGGATTTGGCGATCACCGCCTGCGCCTTGGATCGCAGATAGGGGATCTTCATCACCGAGCGCGTATAGGCGGTCGAGGTGAACAGGCCGACAATGCGCAGCTCTCCCGAAAGCGAGCCCTTCTTGTCGTAGGTCTTGACCCCGATATAGTCGAGGTAGATGCGGCGGTGAACGACCGACTTGGCGTTGGCCTTGGTCACGATCAGCGGATCGGGCCCGTGCAGGAATGCCCGGATTTCCGGCGTCGTCGTCGCGCCTTCGATCTCGCGCCGCAGCACCAGCACGTCCGGATCGTGCAGTATGCCGAGGCCGGGGCTGGCGGCGCGCTCCAGCGTGCCGCTCTTCTCGCCGCCCTTGTAGCGGAACTCGCGCATGCCGAGAAAGGTGAAATTGTCGTCGCGCAGCCATTCGAGGAAGGCGATCGCCTCCGTCACCGCATCCTTGTCGAGCGGGACCGGAGAGTAGCGGAATTCCGAGATCGCCTGGTCGAGGCGCGCCAGCATCGGCTTCCAGTCGCTGACCGCCGCGCGAACCTGGCCGAGCATCTTGGCCAGCCTGTCGCGCAGCCCGCTTGCTTCCTGTTCGGAAAGCCGGCCGATATGCACATGGATAACGCTCAGCCGGTCGGCGCCGTGATCCTTTGGCAAGCCGCCATCGCCGACGATCTCCTCCACGCCATGCTTGCCATGCCGGACCACGATCACTGGATGGGTGACCAGCGCCGGTTCGCCTGCGGTCTCGGTGATCTCGCCCAGCACCGAATCGAACAGGAAGGGCATATTGTCGTTGACGACGGTTATGACCGTGATCGGCCGCCCGTCGCGCACAATGCCCGCGTCGCTGTCGATAGCGATGACGCTTTCGCCCTTGCGGTGCTTCTGAACCGCGCGATAGGCAAGCTCGGCAGCCTTGACGAGAACGGCGGGCTCATAGGCGGCGACATCTTCGGCGGGCGTGCGCGCATGCAGGTATTCCGCCAACCGCACCGGCCCTTCGATCGCTTTCGGTGCGGGGATTCTCGTTGCCGCCGCTTTGGCCTTGGCGCTGGATGCCATGATGCTTAAACCTCCCCCGGCCCATGCTTTTGCGTCTATCGTAGCAGATGAACCGCGTTTGGCGACACGGGCGTTGGCGCAAAATGCAAACTTCTGATGAAAGGGAGATGACGGCCATGAACGAGCGCATCCATGCATTGGACCTGCCCGCCGCCGAATTGAGCGAAGCGACAAAAGCTTATTTCGCCAAATGCCAGGAGAAGCTCGGACTGGTTCCCAACGTGCTCCTCTCCTACGCCTTCGACGAGAAGAAGCTGCGCGCCTTCACCGATACCTACAACGATCTGATGCTCGGCGATTCCGGCCTGTCCAAGCTCGAGCGCGAGATGATCGCGGTCGTCGTCTCCTCGATCAATCATTGCTACTACTGCCTGACTGCTCACGGCGCGGCGGTCCGCCAACTGTCCGGCGATCCGGCGCTGGGCGAGATGATGGTGATGAATTATCGCGCGGCAGCGCTTTCGCCGCGTCAAAAGGCGATGCTGGATTTTGCCGTCAAGCTCACGGAATACCCGGCAAAAATCGAGGAGAGCGACCGCGCCGCCTTGCGCGAGGCCGGCTTTTCCGACCGCGACATCTGGGATATCGCCTCCACCGCCGCATTCTTCAACATGTCGAACCGCCTCGCAGCGGCCATCGACATGCGGCCCAACGTCGAATACCACAAGATGGCGCGGTGAGCATCAGGTTTGGCTGCCAGGCTAGACACCGGGAAAAGCGAAACCATTTCTAAGCATTCGTAACAGATACTCACAGAAAGTGATGTCGGAACGATGCGTTATTGTGTCAAATGGATGACTGCGTGAATCACGCGCGGGGAAGTTGCGTAGAATGACGAGACGATATTTCGGAACGGACGGGATCCGGGGACGGGCCAACAAATTTCCGATGACCGCCGAGGTTGCGATGAAGGTCGGCATGGCTGCCGGCCTTTCGTTCCAGCGCGGCAACCATCGCCACCGTGTCGTGCTCGGCAAGGACACGCGGCTGTCGGGCTATATGATCGAGAATGCGCTGGTTGCGGGCTTCTGTGCCGCCGGCATGGACGTGTTCCTGCTCGGGCCAATTCCGACGCCGGCCGTCGCCATGCTGTCGCGGTCGCTGCGCGCCGATATCGGCGTGATGATCTCGGCCTCGCACAATCCCTATTACGACAACGGCATCAAGCTGTTCGGCCCCGACGGCTACAAGCTGTCGGACGAGATCGAGATGCGCATCGAGGCGCTGCTCGACCAGGATGTCGACATTTCGCTAGCCGATGCGGACGGGCTCGGCCGCGCCAAGCGCGTCGACGGTGTGCACGACCGCTACATCGAATTCGCCAAGCGCACGCTGCCGCGCTCCATGTCGCTGGCGGGCCTGCGCATCGTGATCGATTGCGCCAATGGCGCCGCCTACAAGGTTGCCCCGGCGGCGCTTTGGGAACTCGGCGCGGAAGTCATCACCATCAACAACGAGCCGAACGGCTTCAACATCAACGAGGAATGCGGTTCGACCCACCCGGTCGGCCTTTCCAAGAAGGTTCATGAAGTACGCGCCGACATCGGCATCGCGCTCGACGGCGACGCCGACCGCATGGTCATTGTCGACGAGAACGGCGCCGTCGTCGACGGCGACCAGATCATGGCGCTGATCGCCGAATCCTGGCACCAGAGCGGCCGTCTGGCCGGCGGCGGCGTCGTCGCCACCGTCATGTCCAATCTCGGCCTCGAACGCTTCCTCGGCGACACCGGCCTGCAACTGCACCGCACCCAGGTCGGCGACCGATACGTGGTCGAGCACATGCGCGCGCATGGGCTGAATGTCGGCGGGGAACAATCCGGCCATATCGTTCTGTCGGATTTCTCCACCACCGGCGACGGGCTGGTCTCGGCGCTGCAGGTGCTGGCCTGCATAAAGCGCCAGAACAAGCCGGTCAGCGAGATCTGCAAAAAATTCGAGCCGGTGCCGCAGCTCTTGAAGAACGTACGCTTCGCCGGCGGCAAACCCCTGGAGGCGGCCCCCGTAAAGGCCGCGATCGAGGATGCCCGCAACCGGCTTGGCAAGTCCGGCCGCCTGGTGATCCGGCCTTCCGGCACCGAGCCTCTGATTCGGGTCATGGCCGAAGGCGACGACCAGAAGCTGGTTGAGACGGTGGTGAACGACATCGTCGGCGTCATCGGCGACATCAAGACCGCTGCCTGAAATCAGCTCGCTGTATTGCTGAAAGGCCCGTCAGCCCGGCGGGCCTTTTCTTTTGTCAATTTCATGATCGTGGTTAAGCAACAGGGTTAAGCACGCCTTAACCTTTGAGTTTCATTATCCAAACCGAATTCAATTTTGGGTCGCGCGCAACTTTGCGTCGCGATGATGCGCAGGGGTATGGACATGCACAATTTCGCAAAGAAGGTTCTTGCCGCGGCGGTTGTCGCGGGCGCTTGCGCGCCTGCAATGGCGGCCGACCTCTACGAGCCGCCGATCATCGAGGTTCCCGCACCGGTCTATGGCGGCTGGTACATTCGCGGCCATATCGGCATGAGCAACCAGAACTTCGATGGCTTGGAATCCAGCCTTTACGATAACCCGACCATCAACGACTTCGGCTGGTATGACGAAGGCGGCTTCGCCTCCGCACCGCTGTTCGGCGTTGGCGTCGGCTACGAGTTCAACGACTATCTGCGCGGCGACCTCACGGTCGAGTATCGCGGCAAGTCCGACTTCGAAGCCCTCGACTGGGTGGATTCCGCTGTCACCGGCCTGACCACCAACGACTTTCGCGCCAAAAAATCGGAATGGCTGATCATGGCCAACGCCTATGCCGATCTCGGCACTTTCTACAGCGTCACTCCATATCTCGGCGCGGGCATCGGCGCATCGCGCAACACGATCTCGCATTTCCGCGACGTCAACGTAATCACCGGCGGCGGCGGCTATGCCGACAAGGAGTCGGAATGGAACTTTGCCTGGGCCCTGCATGCGGGCCTGGGCATCGAGGCGACGGAAAGGATGACCATTGATCTCGGCTACAGCTTCGTCTCGCTCGGCGATGCAAAGACCGGAACGTTCCACAATGACGATCCGGCTTTCGATCTCGACAATGACGGCTTCCAGTTCAACGACATTTACTCGCACGACTTCAAACTCGGCGTGCGATACGCGCTCAACTAGGCACCGCACGATGACAACAAAGAGGCTCCTTCGGGAGCTTTTTTGTTGATTTCAGGCGGTCGCGGCGCGCAGCCTCAAAATAGCCGTTAACCTTAACCGGCACTTAACCTCTATGGTTAACAATGCTTCTGACGGGGGCGGGCTGGCTTGGGCCTCGCCATATCGGGAGTGTGGCTATGACCCAGAAATCGCGTATTCTTCTCTTGCTGGCCGCCGGGGCGCTCATGCCCCTCGCGACGGCGCATGCGGCCGACTACGATCCGCCGATCTTCGTGGAAGAGGCAGTCGAGTTCGTCCCGGTCGAAGTGGGCTCCGGATGGTACCTGCGCGGCGATGTCGGCTACGTTTTTAACGAGCCATTCCGAAACGATGTCTTTGGCAACGATCCGATCTTCTCCTTCAGCGAGAAATTCAATCCAGTTTCTGCAAGCATCGGCATGGGATACAACTGGACCGATTACTTCCGGACAGAAATGAATGTGGGATTCCTCCCAGGGGGTCGTTCCAATCTTGATTATTTGACCGTTGGCGGCGGCGGCGTGGTGGTCTCTGATGTTTCGTTGGCCACCAAGAACGAACTGTGGAGCGGCATGGTCAACGCCTATGCCGATCTCGGCACTTTCGTCGGCGTCACTCCATATGTCGGTGCGGGTATCGGCGTCGTTTACAACAAACGAAGCTTCTCGGCATCCCAGGATTTCGTCGATCCCGTTTTCGTGGATACTGATTTTTCAGACACAGAACGGCACTTCGACTTCGCCTATTCCCTCGGCGCAGGCGTGAACTACGCAGTGACAAAAAACGTATCTGTCGATCTCGGATATGAATATTTCTCGGCCCCAGAGGCCGAGTATGCCGAGATCACCGGACCGGCCAGCTATTCCATCAAGGAAGGCATCGACTTCCATCAAGTAAAAGTCGGCCTTCGCTACGACCTCTGGTAGGATCGACAACCCCCGGTAGCGCGGCGGGTTTTGGCCCGCCCGCCGCTCTTTGCGAGCTGATTTAAAAACGACAAAAACATTTCTCTTGACGCCAGGAGCCTCAGGCAATATCGCCGTCCGTGGGCCACCCCTCCCCAACGAGGGGCCACTATCTGGAAGGATAGAACCACGATGACGACTCTCTCGAAGCCGGACTTGCGTCCGGCAAACCCCAATTTTTCCTCAGGTCCCTGCGCCAAACGCCCCGGCTGGTCGCTCCAGGCGCTCGGCAATGCCGCGCTCGGCCGCTCCCATCGCGCAAACATCGGCAAGACGAAGCTTGAGAACGCCATCGCGCTGACCCGCGAGGTGCTGCAGGTTCCGGCCGACTATCGGATCGGCATCGTGCCCGCTTCCGACACCGGCGCCGTCGAGATGGCGCTTTGGTCGCTGCTTGGCGAACGCGGCGTCGACATGCTGGCCTGGGAAAGCTTCGGCGCCGGCTGGGTCACCGATGTGGTCAAGCAGCTCAAACTGCCAGACGTGCGCCTTTTTGAAGCGCCCTACGGCGACCTGCCCGACCTCGCTGCCGTCGATTTCGACCGCGACGTGGTCTTCACCTGGAACGGTACGACTTCGGGCGCACGTGTGCCGAACGGCGACTTCATCCCCGCCGGCCGCAAAGGCCTGACCATCTGCGACGCCACCTCGGCCGCCTTCGCGCAGCGTCTCGATTTTGCCAAGCTCGATGTCGTCACTTTCTCCTGGCAGAAGGTGCTGGGCGGAGAAGGCGCCCATGGCATGCTGATCCTCAGCCCGCGCGCCGTCGAACGCCTGGAAACCTACAAGCCCGCATGGCCGCTGCCGAAGATCTTCCGCCTGACCTCGGGCGGCAAGCTGATCGAGGGCATCTTCAAGGGCGAGACGATCAACACGCCTTCCATGCTGGCGGTGGAGGACTATCTCGACGCGCTCCAATGGGCCAAATCGATCGGCGGGCTCGATGTCCTGATCGCTCGCGCGGACGCCAATGCGGCCGTCGTCGCGGACTGGGTTGCCGGCAATCCGGCCGTCGATTTTCTGGCTTCCGCCCCGGACACGCGCTCCAACACCTCGGTTTGCCTGCGTTTCACCGATCCGGCTGTCGCCGTCCTCGACGATGCCGGCCAGCAGGCCTTCGTGAAAGGCCTGACCGGATTGCTCGAAGCCGAGAAGGTCGCCTACGATATTGCCAGCTACCGCGACGCGCCGCCCGGCCTGCGCATCTGGTGCGGGGCGACCGTCGAGACTTCCGATGTCGAGGCGCTGACGCCTTGGCTGGATTGGGCATTCGCGCAGCAAAAGGCGGCGTTGAAGGCCGCAGCCTGATTGGCGGTCTCGCTGCCGAGCGGTGGGGTCATGAAACACTCTCTCAGGGCACGCAACTTCATTGCCGACACACTGGCGCTTGTTCTGTTCTTCACCGTCGCAAGCGGGCTGAACGAGCGTTTTATCGCCGGCATGTCCTGGGATGAGGTCTTAGTTTCGCGCTTGATCGGAGCGCCTTTGATGGTCCTAACGGCCCGGCCCTACGGACTTTGGCGGGACTGGGTTCTCGCCAGAACCGGTCCGTCGACGCGACGGGGGGCGCTTCTCGCCGACGGGTTCGCCCTGCTGGTGTTCCAGGTTCCGATCTACGCCGCCATCATCGCGGCGGCTGGCGCGGACGTGTTGGCAGTAATCAAAGGCGTGCTCGGCTTTGCGGCCCTCATGCTGCTTCTTGGCCGCCCCTACGGCCTGTGGCTCGACTTCATCCGTGGGCTCTTCGGTCTCGAAACGCCTGGACAGAAACCGATGTCGCTAGGGGGGTGACGTCGACAACCTGGCCGAAGGCCGCTCACGGTCTGCCGATCAACTTTCCATTCAACAGATCAGGGCAATCGCCCCAACATCAGGATACCATCATGGCACCGCGCGTTCTCGTTTCCGACAAACTCTCCCCCACCGCCGTCCAGATATTCAAGGATCGCGGCGTCGAGGTCGACTATCTGCCCGACATCGGCAAGGACAAGGAGAAACTGCTCGAGATCATCGGCCAGTATGACGGCCTCGCCATCCGCTCCGCCACCAAGGTGACGGAGAAGCTGATCAATGCTGCGCCGAGGCTGAAAGTTATCGGACGCGCCGGCATCGGCGTCGACAATGTCGACATACCGGCCGCCAGCCGCAAGGGCATCATCGTGATGAACACCCCCTTCGGCAATTCGATCACCACGGCCGAGCACGCCATCGCCATGATGTTCGCGCTGGCGCGCCAGATCCCGGAGGCCAACGCCTCCACCCATGCCGGCAAGTGGGAAAAGAACCGCTTCATGGGCGTCGAGATCACCGGCAAGACGCTCGGCATTATCGGCTGCGGCAATATCGGCTCGATCGTCGCCACGCGCGCCGTCGGGCTGAAGATGCACGTCATCGCCTTCGACCCGTTTCTTTCCGAAGACCGCGCCTCCGAACTCGGTGTTGAAAAGGTCGATCTCGACGCGCTGTTCGCTCGCGCCGACTTCATCACGCTGCACACGCCGCTGACCGACAAGACACGGAACATCATCAATGCGGATTCGATCGCCAGGATGAAGAACGGAGTCCGCATCATAAACTGCGCCCGCGGCGGCCTTGTCGTCGAGGCGGATCTGATTGCGGCTCTGAAGAGCGGCAAGGTGGCGGGTGCCGGCATCGACGTGTTCGAGACCGAGCCGGCGACGGAACACCCGCTGTTCGGCATGGAAAATGTGGTCACCACACCGCATCTCGGCGCTTCCACGACGGAAGCGCAGGAAAACGTGGCGTTGCAGATCGCCGAACAGATGTCGGACTATCTGGTCAAGGGCGCTGTCTCCAACGCCATCAACATGCCCTCGATCACCGCCGAGGAAGCACCGCGGCTAAAGCCCTTTGTCAAGCTCGCCGAGGTGCTGGGCGCGTTTGTCGGCCAGGTGACTGAAGACCCGATCAAGGAGGTGGAAATCCTGTTCGACGGCGCCACCGCCACGATGAACACGCGCGCGCTGATCAGCGCTGCGCTCGCCGGGCTGATCCGGCCGCAGGTCTCGGACGTCAACATGGTGTCGGCGCCGATCATGGTGAAGGAACGCGGCATCATCGTCGCCGAGGTCAAGCGCGACAAATCGGGCGTTTTCGATGGCTATATCAAGCTCACGGTGAGGACTGAAAAGCAGACGCGCTCGATTGCCGGAACCTGCTTCTCCGACCACAAGCCGCGCTTCATCCAGATCAAGGGCATCAATCTCGATGCCGAAGTCGGCCAGCACATGCTCTATACCACCAATCCCGACGCCCCCGGCATCATCGGCCTGCTCGGAACCATCTGTGGCAACAACAACGTCAACATCGCCAACTTCCAGCTCGGCCGCAACCGCCCCGGCGGCGACGCCATCGCGCTGCTCTATCTCGATGCGCCGTTCCCGGAAAAGGCGCTGGCCGAATTGCGGGCAAACAAGTCGATCGATTCGGCCAAGCGGCTGCAGTTCGACGTGGAAGGCCTTTGATCTCGGCGTTCCGAAGACAATGGAGGCGCGCCACAGGCGCGCTTCTTAGGAGCCGTCACACGTCCATCTTCCGCCCGCTATGCTCCGCGAGCCAGATGCCGCCGAGCACCATGATCAGGGCCAAGGCGTGATAGGCGTAAAAATCCTCGCCGAGGAGCAGGATCGACAGCAGCGTGCCGAAGATCGGCACCAGATTGATGAACAGGCCGGCGCGGTTGGCGCCGATCAGCTCCACGCCGCGAATATAGAATATCTGCGCCAGGATCGACGGGAACAGCACCGTATAGGTGACGATCGCCCACCCTTGCGCGTCCGGCACGATGGCGTTTGCGGTCCAGAACTCCGCCAGCGCGAAGGGAATGCAGGTGACGAAGGCGGTGCCGGTGAGCATGATCATCAGACTCTGCCAGTGGATCATCGGCCTGAAGCGCAGCGCCACCGTGTAGGCGGCATAGACGAGAGCGGAGATCAGCATCAGCAGGTCGCCGAAATTGACGTCGAGATGCAGCAGCGCGACAGGATCGCCATGGCTCGCGGCCACGGCCACGCCGGCCAGCGAAAGGATGAAGCCTACGATCTGCGCCCATGCCACTCGCATGCGGAACAGAAGGAAATTGCCGGCGAAGATCAGCATCGGAATTCCGGCCTGCTCGATCGAGGCGTTGATGGCGCTAGTGTAGATAAGCGCCGTATAGAGCGCCATGTTGAAGACGGTGAAGCCGAGCGCGCCGAGCGTCGTCAGATAAAGCAGCCGCCGGCGCACCTTGCTCCAGTCGGCCCTGAGCCGCGGCCAGCCTATTGCGAGCAGGATCGCCATTGCGAGCCCCCAGCGCAGCGTCGTGAGCAGCATCGGCGAGACATGGCCCACGGCCAGCTTGCCGGCAACGGCATTGCCGCCCCAGAACAGGGTGGTGAGGCCAAGCAGCATATAGGCCTTGTTGTTGTGCATAGAGCCGTGTCCGGTGGGCAAGCCCGCCGACCTACGTTGGTGAACCTGTCAAGTAAAGGACGCCAGACGCGGAAATCTTGTGCCTGCGAGCACTTGGCGCGGCAAAGAATGGTCGCACTCCGCGTTCCGTGTCGCTATAGAGGCCTGTATTTCGTTGCACTAGCAGCCGCCTTGGCGGCGTCTGAAGGGAATAATCATGGCCAATGTGGTGGTCGTCGGCTCGCAGTGGGGTGACGAAGGCAAGGGCAAGATCGTAGACTGGTTGTCGGAGCGCGCCGATGTGGTGGTGCGCTTTCAGGGCGGTCACAATGCCGGGCACACGCTGGTCGTCGACGGCAAGGTCTACAAGCTGTCGCTGCTCCCGTCGGGCATCGTGCGCCAGGGCAAGCTCTCCATCATCGGCAATGGCGTGGTCTTCGACCCGCACGCATTCGTGGCCGAATCGGCGAAGCTGAAGGCGCAAGGCGTCACCGTTTCGCCCGAATGCCTGAAAATTGCCGAAAACACCGCGCTTATCCTGTCCTTGCACCGGGAACTAGACGGGTTTCGCGAAGACGCGGCCTCGAATTCGGGCACGAAAATAGGGACAACCCGCAGAGGCATCGGGCCGGCCTATGAAGACAAGGTCGGCCGCCGCGCCGTGCGGGTGATGGATCTGGCGGATTTGGACACTCTTCCCCTCAAGGTCGACCGGCTGTTGACGCATCACAATGCGCTCCGGCGCGGGCTGGGCCATCCGGAGGTTTCGCATGAGGCGATCATGCAGGAACTGATTTCGGTCGCCGACGAGATCCTGCCCTACATGGACCGGGTCTGGAAGATCCTTGACGACAAGCGCCGCGCCGGCGCGCGCATCCTGTTCGAGGGAGCCCAGGGCACCCTGCTCGACATCGACCACGGCACCTACCCGTTCGTCACCTCGTCCAATACCGTCGCGGGCCAGGCCTCGCCCGGCGCGGGCATCGGGCCTGACTCGATCGGCTATGTGCTCGGCATCACCAAGGCCTATACTACGCGGGTCGGCGAGGGTCCGTTTCCGACCGAGCAGGACAACGAGGTCGGCGAGTTCCTCGGGACCAAGGGCCATGAATTCGGCACCGTCACCGGCCGCAAGCGGCGCTGCGGCTGGTTCGACGCGGTGCTGGTGCGGCAGGCGGTGGCGGTCAACGGCATCAACGGCATCGCGCTGACCAAGCTCGACGTGCTGGACGGCCTCGACGAGATCAAGGTCTGCACCGGCTACCGCCTCGACGGCGTGCTTATCGACTACCTGCCGGCGAGCCAGGGCGCTCAGGCGCGCGTCGAACCGGTCTACGAGACGCTGGAAGGCTGGAAAGGCACGACCAAGGGGGCGCGCAGTTGGAACGACTTGCCGGCCCAGGCGGTGAAGTATGTCCGCCACATCGAGGAACTGATAGGCGCGCCGGTGGCGCTGCTCTCCACAAGTCCGGAACGGGACGACACGATACTTGTGACGGACCCGTTTCAAGACTAGATTTTGGCCCTTTCCGGGGCTCGCGGCCGCCTTGAACGCGCGATCCGGAAGAAGGAATTCACAGGTCGACAAGCATGGCAGATTTCGTAGCGGTTCTGAGAAAGACGCTGGACGGGTTGAACGACGCCACTCCGCAGACGCGCGAGAAGGTGTATGACAAGGCGCGCTCGACCATTGCCGCGAAGCTCGCCGCAATGAACCCGCCGCCGCCCGAAGGCGTGATCGACCGCCAGAAGCGCGCGCTCGAGGATGCGATTGCCAGCATTGAGCGGGAATATGCCACCGAACCCGCGTCAAATGATCCGCTGGCCGAACTTGAGAACGTGTTCGCATCGTTGAAGAATCCGGAGCCGCGGCCGATCCGGCAGGAACCGCCTCCTGCGCCAAAGGCTGCCCCTCCTTCTCCGCAGCCGGTACCCGCGCCCGTGCCCATGCCTGCACCTGTTCCCCCACCGGAACCAGTTTCCGAACCCGAGCCTCCGCATACGGAAAATGCTCCGCCATTGGCGGGCAGCCCGCAACTCGGCCCGGAGACGGAAAGCGACGACGCTATCCACGAAGAAGAGGGCGATCGCGAACCGGAACTCATTGCGCCGGACCATCCCTATGAGCGCCGGCGCAGCTATGGCGGTCTCGTTGCGGCGGGCATAGCGCTCGCCGTCCTTGCAGGCGGCGGCTACGGCGTATGGCTGAACAAGGACGCCTTCAGCGATATTCTGGGATTGGAGCGGTCCGGCCCGATGGCCGGAGCGCCGGTAGAGACCAGACCGCTCGTCGAACCTGAAGCCGAGGCGGAAACGGAAGTGGCCGCAGCGCCTCCGGCCGAAACGTCGCCCGCCGCAACGCCGCCTGCCGCCGCTCCCGCCGAAGACAAGTTTACGCAGCGGTTGACCAGCGATGGCGGCGAGGTCGATCCCGGTCCGGCCGGCGGCGAAGCGGCCATCGGCGAAGGCACTTCCGTCGCCGCGGCGACCCAGCCGCCGAGCGCGCCTGCAACGCCCGAGCCGGCCGCGCCAACTGAACAGAACGACGCTACGGATGCGGCGGCGCCTCCGGCCGGGCAGCCTCCAGCAGGGCAGCCGGCGGCCGCCGAAGGCGAAACGCCGGCCGAACCCGATGCTCCAGTCTCTCAGCCGTCGGTCGCCGTCGGCCGGAGGGCGATCTTCTATGAGGAGCGCACCAATGTCGCCGAGGGCTCGGCCGAACCGGGCTCGATCGTCTGGTCGCTGGTACAGGAATCGCCCGGAGGGGATTTGCCGCCGGAGCCGGCGATCCGCGCCGAGGCCACCATCCCCGGCAAGGACGTGCAACTGCGCATGACCATCCGCCGAAACGCCGACCAGACGCTGCCGGCCAGCCACATCATCGAGGTGATCTTCCTGACGCCCGAGGGCTTCGAGGGCGGCGGCATCGACAATGTGCTGCGTGTTTCGATGAAAGGCTCCGAGCAGGAGGCGGGCAGCCCGCTGATCGGCATTCCGGCCAAGATCGCCGACGGCTTCTTCCTAGTCGCGCTAAACGACTCCAAGCCTGAGATCGACGCCAACCTGACGCTGCTGCGCCGCCAGAGCTGGATCGATGTGCCGGTCATCTACAAATCCGGCCGCCGCGCGCTCTTCACCATGGAGAAGGGCATTCCCGGCGCAAAGGTGTTCGACGAGGCGATGAAGGCCTGGCAGGCGGCCAGCAGCAGCGCTGGTTAACGCAACGCGCCGCACGGCGGCGCGTCAGAACCCCTGGAACAGCATGTCGCTCGCCGGAGCTTCGGGCCGTCAAAATTGACGATTTCGTCAGGGGCAAACCGTTGCGCTCGACGTATTCGTTCCAGGCTTCAATCGCCGCGGGATTCTCGATCTTCCATAGCCGCGTCTTCTCCTCGGTCACTGCCTTGGCAATGCTTCCTTCGGCTACTCGCGAGATGTTGATGCCGAGTTTTTTCGCCTCAGCGACCAGCCGCGTATCAAGGGAAAGGTTCGTTGGCTTTCGCTGTATGGAAGATGCATGGCGTGGCACTGGCTGTCTCCATGGTACGCGCATAACGCGCGCATACTAAACGGCCGTCAACTGCCCTCCAACTCCTCCCTCAGCATTTCGAGCTCCAGCCATTCCTCCTCCATTGCAGCGAGCGTGGCGCGCTCCTTGTCGAGCGCGGCGATGGTCTTCTGGAAGCCCTTCGGGTCGCGCTCGTAGAAGGCGGGATCGGCGATGTTGTTTTCCAGAGCCGAGATCGATGCCGACACCGCCGCCATTCTTGTCGGCAAATTCTCCAGCGCGAATTTCTGCTTGAACGACAGCTTTTTTGCCGGTCTCTTCGCCGGTGCGGCGTCGGCGCGAGATGCTTCCGCCGGAGCCTTTGACACAGCGCGCCGGTCGTCAAGCTTTGTGCCGCCGCGCTGCGCCAGCATGTCCGAATAGCCGCCCGCATATTCGATCCAGCGCCCGTCGCCATCCGGCGCGATGATGCTGGTCACGGTGCGGTCGAGAAAATCGCGATCGTGGCTGACCAGGATGACCGTCCCAGCGAAGCCCGCGACGAGTTCCTGGAGAAGCTCCAGCGTCTCCATGTCGAGGTCGTTGGTCGGTTCGTCCAGCACCAGGAGGTTCGCCGGACGAGCCAGCACCCGCGCCAGGATCAGCCGCGCCCGCTCGCCGCCCGAAAGCTCGCGCACCGGCGTGCGCGCCTGCTCGGCCTTGAACAGGAAGTCCTTCATGTAGGAGACAACGTGCCGCTCCTCGCCATTGATGACCAGGTTTTCGCCGCGCCCGTCGGTCAGGAAGTGCGCCAGCGTTTCCTGCGGGTCCACCGCCTCGCGCTTCTGGTCGAGGGTGGCGATTTCGAGATTCGTGCCGAGGCGCACCGTGCCGGAATCGGGCTTCAACTCGCCGGTCAGCATCTTGAGCAGCGTCGTCTTCCCTGCCCCGTTCGGCCCGACCAGGCCGATGCGGTCGCCGCGCTGAATGCGCGTCGAAAATCCCTTCACGACAGTCAGATCGCCGAAACTCTTCTCGATATTCTTCGCTTCGATGACCAGCTTGCCGGATTCGGCGGCATCGCTTGCCGCCATCGTGGCGACGCCCTCCGCGCCGCGATGGCCGCGAAAGCGTTGCCGCATAGACTGGAGTTCGCCGAGCCGGCGCATGTTGCGTTTGCGCCGCGCGGTCACGCCATAGCGCAGCCAGTGCTCCTCGCGCACGATCTGGCGGCCGAGTTTGTGCTGCTCGCGCTGCTCTTCCTCCAGGATGGTGTCGCGCCACTCCTCGAAATGCGCAAAGCCCTTTTCCAGCCGGCGGGTCTGGCCACGGTCGAGCCACACGGTGGTCCGTGAGACGCGCTCGAGGAAGCGGCGGTCGTGCGAGATCACGATCAGCGCCGACGACGAGCGGACCAGTTCCTCTTCCAGCCATTCGATCACCTGCAGGTCGAGATGGTTGGTCGGCTCGTCGAGCAGCAGGATGTCGGGTTCAGGCGCCATGACCCGGGCAAGAGCGGCGCGCCTTGCCTCGCCTCCGGAAAGATCGTCCGGATTTTCCTCGCCGGTCAGTCCGAGATGCTCCATCAGATAGGTGGCGCGGTAGGGATCGTCGGCCGGCCCGAGACCGGCCTCGACATAGGCGCGGACGCTGGCGAAACCTTCCATGTCGGGCATCTGCGGCAGGTAGCGGATCGTCGCCGACGGCTGGCGGAACACCTCGCCGTCCTGCGGCTCGACCATGCCGGCGGCAATCTTGAGCAGCGTCGACTTGCCCGAACCGTTGCGGCCGACCAGCGCGATGCGCTCGCCCGCCGAGGCCGAAAGCGACGCGCCGTCAAGCAAGGGCGTGCCGCCGAAGGTCAGCCTGATGCCGTCGAGATTGAGAAGCGGTGGCGCCATGTCGTTCAGTGTTCCGGAAGCGGGCAGGGGTGGGCGAGGAGGACGGCGCGGCCGTGTTCCAGCGAAATGCGCAAGCGCCCGCGCGTCTCGTTGGAGATCGTCAGTGAAGAGCCGAACGCCACCTCGACACGGTCGAGCGGCCACTTTGCGCCCTCGACCGACAGGCCGACGAGTTCGGAGAAGCCCAGAATGGAAAACAGCGTGCCGTCTTCGTAGTCGAACTCGGCCGCACCCGGCAGCAGCGGAAATCCTTCCTGCGCGCCGCTGGTCAGCAACACCTCCATGCCAGATTCAGCAAGCCGGACCGCCAGCGCGAGGTGCAGGAATTCATGGTCGGCGCGTTGCCCGCCAAACGCACCGCACAGCACCAGTGAGGTCGCGCCGAAACCGAGAGCCTCGGCTATAGCCAGCTCGCCGTCGGTCTGATCCTTGGCGGACGGAAAGGTCTTGCGCGGAATGTCGGCGTAGTGCGCCGGCAGCACGGGTGGAACCGAATCGAAGTCGCCGACCCAGAGTTCCGGCGCAACGTCGAGCGCGGAAGCATGCCGGATGCCGGAATCGGCCGCGATAACCCGCGCGCCTGCGACCTGCGTGTCGAGGCGTGGCGTGCGGATGAGGCCGCCGCCGAGGAGGATTGCAAATCTGCTCATGGCGGTGGCCCTTATCACGCGCCGCCCCCGAAACGGAAGGCGGCGATTGCGCGCCGCTCCGCAAACAAGCGCTTGCTCTGCCCGTCCGGCGGCCCTATGTCTGGAAATGCTCTAACGGGGTGCCGGATGCGACGTTTCGCATACCGGCTGAGAGGCAGATCGCCAACCCGCAGAACCTGATCCGGTTTGCACCGGCGGAGGGATTAGATGCCTCGGACGCCCGGCGCTTCAATTCCCTTTCAAACACGAATGAAGGAGGCGCCGATGCGCATTTTGTTATCCCTTGTTTCAGCACTCGCTATCTCTGCTGCCGTGGCCGTTCCGGCTTTCGCGCAGGAAAAGCTCACCATCTACACCTATGAGAGCTTTACCGCCGAGTGGGGTCCGGGGCCGCAGGTCGAAAAGACGTTCGAGGCGGAATGCACCTGCGATCTCGAATTCGTCTCGGTCGCCGACGGCGTGGCGCTGCTCAACCGCGTCAGGCTGGAAGGCGCTTCGACCAAGGCCGACATCGTGCTCGGCCTCGACACCAATTTGACCGCCGAAGCCAAGGCGACGGGCCTGTTCGCGCCGTCCGGCTCCGATGTCGTCGATATAAAAGTTCCCGGCGGCTGGATCGACGACGTGTTCGTGCCGTTCGACTACGGATACTTCGCCTTCGTCTACGACACGGAGAAGCTGACGAACCCGCCGAAGAGCCTGAAGGAACTGGTCGAAGGCAATCCGGAAGAGAAAATCGTCATCCAGGATCCGCGCACCTCGACGCCGGGCCTCGGCCTGCTGCTGTGGGTCAAGTCGGTCTATGGCGACGAGGCGCCGGCCGCATGGGCAAAGCTGCGGAAGCGCGTGCTGACGGTGACGCCGGGCTGGAGCGAGTCCTACGGCCTGTTCACCAAGGGCGAGGCGCCGATGGTGCTGTCCTACACCACCTCGCCCGCCTACCACGTCATTGCCGAGAACACGCAGAAATACCAGGCGGCGGCTTTCGAGGAAGGCCACTACCTCCAGGTCGAGGTCGCCGGCATCACCACCACCGGCGCGAAGAACCCGCTGTCGCAAAAGTTTATGGCGTTTATGACCGGTCCAGGCTTCCAGGACGTCATTCCGGAGACCAACTGGATGTTCCCGGCGGGCCGGACCGAAAAGCCGCTCAACCCGGCCTTCGAGGCACTGGTTGAGCCGGCAAAGACGCTTGCTTTCAGCCCCGAAGAGGTCGCCGAGAACCGCAAGGCCTGGGTCGACGAGTGGCTGGCGGTGATGAGCGAGTGATACTCGTCCGCCGCCGGAGATATAATCGGCAATGAGCCGACTGCCCCTCATCCGCCTCCTGAGCGAAGTCGAATGGGCGACACCTTCTCCTCGTATCCAACGGGGAGAAGGACGATACTCCAACGCTGACGACTCCCTCTCCCCGTCCTTCACGGGGAGAGGGTAAGGGTGAGGGGCAGCGCCGGCATGACAGCCACCAACCCTCGCGTCGCCGCCGGCATCCTTGCGCTGGCAGCGATCACAATCCTGATCGGCGGCGCGTTCGCCGGCCTGATCGTCGAGGGCGTGCAGGACACTTCCGGCGCGCTCGCCGCGTTCGACCCCTACCTGTTCCGCGTCGTGCGCTTCACGCTCTGGCAGGCGCTGCTGTCGACCGCGCTTTCGGTCGTTCCTGCGATCTTCGTCGCCCGCGCTCTGTCACGCCATCCAAGATTCCCGGGCCGTGCCCTGATCCTGCGCCTCTTCGCAGTGCCGCTGGCGCTGCCGGCCATCGTCGCCGCGCTCGGCGTGCTGGCGCTCTTTGGCCGCGCCGGCTATTTCGCTGACCTCTTCGGTAGCATCTCTGGCCAAAGCTGGCCGGGCATTTACGGCCTGTCCGGCATCCTCGTCGCGCACGTCTTCTTCAACCTGCCGCTGGCGACCCGTCTGTTTCTCGAGGCGCTCGATACAGTGCCCGCCGACCAGTGGCGGCTCGCCAGCCAACTCGGAATGGGGGCGAGATCCGCCTTCCGGCTGATCGAATGGCCAGCGCTGCGCGCCAGCCTTCCGGGCATCGCAGGGCTGGTCTTCATGCTCTGCATAACATCCTTCACCATCGTTCTGACGCTGGGCGGCGGACCGCGCGCCACCACGCTGGAAGTGGCGATCTACCAGTCGCTGCGCTTCGACATCGATCCTGCGCGCGCCGTTGCGCTAACGATCCTGCAGATCGCGCTGACCATGGCGGTGGTTGCCGCGCTGATGCGGCTCGGCGCTAATATCACCGGCGATGCCAATCTGCCTATCGCACCGCGCCGCTACGTTACCGTCAGCATGCAGGAGACAGCGTTCAATTCCGTGCTCCTCGCACTCGCGCTGCTGTTCGTCGCCGGCCCGATGCTGGCGACGGTTATCGCCGGACTGGACGCAGATCTTGCCCGATTGGCGGGTGAACCCGCGGTGCGGCAGGCGACGATAACCAGCATTGTCCTGGCGACGTTGTCTGCGGCGCTTTCGGCAACATTGGCGCTATCGCTGGTCATGGCGCGGCGGGCGCTGGCGCTGGGACGTGGAGCCGGTCGCAAGACGTTTCTGGAAAACGTGGTCGACACCGGCTCCGGCTTCGTCCTTGTCGTGCCGCCGATCGTCATCGGCGCCGGATGGTTCGTGCTCCTGCGCCATTTCGGCAATGTCTTCGCCGTGGCGCCCGCCATGGTCGTGACCGTCAATGCCATGATGGCGATGCCCTTCGCCATTCGTGCCATCCGCCCGGCCCACGATGCGGCCAGCGAGCGCCACGAGCGCCTGTGCGCGCAACTCGGCATAAGCGGCTGGAACCGGCTCCGGTTGGTCGAATGGCCGGTGCTACGACGGCCGCTGATGACGGCGCTGGCCTTCGCCATGGCGCTGTCGCTCGGCGACCTCGGCGTTATCGCGCTGTTCGGCAGTGATGCGGTGCAGACGCTGCCCTATCTGCTTCTGGCGCGCATGGGCAGCTACCGAACCGACGACGCAGCCGGGCTTGCCCTGCTGCTCGGCCTGCTCTGCCTGGCGCTTATGATGCTGACCGACCGGCTCGGAAAGGATTTTCTCCCACGATGACCACTGGCGCTGCAATCCAGCTTGACCATGTCGCCTTCAGCTATGGCGAGGCCGTGATGAATTTCGACGCCGCGATCGAAGCGTCCGCCATCACTGCGGTGATGGGCCCCAGCGGTTCCGGGAAATCGACGCTGCTCAATCTGGTAGCCGGCTTCGAGACGCCGCAGGCGGGCCGCATCCTGATCGGCGGGATGGACGTCACCAGCCTCGAGCCCGCCACACGGCCGGTATCGATGGTGTTCCAGGAGAACAATCTGTTTGCGCATCTGAGCGTAGAGCAAAATGTTGGGCTCGGTCGCTCGCCGGCGCTCAGGTTGACAGCCGAAGATCGCGAAGCGATCGCCGGCGCACTCGCCCGCACCGGCCTTGCCGGCAAGGAGAAACGCCTGCCGCGCGAGCTTTCCGGCGGCGAGCGCCAGCGCGTGGCTCTGGCTCGCGTGCTGGTGCGCGACCGCCCTGTCCTGCTCCTCGACGAGCCTTTCGCGGCGCTCGGCCCGGCGTTGCGCGACGACATGCTCGATCTTGTCCGGGGCGTGCATGAAGAGCGCGAGATGACCGTGGTTCTCGTCACCCACCGGCCAGAGGACGCGCGCCGCGTTGCGCAGCGCATGATTTTCCTCGACAATGGAACCGTCGCCGCGACAGGCGAGACGGAGTTTTTCTTCGGGCCGGATGGACCTGCGGCGTTCAGGCATTATATCGGTACGGAACAAACGTAGCTCTCCCGCCCGAAATGCCTGGAAGACGACATAATTTGCAGGCAAACCGCGCTTGAACTTTCCTGCGTGATTTGCATATGCGGTTCTTGTTCAGGTCCATGTAACGTTGATCAGTCATCATGCTCCGGATTGCCGCGAGAAAGGAACGCGTTCTGCCGACTTGCCCGACCACGGAAGCGATCTCGCCTAAGCCGGTGCGCATCACTGCGCGCTTCGGCATAGCGGTGGCGTTGGCCGCGCTCGTCACGGGCTGCCAGTCGATGACGCCCGACATCAAGGAATCCGCCTTCCAGCCTTCCAACAATCCTGTCACGGTCGACAATGTCTCGCGCAACGACAGGCTGGCCGAACTCGCGCGATCGCAGCACCCGCGCATTCTCGCCACCTATGGCGGCGAATATTCCGATCCCAAGCTCGAGCGCATGGTGGCCAAGGTGGTCGGCAATCTGACCACCGTTTCCGGCAACCCGACCCAGGCCTACCGCATAACCATCCTCAACTCTCCGAACGTCAACGCCTTCGCGTTGCCGGGCGGCTATCTCTATGTGACGCGCGGGCTGCTGGCGCTGGCCAATGATTCGGCCGAACTCGCCGCCGTCATCGCCCATGAAATGGGCCATGTCACCGCAAATCACGGCCTGCAGCGCCAGCAGAAGGAAGCCGAGGAGGTACTGGCGACCAAGGTGGTCACCGATGTTCTCGGCGAAAACCCGAACGCCAACGTGGCGCTGATCCGCGGCAAGCTTCGCCTGGCGCAATTCTCGCGCAACCAGGAACTTGAGGCCGACGCAATCGGCATCAAGGCCAGCGGGCAGGCTGGCTTCGACCCGTTCGCGGCGGGTCGCTTCCTGCAATCGATGGCCGCCTACAGCGAGATGCGCAGCGTCAGCGGCGCGACCGACCCGAACCTCGACTTCCTCGCCAGCCACCCCAACGCGCCGCAGCGCATCGATCTCGCCCAGCGCCATGCCCGCCAGTTCGGCACGCAGGGCACCGGCGTGACCGACCGGGATTCGTTTCTGGCCGGTATCGACGGGCTGCTGTTCGGCGACACGCCGGAAGAAGGCTATGTGCGCGGCAACACATTCATGCATCCACGGCTCGGCGTCTCGTTCTCGGTGCCGGCCGGTTTCGTCATTGACAACTCGGCCGCGGCGGTCACCGCCACCGGCCCGGGCGACATGGCGATCCGCTTCGACGGAGTCTCGATCGACGCCAACGTATCGCTCGCCGACTACGTCCGCAGCGGCTGGGTCGCCGGCCTGGACGAGGCCAGCGTGCGCGCCGTGACCATCAACGGCAACCAGGCGGCGGTAGCCAGCGCCCGCGCCGAAGGCTGGCAGTTCGATATCACGGTCATCCGCGCTGGCGGCCAGGTCTATCGGCTGCTGACGGCCGCGCCCTTGGCCAACACCTCGCTCGACCCGGTCGCGCGGGCGGTGAGCGGCAGCTTCAAGGCGCTGAGCGCCAGCGAAAAGGCAGCTCTCAAGCCGCTGCGCATCCGCGTCGTCACCGTCAGGCCCGGCGACACGGTCGGCTCGCTTTCCGCCCAGATGGCCGGGGTCGACAAGAAGCTGGAACTGTTCCGGCTGCTCAACGCGCTATCGCCGGGGGCGACGGTGTCTGCCGGCGACAAGGTCAAGATCGTTTCGGATCGTTAGGGCCTTAGCCAGGGCGCACTATCGCGTAACGGTCAGCACCGTCCGGTTCGAAAGAGCGGGCAACAGCCGGGCCATCACCTTGGCCGTAACCGCGACGCAGCCTTGCGTCGGTGTGAATCCCGGCCTTGCGAGATGGAAGAAGATGGCGCTGCCGCGTCCGCGCCGGCGCGGTGCGATGTTCCAGTCGAGCACGATGCAGACATCGTAGAGCCTGTCTTCGCGCAGCATGTGTTCGTGGCTGGCGGCATAAGGCAGCTTCACCGGACGGTTGTAGTTGCGATCGTCCGGAACCTCGCACCAGCCGAGGGACGCATCGATCGGGGTCATGGCCAACCGCGAATTGCCGGGCGCAAACCGGTCGCGGCGAAAGTAGCCTGAGAGGATGCGCATGCGCGCCAGCGGTGTCGCGCCATCGCCTTCGCGCTTGCGCGAGGATATGCCGCCGCGGCCAAGAGCGCACGGAAACACCGTCCCGCCGACATTCAGGAGCCCTTTGCAGCGGTCGCCCGGCTTCGCCCGCACGGTCAGCGCCGAAAGGCCGCCCCGTAATTTTGCCCCGGCCCCATTGCGTTCACGTTTTTTAGAGTATGATCGCATTGTGAAGCAAATCACCGTGATTGGCTGTTCCGACGGCTACGTTCCGCATAAACGATGAACGGTCAATAGAATTTTCTTTTAGAAACAACGGATTGATCCATGACATCCCGAACCATCCTGATTGTTGACGACGATGACGACCTGCGCACCACACTTGTTGAGCAACTGTCTCTCTACGAGGAATTCGACGTCTTGCAGGAAGCCACCGCGGCCAAGGGCGTTGCGGTAGCCCGCGCCGGGCTCATCGATCTCCTGGTAATGGATGTGGGGCTACCGGACATGGACGGTCGCGAAGCCGTCAAGCTTCTGCGCAAGGGTGGTTACAAGGCCCCTATCATCATGCTGACTGCCCACGACACCGATTCCGACACCATTCTGGGTCTTGAGGCGGGCGCCAACGATTACGTAACCAAGCCGTTTCGCTTCGCCGTCCTGCTCGCCCGCATCCGCGCCCAGCTGCGCCAGCACGAGCAGAGCGAGGACGCTACCTTTTCGGTCGGTCCCTATACGTTCAAGCCCAGCCAGAAGCTGCTGATCGACCAGCGTGGGGCAAAGGTCCGGCTTACCGAAAAGGAAGCCTCGATCATTAAATATCTCTATCGCGCCGACCAGAAAGTGGTGACCCGCGACATCCTTCTCGAGGAGGTCTGGGGCTACAATTCCGGCGTCACCACGCACACTTTGGAGACGCACGTTTACCGGCTTCGCCAGAAGATCGAGCGCGATCCTTCCAATGCAGAAATTCTTGTGACAGAAAGCGGCGGATACAAGCTGGTTCCGTAACCGGTTCTTCGGCGGTGGGGGCCGTCGAAGGAGGGAGGGATCGGCGCCGTGAATCGGGGACACAATGGCGCTGGATGACGAAATTCGCATCCTGTCCGGCGTGAGGCTTTTTGAGGGCTTCAGCCAGGAACAGCTGCGTCTGCTCGCCTTCGGCGCCGAAACCATGCACCTTGCGGCCGACAGAAAGCTCTATCGCGAGGACGACGAGGCCGACTCCGCCTATGTCGTGATCAAGGGGACGATAAGCCTGTTTCGCGAACAGGGCGACCAGCGCATTCCCGTCGGCACGGCCGAGGCCGGCGCAATGCTGGGCGAACTGGCCCTGATCGCCGATACAAGAAGGCTTACAAGCGCCGCGGCTGCAACCGACGCCGAAATCCTGCGGCTGAACCGCAAGATGTTCCACCGCATCCTGGAAGAGTACCCCGATCTCGCAATCACGCTGCGCCAGCGCATCGTTGACGATCTGCAGGCGCTCGTGCGCCGCATCGAAGAAGTTGCCGCACGTTTCGAGAGCTAAAGTCTCTCAATCGAGATCGAACCGCGCAATAACCGGCACATGGTCGGACGGCCGGTCCCAACCGCGCGCTTCGCGCAGGATCTCGATGCCGGAGAGGCTTGCTGCCAGGTTTGGCGACGACCAGACATGGTCGAGGCGGCGTCCGCGGTTCGAGAGCTCCCAGTCCTGGGCGCGGTAGCTCCACCAGGTATAGAGCTTCTGGTCGAGCGGCACATTGAGCCGCATCAGGTCCACCCAGTCGCCGGCTTTGCGCATCGCTTCGAAGCTTTCGGTCTCCACAGGCGTATGGCTGACGACATTGAGAAGCTGCTTGTGCGACCAGACATCGTGTTCGAGCGGCGCGATGTTCAGGTCGCCAACCAGAAGCGATCCGGAAAGTTCGTCATGTTCGGCTCGGATTGCATTCATTTCGGAAACGAAATCAAGCTTATGGCGGAACTTCCAGTTGATCTCCGGATCGGGTTCGTCGCCTCCGGCCGGAACGTAGAAATTGTGCACCAGAAGCGACTTGCCACCGGCAGCTATGCGCACCGAAAGATGCCGGCAGTCGCCCTTCACGCAGAAATCGCGCTTCTCGATAGTTTCGATCGGCCGGCGGGCGATTGTCGCCACGCCATGATAGCCTTTCTGACCGCTGATCGAGATGTGCTCATAGCCGAGCTTTCGAAACGCCGCGAAAGGAAACAGATCGTCGGGACATTTCGTTTCCTGAAGACACAAAATGTCGGGCGCGCGCTCGAGCAGAAGCCGCTCGATGATCGGCATGCGCAGCCGTACGGAATTGATGTTCCAGGTGGCGATGGTGAATGTCATGAGGAGATCCGGACGAAAGACAAGGTCCGGAAACTGGCAGCGCGGCGCTTGGATTACAAGCAGGCCGCCCAATCAAGCGGGCGCTCCCGGGCCTTTCCACAGTTAAAGCCCGGGAGCGATCCTAGCGCCAAGTCTGCTAGCGGCTCGAATGCCTCTTCTTGTTCAGATCGATATTGCGCTTGTAGTCGATCTTGAACAGGTCCTGATCGATCTTCACGCCCTGCTGTACGTTGAAGATCATCACCGTCGTGTCCTTGCCCTGCGCGTCGGTTATGGTCCACTGGCGCAGATCGTAGGATTTCGGATCGAACATCATGGTGATGCGCGAATTGCCGAAGACCGATTTGTCGGCGAGCTGGATCGTCGTCAGATCGTCCTCTTCCTTGACGCTCCTGACCTTATTGCCGGACAGGTCGATGCGCTCATCGAGCAGCAGCTTGAGCGGCGTCTTCGACAGCGGATAGAGGTCCATCGTATTCATTTTCTTGTTGTCGAGCACGACCGATTGCCCGTCGGAGATTACCTTGAAACCCGATGAGCCTTCATAGTTGAAGCGGATCTTGCCCGGGCGTTCAATGTAGAACTTGCCACCGGTCTGTTCGCCGCGCGGCCCGAACTGCACGAATTCGCCGGTCATGGTGCGGACACTGGCAAAGTGGTCGGCGATCTTCTGCGCCGCTTCGGAGGCCGCAGCATGGGCCGGGGAGACAAGGCCGAGGCCGGCGGCCGACTGGATGGCGAAACCACCCGCGGCGAAGAGGGCCAGACCAAGAAATGCACGTCGCGTCGCGGAGCCGCGGGTCGGATTCAGGATGTCGTTTGTCATGACTGTGGTCACTTTCGCGTTCATCAAAACTTGCGCCTGTCGATATTGAGTTAGTTGGGCTTAAGTTTGGCGGCGGCAAGAGCGGCTAGAACTTGTCCTCCTCGGTCGGCACCAGGATTTCACGCTTTCCGGCGTGGTTGGCTGGGCCGACGATGCCTTCCCTCTCCATCTTTTCGATGATCGAGGCGGCGCGGTTATAGCCGATGCCGAGCCGGCGCTGGATGTAGCTTGTAGAGGCTTTGCCGTCCCGCAGCACCACCGAGACCGCCTGATCGTAAGGATCATCGGAATCCTCGAAATTGCCTCCGCCGGAGCCGCCGCCCGGCCGCGAACCTCCGTCCTCGTCGTCCTCGTCCTCGTCCTCAGTGATCGCGTCGAGATATTCGGGCACGCCTTGCAGCTTGAGGTGGGCGACCACCTTCTCGACCTCGTCGTCCGAAACGAAAGGCCCGTGCACACGCTGGATACGCCCGCCGCCGGCCATGTAGAGCATGTCGCCCATGCCGAGCAGCTGTTCGGCGCCCTGCTCGCCCAGGATGGTGCGGCTGTCGATCTTGGAGGTGACCTGGAACGAGATGCGGGTCGGGAAATTGGCCTTGATCGTGCCGGTGATGACGTCGACGGAGGGCCGCTGCGTCGCCATGATGACATGGATGCCGGCCGCGCGCGCCATCTGCGCGAGCCGTTGCACTGCGCCTTCGATGTCCTTGCCGGCGACCATCATCAGGTCGGCCATCTCGTCGATGATGACGACGATGAAGGGCATCGGCTCGAGATCGAGACTTTCCGTTTCGTAGACGGCCTCGCCGGTCTGCTTGTCGAAGCCGGTCTGGACCGTGCGCGAGATGCGTTCGCCCTTCTTCTCGGCCAAAGCGACGCGCTGGTTGAATCCTTCGATGTTGCGCACGCCAACCTTCGACATCTTCCGGTAGCGGTCTTCCATCTCCCGCACCGTCCACTTCAGCGCCACGACCGCCTTCTTCGGGTCGGTCACCACCGGGGTGAGCAGATGCGGGATGCCGTCATAGACCGACAGCTCCAGCATTTTCGGATCGATCATGATCAGCCGGCACTCCTGCGGTGTCATACGGTAGAGCAAGGACAGGATCATGGTGTTGATCGCCACCGACTTGCCCGAGCCCGTGGTGCCGGCGACGAGCACGTGCGGCATCTTGGCGATGTCGACGATCACCGCCTCGCCATTGATCGTCTTGCCGAGCGCCAGCGCAAGCTTGGCCTTGGTCGTCTCGAAATCGCGGCTCGCCAGGATTTCGCGCAGATAGACCGTCTCGCGCTTGGCGTTGGGCAGTTCGATGCCGATGGCATTGCGGCCCGGCACGACGGCGACGCGGGCGGCGATCGCGCTCATCGAACGGGCAATGTCGTCGGCAAGGCCGATAACGCGCGACGATTTGATGCCCGGCGCCGGCTCCAATTCGTAGAGCGTCACCACTGGACCCGGCCGAACATGGATGATCTCGCCCTTGACGCCGAAATCCTCCAGCACGCCTTCGAGCAGCCTTGCATTCTGCTCCAGCGCGTCTTTCGACAGCGAAGCGTCGCGCACCACGTTCTTCGGTTCGCTCAGGAAATGCAGCGTCGGCATCTCGAACTTGGAGGAACCGATCAGCGAAGCCTGCGCCTCGCGCTGCACCCGCGCGCCCGGCGCCGGACGTGGAGCGGGGCCTTCCACCCGAACCGGCGAAGGCGAGCGGAAATTCGGCGCCTGCGGGCTGCCGGTGCGCCCTTCAACCTCAGGCGAGAAATCCGCAACCTCATCGTCATCCGGGTCGATGGAGGGGGCGCGTCCATCGGACACCATGGCCGCGAAGAATTCAGGCTCGACCCGCGCACGGCCCCTGGCGCTGACCCTGGCTTCGGCCATCTCGGCAAACTCGACGCGCTCGGCGGCGCGCCGCCAGCCGCTCTGCGGGCGAATCTCATCGAAGCCGTCATCGCGGCTGCGGCGATTTGCTGCCCGGCGGCGAAAGAACGCCCGGATCGAGAGCCACCAATGGGTGATGGCGCCGAGGGCGAGGACGCCTTCGTCGTCATCGTCGTCGTCGTTGCCGAGCACCAGATTGTCCGGCTCGCGCTCGTCGCGGAGCGGCGCCTGATCCATCGGCGCAAAGCCGTTGCGGCGCGACAGCAGCCCCGAGCCGTAAGCCGAAAGCCAGATTGCGGGGCCGGCAAAGACCATGACGAGCAGGCTGGCGACCCAGCCCGTCGGATAGCCGCCGGTCGCAAGCGACGGCAGCTTCAGCACCATGTCCCCGAACACGCCGCCCAATCCGGAGGGCAGCGGCCAGGTCGGCGGCGCTATCACGCAGCCGGCGATCGCAGCGAACAGCAGTGAAGCGCCGAACCATGCCAGCGCCCGCCGCGGCATCTTGTCGACGCCGCGCGCCGTGGCGAAAAAGAACCCCCAGATCACCGCCGGAACGAGGGCGGCGACCGAAGACAGGCCGTAGAATTGCATGGCAAGGTCGGAAAAGACCGCGCCGGGATAGCCCATCGCATTGGTCACCGGATTTGCGGTGGCATGGCTGAAACTCGGATCGGCGACGTTCCACGTCCCGAGGCTGGCGAGGCCGAATGCGACGAAGGCGAAAAGCGCCAGGCCGACTGCGCGGCCAACCTGCCGGCGTGCAAATGCCTGAAAGCCGTGCCCCGTATCGGTCAGCGCGAATTGTGTGGCTGAACGCATTCCCGTTCCCCGTCCGCAATAAATGGCGCCCGACGACAAATCTCGGGCAGATTCGGCTTCCAGCCTATCGGGGGGAAGGTTAAGGGCGCATTAACCATGCATCTTCCCGGGGGCTTATGCCTCGGCAGCGCGTGCTTGCCATTCCGCCCACGAAACGGCGCGTTTTCATCAAGCCGCCGATGGCGGCTTGATGGTTCTTCTTGCTGAAAGGCGGCTGGGCGGCCGGAGGCGCGAACATGCTGCGCCCGATCCGCCCGGCAGGTCAGGTGCCTAGCACGGTGCGGTGTAGATCGAGCCATCCGAACGCTGGTACCGGCAATATTGCGGACGTGGAGTGGTCGCAGTACCGACGGCAGCGCCAAGAAGTGCGCCCGCGCCCGCGCCCACGACCGTCGATTTGGTGTTGCCGCCGATGGCCTGGCCGGCGAGAGCGCCGACGCCGGCGCCAACCAATGCGCCGGTACCGGCGCGCTGCTGCTGTTCGCTCGTTGCGCAACCGGCGAGCGACATTGCCAGAAGGGTGGAGGCGACAACGGCAAGCTTGCGAGATCTCATGATACTGCTCCTCGAATGTGCCCACCCTCGCCGGATAGTTCACAATCGGCGTCCAGCGTCAACCTCGTGTCGACGGCCCGCTCCTGCCGGTCATGGCGCCTTCGAGTGCACGAGAGAAAAAAGAACCCGGCCGCGGAGCCGGGTTCAGGTGCGGGAGACTTTCGCCGCCCGACGGGATTTCCGCTGCTACCGGGACTGCGCCCGGCAGAGATCAGCTGTGGTAGGCGACCTCGCCATGTGAGGTGAGGTCGAGGCCCTGCGATTCGGCTTCGACGGTCGGCCGCAGGCCGACGATCGCGTCGACGACCTTGTAGAGGATCGCCGAGATCACGCCGCACCAGACGATGGTGACCAGCACAGCCAGGATCTGGGTCCAGACCTGTCCGCCCATCGTCACGCCTTCGGCATAGCCGATACCGCCGAGTGAAGCCGACGCGAAGATGCCGGTTCCGATCGCGCCAACGATGCCGCCGATGCCGTGGATGCCGAACACGTCGAGCGAGTCGTCATAGCCGGCTTTGATCTTCACGACCGTGACGAAGTAGTAGCAGAACGCGCTGGCAATGGCGCCGAGCACGATCGCTCCAACCGGGCCGATCAGGCCGGCGGCGGGCGTCACCGCAACCAGACCGGCGATCATGCCGGAAGCTGCGCCGAGCATGGAGGCCTTGCCGCGGGCGAGCGATTCGATGCCCACCCAGGCTATTATCGCGCCGGCAGTTGCGGTGAAGGTGTTGATCATTGCAAGCGCCGCGCCGCCAGTTGCTTCGAGGTTGGAGCCGGCGTTGAAGCCGAACCAGCCGACCCACAGGATCGATGCGCCGACCATGGTGAGAGTCATGGAATGCGGCGCCATGTTGTCGCGTCCGTAGCCGCTGCGCTTGCCGATCATGATCGAGCCGACCAGGGCCGCGATGCCGGCATTGATGTGCACGACGGTGCCGCCGGCAAAATCGAGAGCGCCCCAGCCGAACAGTAGACCGCTGGCGTCCCACACCATATGGGCGATTGGGAAGTAGACGAACGTCACCCAGAGCACGACGAAGAGCAGAACCGCCGAAAATTTGATGCGCTCGGCGAAGGCGCCGATGATAAGCGCCGGCGTAATGCACGCGAAGGTCATCTGGAAGCAGATGAACACCAATTCGGGGATGACGACGCCTTCCGAGAAGGTGGCGGCGGTGCTGTCAGGCGTCACGCCAGCCAGGAACAGCTTGCCAAGGCCGCCCCAGTAGGGGCTGGTGCCGCCGCCGAAAGCGAAGGAATAGCCGTAGAGAACCCAGATGATCATGACGGTCGCCACGATCATCGTGCACTGCATGAGCACGGAAAGCATGTTCTTGGCGCGGACCAGGCCGCCGTAGAACAGAGCGAGGCCCGGAAGTGCCATGAACAGGACGAGGATGGTCGAAAGCATCATCCAGGTCGTGTCTCCCTTGTCGGGGACGGGTGCGGCGGCTGCGGCCGCATCGGCCGCGGCGGGCGCGGTTTCCTGGGCGAAGGCGGCAAGCGTGCCGAATGCCGTCAGCGCCAGTGCACCGAGCACGGCGGTGCGCGCCAGCGGCGCAAAACTTTCTGAAATTTTCATTGGTGTCTCCATGACTGCTGGCGGCTCAAAGCGCGTCGGTGTCTGTTTCGCCGGTGCGGATGCGCACGGCCTGATCGATCGAGAAGACGAAGATTTTTCCGTCGCCGATCTGCCCGGTCTTGGCCGTGGCGGTGATCGCTTCCACGGCCTTGTCGACAAGATCGGTTGCGACCGCGACTTCGATCTTGATCTTCGGCAGGAAGCTGACCGCGTATTCGGCCCCGCGATAGATTTCTGTATGGCCCTTCTGACGCCCGTAGCCTTTGACTTCGGTGACGGTCAGGCCCTGGATCCCGACGGCGGTGAGCGCTTCGCGCACCTCGTCGAGCTTGAACGGCTTGATGATTGCCATCACGATTTTCATAAGGTTTCACCCTTTGCTGATGCGGATCCCCGCAATTGCGCGACATCGCCGAGCCACCGAAGGCAGCCGATGAGTAATGAGCGCAATTCAAGCTCCGTGCCAGTTGCCGTGGGACCTCGTTAACCGTTTGGAAATCAAAGGATAAGAGGGATTGCAGGGCTGCACTGCAAGCAGACGCGGCAAATCGACTGCTCGAAAAATAGGCAATTTTTCAAAATTGCCTATTCGGCGGGCTGGTGCCTCAATCTTATCAGTCCCTCCTGGGCGACGGAGGCGATCAGCGTGCCGTCCCTCCCATAAAGCGCGCCGCGGGTAAAACCGCGCGAACCTTGCGACGAGGGGCTGTCCTGGGTGTAGAGAATCCAGTCGTCGAGCCGGTGCGGCCGGTGGAACCACATCGCATGGTCCAGGCTCGCGGCCTGGATGTCCGGATCGAACACCGCCCGCCCATGTGCGAAGGTCGAGGTGTCGAGCAGAGTCATGTCGGAAAGATAAGCTAGAACCGCGGCCTGCGTGGCCCGGTCCGCCGGCACCGGCCCGGCGGTGCGTATCCAGATATTCTGCTCCGGGGCGAGCTTCTCGCGGCTGGTATAGTGCTTGAGCATGACCGGTTTCATGTCGATAGGCCGCTCTCGCTCCCAGTAGCGCTTGATGCCCTCCGGCACGGCGTCGCCGTATTTGCCGATGAGTTCCTGCTGCGTCATCAGGGTGTCGGGGGCCGGCACGTCGAGCGGCATCGGCACCTGATGCTCCAGGCCGTGTTCTTCGCCCTGGAACGACGCTTCGAGCGAGAAGATCGCGTGGCCGTGCTGGATCGCCACCACCCTGCGCGTGGTGAAGCTGCCGCCGTCGCGGATACGGTCGACCTCGTAGATGATCGGCACCTTGGTATCGCCGGGACGCATGAAATAGCCGTGCAGCGAATGAACATGGCGGTCGGGATTGACCGTCCGCTGGGCCGCGACAAGCGCCTGCGCGATCGTCTGGCCGCCGAACACCCTTTGCCAGTCGAGCTTTGGACTGCGACCACGATAGAGGTTGTGTTCGAGCTTCTCGAGGTCGAGAATGGACAGAAGCTCTTGCATGGCCGCCGACATTTTCAGGCCTTTTGGAACCGCGTGGAACTGCCCGGGTTTCGAACAGGAACGGCGGAGCAAGTCAAGCCGGCCGAAGACGGAGGAATGTGACGATGCCATACAAGCGACCGGCAGCAGAGCGGCCTCCCCTCGACGTACTGGTCGCCGGAGCGGGCTATGTCGGGTTAGCCGCGGCAGTCTCGATGAAGCAGGCGAGACCGAATCTGGCAATTGCGGTGGTCGACGCCGCGCCCGAAGGCATCTGGGAAAAGGACGGCCGAGCCTCGGCGATAGCCGCAGCCGCCTGCCGCATGCTCTCCCGGCTCGGCTGCTGGGAAGAGATTGAGCTGCAGGCCCAGCCCATCAACGACATGATCGTGACCGATTCGCGCACCAGCGACCCGGTGCGCCCTGTGTTCCTCACCTTCGGCGGCGAGGCGGTGACTGGCGAACCTTTCGCGCACATGGTCGCCAACAAGACCCTCAACGGCGCGCTTCGCCGGCGCGCCGCCGAACTCGGCATCGACATCATCGAGGGCGTGGCCGTCCGCGCCTTCGAAACCGGCATCGCCAATGTGCTGGTGCACCTTGCCGACGGCATTTCGCTCGAAGCACGGCTGCTGGTCGCAGCCGACGGCGTCAATTCACGGCTGCGCGACATGGCCGGCATCAAGACGGTGAAGTGGGAATATGGACAGTCCGGCATCGTTTGCACCGTGGCGCATGAGCGGCCGCACAATGGCCGCGCCGAGGAGCATTTCCTGCCGGCGGGCCCGTTCGCGATCCTGCCCTTGATGGGCAATCGCTCGTCGATTGTGTGGACCGAGCGGACGGAAGACGCCGAAAAGCTCGTCAACGGCGACGAACTGGTCTTCGAGATCGAGCTGGAGCAGCGTTTCGGCCTCAAGCTCGGCGAAATCCGTGTCGAGGACAAGCCCCGCGCCTGGCCGCTCGGCCTGACCCTGGCGCGAGCCTTCGTGAAACCGCGCTTCGCGCTCTGCGGGGATGCCGCGCACGGCATCCATCCGATCGCCGGGCAGGGGCTCAATCTCGGCTTCAAGGATGCGGCCGCGCTCGCCGAGACCGTCGTCGAGGCAGACCGGCTGGGACAGGACATCGGCGCACTCGACGTCTTGCAGCGCTACGAGCGCTGGCGGCGTTTCGATACGGTGCAGATGGGCATCACCACCGACGTCTTGAACCGCCTGTTCTCCAACGACTTTGCGCCGCTGCGGACCGTCCGCGACATCGGGCTTGGGCTGGTCGACCGCATGCCGATGATCAAGGGCTTCTTCATCCGCCAGGCTTCCGGCCTGTCGGGCGCCATGCCGAGGCTGCTCCGGGGCGAGCCGATCTGACCGCGAGCGGCCGGAGCGAAATGATCCTGACACGGCGTTGTCAGCTACTTGTCGCGGGTGCGGTGGCATACTCGCGAGAGGTTCGGTAGCTGGAACTTGTCTCAACAGAGGAGAAACGCCGATGACCACCGCAGAGCTTGCCAAGGATTTCACGGAGCTTCTCAAGCAGGGCAACGACGAAGCCGCCGCTGCGAAATACAATGCCGACGACATTGTCAGCTATGAAGCCATGGAGGGGCCAATGGCTGTCTGCCACGGCAAGGACGCTGTGAAGCAGAAGGGCGATTGGTGGCGCGAGAACCATGAGGTTCATGGAGGCTCGGTCGAGGGGCCCTTCGTCAACGGCGATCAATTCGCCCTCCGTTTCAAGTACGACATTACGCCCAAAGCGACCGGAGAACGCGTCACGATGGACGAGGTCGGTCTATATACGGTCAAGGGCGGCAAGATCACCGAAGAGCGCTTTTTCTATTAGGAGCAGATAGACGACATTGCTAAGAGTCGAGCCCGCCGCTCCGGAAAGGTGGAGTGGTGGGCTGTCCGGGGGCTCCTGGTCGGGATGCTTGATGTCCGGGTTTTCTTGATTCCGCCTTCCGGCCGGTATACGTTCCCGGCATGACGTTCATCTCCACATTCTTCCCGCTGATCTGAACGGCCCAAGTCGTTCCGGCGCATCAGCGCCGATCAGATCAACGGCTCCGCTGACGCGGTGGCCGAAATGGAGAATGTGTAATGCCCAAAACCGAGCACATCGGCCTGACCTCCCATCAGGTCAAGAACTTCATCGACGACGGCTTCGTCAAAATCGAAAATGCCTTCAGCACCAGCCTTGCGAAGCAAGGCAGGGACGAGCTGTGGGCGGATATTGGCCTGTCGCCGGACGAGCCCGAAAGCTGGACTCGGCCAGTTATACGAGTGGCGTCCAAGTCTTCGCCTCCCTTCATTGAAGCCGCCAACACGCCGCAGCTGCACAAGGCTTACGATCAACTCGTTGGCGAGGATCGCTGGCTTGCGCCTAAAGGCCTCGGAACCTTTCCGATCCGCTTTCCCTCACCAGAATCCCCTGGTGATGATGGCTGGCATGTGGACATGAGTTTTGGCGACGACAATCTGGATTTCATGGAGTGGCGTGCCAACGTGAAGAGCAGCGGACGGGCATTGCTAATGCTCTTCCTGTTCTCGGATGTTGGTTCCGATGATGCGCCCACGAAGATACGGAAAGGTTCGCATGCCACCATTGCGCGGGAGTTGCTGCCCTATGGCGACGCGGGAGCGACACTCAGGCAACTCTCTGCCAACGGCTTCGTCTCTACGGAAGATTGCGAGGTTGAACTGGCAACTGGTGCGGCAGGCACGGTCTATCTGTGCCATCCGTTCCTCGTCCATGCCGCGCAACCTCACCGTGGGGAATGTCCGCGCTTCATGGCACAACCGCCGCTGCTGCCGAGAGGTGAGTTTGATCCGGCCCTGCCGCCATCGCCGGTTCAGATCGCCATCCGTCGGGCTTGTGGGCTGACATCCTAATCAGACAGTGCCCGGGATCGCCGAGCGGTCCCGGGCACTCCAATGCTGCCCGCTAAAGTCCCCTGAGTGGTCATGCCAAGTCGCTGGATTAATGGGTCCTGACCCTGGAAAAATTGCAGCACGCTTATAGCTTGCGTGAAGCCAATCGCTATATTTGCTTCCGTGGCCGCGGCGCCGGCCCTAATTCAGCCCAAGGAGATTTCGATGGACCGACACGCAACAGCCGTCTGGAAAGGCGCACTGAAAGATGGTTCCGGCACGCTGGACAGCCAGAGCGGCGCGATCGCAAAGCTGCCCTATTCGTTCAAGGGCCGGTTCGAGGACGAGAGCGGCAAGTCGGGCACCAATCCGGAAGAACTGATCGCCGCCGCCCATGCCGGCTGCTACGCCATGCAGCTTTCGCACTTCCTCGCCGAGAACGGCACGCCCGCCGAAAAGCTCGACGCCAAGGCGGTGGTCACGCTGGTTCCGGGTACAGGCATCACCGGCAGCGCACTGACGCTGGTCGGCACCGTGGCCGGCATCGACGAGGCGAAATTCAAGGAGTTGGCGGAAAAGGCCAAGGCTGAATGCCCGGTGTCCAAGGCGCTCGGCGCTATCAACGTTTCGCTCGACGCCCGCCTGGGCTGAGCGATCGATGCAATGAAAACGGGCGCTCGATACGGGCGCCCGTTTATTTTTCCATCCTGGCGCTCAGTGGCTCGCGATGCCCTGGAGCGCGGCCTCGCCCCAAAGTTCCTCAAGGCGCGCATCGCGGCCGCAGGCGCTGCGGTAGTATTTGTAGCGGAGCGGGTTCTTCTTGTAATAATCGAGGTGATAGCCCTCGGCCTGCCAGAATGTGCGGGCCGGCTCGATCGGCGTGACGATGGGCCGGCCGAGCGCGGCTTCGGCCTCCGCCTTGGCTTTCTCGGCCGCGGCCTTCTGGGCCTTGTCGGTCACGTAGATTGCGGTGGTGTAGGCGTGGCCGCGGTCGCAGAACTGCCCGCCATCGTCGGTCGGGTCGACCGAACGGAAAAACACGTTCACGAGCTTGTCGAAACTCGTCCTGGCCGGATCGAACTCGATCTTCACCACTTCGCGGTGGCCCTCATGGTTCTGGTAGGTGGGATTTTGCAGCGTTCCGCCCGAATAACCCGAAGTCGTCGAGATCACGCCCGGCACGTAGTCGAAATCGCTTTCGACGCACCAGAAGCAGCCGCCGGCGAAGATGGCGACCTGCGTTTCAGCCGAGACGGCAGGCCCCGGCATGAACAGGCCGGCGGCAAGGGCAAACAAGGCGGCGCTGAGCGATCTGGAAAACATCTGTGGAGGTCTCCTCTTCGCTGGAAGACGTAGCGCATCCCCGCACTGTCTCAAAGTCAAGCCGCAACAATCCTGCGTGATCGTGCGTCGACCGGTTTTCAGCGGATCGTGTAAAGCTCGAACTCCGCAAAGGCTGCCTCCGGAACCGCTATCGCCAAAAGATCGAGATTGCGCTTGAGGGTTGCCGGCGAGGCGGTGCCGAGGAGCATGGTCGCGACGACCGGATTGCGCAATGGAAACGCCAGCGCGGCAGCCGCCAGCGGAACGCCCCTGGCTTCCGCGACCCGCTGCATGCCGGCGACGCGCGCCAGAATGTCGGGTGAGGCCGGGCCGTAGTCGAAATTCGCGCCCGCGACCGGCCCGGTCGCCAATATGCCGGAATTGAACGCCCCGCCTATCACCAGCGACGTCTTCTGCTCCTCGCAAAGCGCCAGCAGTTCGGGTTCCGCCGAACGGTCGAGCAGCGAGTACCGTCCGGCGAGAAGGATGCAGTCGAGCGGAGCCTGCCGCATCACGTCGAGGCAGATCTGCACTTCGTTGACGCCAAGCCCATAGGCGGCGATGACGCCCGACGACTTCAGCTTGTCGAGCGCCTTCAGTCCCGATTCCATCAGCTGGCGGAAATGGAGTTTCGTCTTCTCCACGCCATGCGTGTAGACGCCGATGTCGTGGACGAACAGGATGTCGATCCTGTTCAGGCCGAGCCTGGCATAGCTGAAGTCGACCGAGCGCATGATGCCGTCATAGCTGTAGTCGTAATCGACGGCGAAGGGCAGCGGATCGACATAGCTGTGGTCCGGGACCTCGTGCTCGGGCACCGGCCGAAGCAGCCGGCCAACCTTGGTCGAGAGCACGTAGTCGTCGCGGGGTTTGTCGCGAAGAAAGTCGCCGAACCGCCGCTCCGACAGGCCGAAGCCATAGAATGGGGCGGTGTCGAAATAGCGGATGCCGGCATCCCAGGCGCTTTGCAGCGTCTCCATCGCCGTCTCGCGCGGGCAGGAGCGGTAGAGTCCGCCGAGCGACGCCCCGCCAAAGCCGACCTCGGTGGTTTCAAGCCCGGTCTGCCCGATGCGCCTCTTGTTCATTCGTGCCCCTTGTTCTGGATGGATGGTCCGATCGCTGGTCAGCCGGCGCCCGGCGCTACATCACCGCGCCGACCTGCCAGGGCACGAACTCATTGTCGCCATAGCCGAGTTCTTCGGACTTGCTTCGCTTGCCGGAAGCGACGGCGAGAATCTCGTCGAAAATCTCGCGGCCCTTCTCCTCCACGGTCACCCCTGCGAGGATGTCGCCGCAATTGATGTCCATGTCCTCGACCATGCGCTCATACATC
>NZ_AHAM01000033.1 GCF_000236565.1 Mesorhizobium alhagi CCNWXJ12-2 | reverse complement strand
CGTCGTGGCGCGCGCGGAGGTGATGTCGGCCGTCGTGCGCAGCGTGCCGCCGTCGAGGGTCAGACCCCCCGTGCCGGCGCCGAGGTTCGCATTGCTGGCGATCTGCACGACACCGCCCTCGATCAGGGTGCCGCCGCTATAGGTGTTGACTCCGCCCAGCACCAGGGTGCCGAGATCGGTCTTCTCCAATGTCGTGGAGCCGCTGAGCACGGAATTGATGGTCGCCGTGATGGCGGCGCCCGCCTCTGTGCCGTCGCCGACGCGGATGACCGAAAAATCCGGCGCCGCGGTCGAATCCACCAGATTGATGGAATCGCCCGCGATCACATAGCCGTCGGTCATGAACTGCATGCCCGACGCCTGGACCTGGCCGTTGTCGTCGTTGACGGTCACCGTCGCCGCCGTGCCCGCGAAGATCGCGAACTGCCCGTCCGCCCAGGTTGCGTTGACCAGCCCGGTCGAATTGGTCCAGTTGTCGGTGGCTCCCGCATTGCGCCACGTGCCGACGCCGCCGTCGATGACGTTGTTGTTCTCGTTGGTGACCAAATCGCCGTCCCAATAGGTAAGCGAGAGTCCGGAGGTATTGATCAGGTTCACCTGGCCTGGGATCGAGGTCTGGACGCTGAAGCCGGTCAGTGGACCGGTCGCGACGGGTGTCTCCTGCGGCGTCGCCGGAGCCGTCATGTAGGAACCGATCGTGAGCCCCATGTTGATGAGGGCGCCGTCATAGTTGATGACCCGGTAGACGCCGGGGCCGAGGTCTTCGCCCGTGTCCACCAAATTGATGACACCGTCCAGAACCAGGTCGCCCCCGACCTCGGTCAGGTCGTTGAGCTGGCCGCCGGCGACATTGGCCTCGACCATGTTGTAGAACAGGATCGAGTTTGGATTGAGGTTCAGATTGCCATTGATGGTCAGGGTGGCCGGTGTCTGCGGCACCGCGCCGGGACTAAGCGTGGCCCCATCGGCGATGGTCACGTCACCGCCGACGATCCCGCTGCCGCCAAGCCGTGTGCCGCTTGCGGCGGTGGTCGGACCTGTCGCAACACTCTGATCGCCATCTATATAAAGCCAGCCATTGGTGATCGTGGTCGCGCCGGTGTAGCTGTTGTCACCGGTAAGGATCGTGATGCCGCTGCCGGTCTGGCTGACTGATCCGGTGCCCGAGATCGTGCCGCCGAAGGTGTAGGTGTTGGACCGGTTGAAGGCGAGCGCGCCGTCGCCTTCCGTCAGGACATTGCCGACGATGCTGCCGGTTGCGCCGCCATTGCCAAGCTGCAGCGTACCGTCGCTGATCGTGGTGCCGCCGGAATAGGTGTTGGCGGAGGTGACCGCCGTCGTGCCGCTGCCCATCTGCTCCAGCGATCCGGTGCCCGAAACGACGCCGCCGAAGACGTAAGTGTTGTTGCGGTTGAAGGCGAGCGTGCCGCTGTTCGCCACATTGCCGACGATGCTGCCGCTCGCGCCGCCACTGCCGAGCTGCAGCGTTCCGGCGCTGATCGTCGTGCCGCCCGAATAGGTATTGGCGGCGGCAAGCACCGTCGTGCCTGCACCGGTCTTGGTGAGTGCGCCGCCGCCGCTGACCGCCCCATTCAGGGTAAAGGCCGTACCGGTGTCGGTCTCGAACGTACCGCCGGCAGCACCCAGCGTGGTAGCGCGGGCCGAGGTGATGTCGGCCGTGGTGTGCAGCGTGGCTCCGTTGATGCTGAGGCCCGTGCCTGCCGCGCCGAGATTATTATCGGCCGCGATCTCCAGCGTGCCGCCTGCGACGATGGTGCCGCCGGCATAGGTATTTACGCCCTCCAGAACCAGTGTGCCGCCACCCGTCTTTTGGAGCGTTGTCGAGCCCTGCAGGATCGCGCTGATCGTCGCCGTGACATCGGGATCGCTCGGGCCGCCACCGACGCGGATCACAGAGGCGCCGTCAGAAGCGGCAACCAGAGTAAGAGGATCGCCCGCGATCTCATAGCCGTCCGTCATGAACTGCATGCCAGAGGCCTGCACCTGGCCATTGTCGTTATCTACGGTCACTACAGCGGCGGTGCCGGTGAAGATCGCAAACTGCCCGTTGTCCCAGGGCGCGTTCACTTCGCCGGTCGCGTCGGTCCAGTCGTCCGTGGTAGGATCGACGCCACCAGGAATGCGCCACGTGCCGACGCCGCCATTGATGACGCCGTCATCCTTGGGACCTGCATCACCGTCCCAGAAGGTAAGTTCCAGCCCCGCGGTGTTGACCAGATTGACCTGACCCGGGATCGAGACCTGGACGAAGAAATCGTCCATCGTTCGACCCGTCGGCTGCAGTTGATCGTTGAGGAAAGCGCCGACCGTCATGGTGTTGTCGATCAGCGTGCCATCGTAGTTGAAGATGCGGTAAACGCCGGGTGTAAGTTCGGCGCCGGGGTCCAGCACGTTGATGACGCCATCAAGAGTGAGGTCGCCGCCGATATTGGTCAGGTCGTTCAGCGCACCGCCCTCGCCGGGCGTGACGAGATTGTAGAAGACATTGGACGCGTCGCTGAGCGCGAGATCCCCATTGATGGTAAGCGTGGCCGGCGTAAACGGATGGTGGCCCGGCGCAAATATGGCGTCATCTGCCACCGTGACGTTCCCGCCGATCGTGCCGCTGCCGCTCAGGCGTGCACCGGTCTCTACGCTGGTCAGCCCGGTTGCGGCACTCTGGTCGCCGTTTACGAACAGGTAGCCGCCCGAGACAGTCGTCGTGCCGGTATATGTGTTGTTGCCGGTAAGAATCGTCTGGCCGTCGCCGGCCTGCACGAGTGAACCGCTTCCCGAGATAAGGCCGTCGAACTGGTATTCGTTGCTCCGGTTGAAGGCGAGCGTGCCGTTGTTGGTCAAATTGCCCAAAATGCTGCCGGTTGCGCCGCCATTGCCGAGTTGCAAGGTGCCGGCGCTGATCGTCGTGCCGCCGGCGTATGTGTTGCTGCCTGAGAGCACCAACGTGCCCGTCCCGGCCTTGGTCAGGGCACCAGCGCCGGTAATAGCCTGGCTTACGGTGCTCGTGACACCGGCGTTGGCCTGGATCGTGCCGTCGTTGGCAGTCACCGTTATGGCGCGCGATGGCGAGAGATTGAAACTGCTCGTGAGTGCCAGCGTACCGCCATCCAACGTTATCGGGCCACCGGAAGCACCCAGCCGGCTGTCCGCGTTGATGGCGATCGTGCCACCCTGTATGGTGGTGCCGCCCTGGTAGGTGTTGACGCCGGATAGCGTCAGGACGCCAGCGCCCGTCTTGGCGACCCGGCCCGTGCCGCTGATGACGCCCCCGTAGGTTCCGTTGTCGGGCTGGGCGAACCGCACGAGGCCGTTGTCGGTGATGGCCGGCGGCAGGCTTTGCGCGCGCGCCTCCAATATGCCCGCCGGATCGACGACCACGGAACCGTTGAAGTTCGTATTGTTGCCGGTCAGCACAAGGGTGCCTTGCTGCACCCGGACCGCGAGCGGTGTGCCGCTGTTGGTTCCGACCGTTCCGGTGAGCGTCCAGGTGCCGTCGCCGGTCTTGGTGAGCGTCTGGAAGTTGCTGATATTCCCGGCCAGGGTATCGCTCGTCCCCGCTTCGCCCGCGAGGGTCAGGGTATTCGTGCCGCCGCCGCCATTGAAGCCGCCGGTAACGACCGAGGAGGGGAACAGCGTCAGCGTGTCGTCGCCGCGGGCGAAGGACAGGCCGCCATAGACTATCGCGCCGGTGCGGTTGATGAAGTTGACGTCGCCGTCAGCCTGGCTGCCGATACTGTTTTCGGTGACTGGTTGGGTCCCGCTGCCGCGCCGGATGATGCCGAAATTGTCAATGGTATTGGCAGCCCCGATTACCTGATCCTCGAACCAGATTGCCGCGTTGTTGACGGCGGAAATGGTGCCGCGGTTGATCACCGTATTGCCTTGGCCCATCAGGTTCACGGCCTCGGCGGTATTTGCCGAACCAAGCGAGCTTAATGTCGCCCCCTCCCCGATCGTGAGGGTGCCGAAGGAGCGGAATTCTATCGTGTCCCTGCCGGCCCCATACAGTCCGCCGCCGCTTGTGGCATTGTTGGTGACGGTGGAATTGTTCTGCAGGGTGATAGTCGCGGCGTCGCGAAGGCTGATGGCGCTGAAGTTGCCCGCCCTGACCGATGCGCCGGACTGAATGATGATCGTGCTGTTGTCAGGCCCGCTCGGCCCACTCCCAAGCGTATTGGTCAGCGTTGTGGTGCCGCAGGTGGTAGCGGTGTTGGCAGCAGGAGGGGGCGTGCACGCCGCCATGGCGCCGGTAGGAAATAGAAGCTCGCGAGCCGACAGGCCCGCAAACAACGACATCAACGCTACCGCACGCCTGAGTGAATGGCTCATGCATCTTCTCGGTACCGCCCGCACAAAGGAATTATCATGGTTCGGCGGGTGAGGCAATCGGCTCAACCAAGCCGTGTAGCCGTCATTTGCTGCTTTGTGGACGCGCTCGGCGATCTCAGGATCTTCGAATTCTTCAACGGTCCCGCCGGGCTGCAACCCGGCACCGTGCACTTCATCATCCCCGTGATTCAGCCAGCCGCTCGCGCCACGCTCTTGCGGGTTCTGTAGAACTGCTGGTCGGCGAGCACTCCGAGCAGGATCACCGATCCCATCACCGCGAAGTTCAGCGAACTGGGGATGCCCAACAGATTGACCAGGTTCTGCAGGACCTGGAGCAGGACCGTGCCGAGCACAACGCCGATGATCGAGCCTTCCCCGCCACGCAGCGAACAGCCGCCCAGCACCGCCGCGGCGATGGCGTAGAGCTCGTAGAAATTGCCGTGCGAGGATGGTGAGATCGACCGCGTGTACATGGCTATGAACACCGCCGCGACCGCCGTCAGGCCGCAGCAGATCACATAGGCCGCCGTGATGATGCGGCTCGTGTGTATGCCGCTGTAGCGGGCCGCCTCCTCATTCTTGCCGACCGCAAACAGATAGCGTCCGAACACCGAACGGTGCAGCACAACCGCCATGATGATCGTGATGATGATGAATGCGATCAGGCTGTGCGGAATGCCGTAGAAGCGGCCCGCGACCAGCCATTCCAGCGTCGGGAAGCTCGCCCCGAAGGGAAAGCCGGCGGTGGCGTCGTCGGTATAGTAGCGCGCCACACCGCGATAGATCAGCAGTCCGCAAAGCGTCACGACGAAGGGCTGCAGGCGCGCCTTGGTTATCAGCAGCCCGTGCACCAGACCGATCAGGCAGCCAAGCGCCAGAACGGCGGCGAAGGCGACACTCCAGTTGACGGTGCCCAGCGAAACCAGATCGACGAAGATCACCCCGAGCAAGGCGATGATCGAGCCGACGGAGAGCTCGATGCCGCCGGATATGATGACGAAAGCCTGGCCGAGTGCGAAAATGCCGAACAGGCCGATGAGATTGGCGGTGTTGGAAAGGTTCACCGGCGACAGGAAGCGCGGGTTGATGATGGCGACGACCGTGCCTACCACGAGGATCAGGATGAGCAGGCCCAAATCCTTGCGGTTCATTCTGCGGCTTCCCGGATTGCGGCGCGGCCGACGGCCAGCGACAGGACGTTTTCTTCGGTGAACTGGCTGCGGTCGAGAAAGCCGGCAATCGCGCCTTCATGCATCACCGCAATGCGGTCGCTGACGCCGATCACTTCCTCCATGTCGCTGGAGATCATCAGTATCCCGACGCCCCGGTCCGAAAGCTCGCGCATCAGCCGGTAGATCTCGTTCTTGGCGCCCACGTCGATACCGCGCGTCGGTTCGTCGAAGATCAGCACTCTCGGCTGCATCGACAGCCATTTGGCGAGCACAACCTTCTGCTGGTTACCGCCCGAAAGAGAGCCGGCCTCGGCGGTCGTATCCAGGCAGCGTATGTCGAGATTCTTCTTCTGCGCCTCGGCCTCGCGGCGCTCGGCGGCGCCGTCGACGATGCCGCGGCGCGACAGGCTTTTCAGGCTGGCCAGGCTGATATTGTGGCTGATCCTGAAGGACAGGATGAGGCCGGAGCGCTTACGATCTTCCGGCACGAGATAAACGCCGTGCTGGATCGCCTCGCGTGGCGATCGAAGCCCGACCTTGCGGCCGTCAATCCTGATCTCGCCGCCGAGAATGGGCTCGAGGCCGAAAACGGCACGAGCAAGCTCAGTCCTTCCCGAGCCGACAAGCCCGGCCAAGCCGAGAATTTCGCCGGCTCGCACGGAAAAGCTGGCTGCCTGATCCGGGCGGTAGCTCGTCCTCACATCGGCGAGTTCGAGAACGGCGTGGCCCGGCGGCGCTGCCGGCGGCCCATAGAGCGTCTTCAGGTCGCGCCCGATCATGTGCCTGATCATCGTGCCGGTTTCGATCTCGCTGCGCGCCAGTTCGGCGACCAGCCTGCCGTCGCGCAGCACCGCGACGCGGTCGGCGACCTGTTTCACTTCGCCCAGCCGGTGCGAGATGAAGATGACGGCCACCCGCTCGGCCTTGAGGCGGCCTATGACTGCAAGCAGCCGGTTGGTTTCCGTCACCGTCAGGCTGGACGTCGGCTCGTCCATGATGACCAGCCGCGCCTTCAACGACAGCGCCTTGGCGATCTCGACCAGCTGCATTTGCGCGAGCGAGAGATCCGCGACCTTGGTGTCGGGCCTGAAGTCGGCGCCCAACTGGTCGAGCAGGGGCTTGGCCTGCCGGTTCAGCGCCTCGGTGTCGATCAGACGCAGAGGTCCGCCTTTGAGCGGCTCGCGGCCGATGAAAATGTTCGCTGCCGCAGAAAGATTGTCGAAGAGGTTGAGTTCCTGATGGACGAAGGCGATGCCTGCCCGCATCGAACCGTTGACGGAAAGCCGGTCGACCCTGTCGCCGTCGATTTCGATCTCGCCGCCGGTAGCCTCGACCACACCGCCGAGTATCTTCATCAATGTCGACTTGCCGGCGCCGTTTTCGCCGACCAGCCCGATCACCTCACCTGCGCTGACGCGCAGGTCGACACCGTCCAGCGCGGTCACCCCTGGATACAGCTTGGAGATCCCCGTCAGTGCCAGAAAGGAATGGGGCATGCCGCCGATTATGGGAGTGAGTGTCGCTGCCATGCAAGAGCGCCGAAGCAGGCCGGCAGGGAGTGGGCCGGCCTGCTCCGTTCGAGGCATCAGCCGCCGATACGCGCCTTGAGTTCGGCCTCGAAAGCATCGACATTCGCTTTGTCGATGATCTTGGTGGGCACGATGACGAGCTTGTTGTCTGGAACCATCGACTTGTCGCCCTCGAGATATTTCGCCATCAGTTTCATGCCCTGGTAGCCCCATTCGTAAGGCTGCTGCACCACAGTTGCAGCGATCGTACCCTCCTTGACCCCGCCCAGAGTGATCGGGTCCTCGTCGAAGGCGACGATGGTGATCTCGCCGAGCTTGCCCGATTCCTTGAGCACTTCGTAGATGCGCGGCGGGTTGTACGAATAGAAACCGACCATGCAGTCTATGTCGGGGTTCGCCGCCAGCGCGTCCTCGACATTGCGCTTGGCGCGCGTCATGTCGATGTCGTCGCCGCGCACGTCGACCAGTTCGACCTTGGAACCGGCGATCACCGACTTCATGCCCTCGATGCGCTCGCGTGCATTGTCGGCGCCGGGAAGCCCGACGAAGCCGATGCATTTGCCGCCGTCCGGCAGCGCTTTGAGCGCAATCTCGCCGGCCTGCTTGCCGGCGTCGGTGTTGGACGAGCCGATATAGGCGATGCGGTTGGTGTCGGGCGCGTCGCTGTCGGTGGTGAACAGCGGCACCTGCGCGCCGACCTTGTTGAGTGCATCGGTGGACGATTTCGGGTCGACGGCGCTCACCATGACCGCGGAGACGCCCGCGGCGACCAGGTCGTCCATCAGGCGCTGCTGCACGGCGGCGGCTGCCTGCTCGGGATATTTGAACTGCAGATCGTAATTCGGCAGCTCTTCCTGGGCCTTCTTCACGCCGGCTTCGGCGAGTTTCCAGAAATCGGAAGCGCCGTTGACGACGAAGGCGAGCGCCTTCTTGTCCTGGGCGTTCGCGCCGGTTGCCGCAAATGCGGCCGTGATCATCAATGCGCAAGTCGCAAGGCGGAGTTTCATGTCGTTCTCCATGGGTTCTTATGAGTGCGTGCGGACAAGGGGAAGCCGGCGCCACGCCGGCCTCCGGTCAATGCGGTTTCACTTGGCGATGCAGGTGTCGACCGTTTCCTGCGTGCATTCGTCGAGCCCGGTATAGATAACCGGCTCGACCGCCTTGCCTTCGATGAGGTCCATCATCACCGACGGCGCGCGGTAGCCCATCTCGAACGGCCGCTGGCCGACCTGGACATGGCTGCGCCCGGCCTTGAGCGCGTCCATCTGCGGCGGCAGCGTGTCGCCGGCGACAATGATCAGCTCCTTCGAGTCTAACTTGGCCTTCACCTGATCCGTCACCTGTGCATAGGCCTGCGGCGCGAATTGCGCCCAGCCGCCTTCCAGAACGAAGGCATCGAGATCGGGATTGGCGGTGAAGGTATCGGCCATCTGTCGGTTGGCCAAGTCGATCTGGTCATTGGTGAAGACCGGACAGCCGTCGATCTCGGTCCAGCCGTTCTGGCCCGTCAGCCGCTCGATGCCCTTTTCGCCGGAAAGCGCATCGCGGGTGCCGGCGGCGCGTGCGTTGATATTGTCGGCGGCGACGTTGCCGAGCTGCAGGCAGATCGTTCCGCCTTCGGGCTTCAGCTTCTGCAGGTGCTCCGCGAACTTGACGCCCATCAGGTAGTTATCGGTGCCGAGATATGTCTTGCGCAGCGCCGCGTCCTCCGCGGCGAGATCGGCGTCGATCGTCATGACCGGGATTTTCGGCGCGACCTTCTTCAGAAGGTTGGCCATCAGCGGCGCATTGGACGGCGAAATCGCGATCGCCGCCACATCCGGCCGCGTCAGCAGGTCCTCAACGATCTGAATCTCGCCGGCCTCGTCGGCGCTGGAGGCCGGGCCGGTGTAGAGGCATTTGTACCCTGACGAAGCGTTCTCGTTGTTCCATTTCTGGCAGCCGAGATTGATCTGTTCGAAGAACGGATTGTCGAGACCCTTGACCACGATGGCCAGGGTCTTTTCCTGAGCCAGAGCAGAACCGGCCATTGCCGCGAGGGCGGCGCCGGCAACAATGCCGGTAAGCAGTTTGTTCATGTCATCCTCCCAATGATGGTGTCGTTATCTTCCAAACACTCTCGTTCCGGCGGACAAGCCGCCGGCTGTTTCAGCCGTGATCGCACGGCGCGGCCTGCCAAGCTGTTCGTCCATGTGGAATTGCCGGGATCGCGAGCCGCAGGCGCGTGTCGGAACACGCCGCGTAGCGATGCCTGCCCGATGCGCCTGTAATCAGAACGAACATGCCGGACCTCCCGGCAGGCAACTAAGCGCAAGCCGAAGCATGAGTCAACAATTGTCCTACAAATCATATGATAGGTTTTATCACTCTATTGACCAATGCCGGAAAACCGATGCTAATAGTTCGGGAGATGGCGACGGGAGGTGTCGATGGCCGTCCTACGGCTGGAAGGAATATCCAAGCATTTCGGCGCGATTCATGCCCTGAACGACGTCTCGCTGTCGCTGGAGGCCGGCGAGGTGATTGGCCTTATGGGCGACAACGGCGCAGGCAAGTCGACCCTGGTGAAGATCATCGCCGGCAACTTCCAGCCGACCCACGGCAAGATTTCCATTCGCGACAAGCAGATGACCTTCCACCGCCCGGTCGATGCGCGAGATAATGGCGTCGAGATCGTCTATCAGGACCTGGCGCTCTGCAACAATCTGACGGCCGCCGTGAACGTGTTCCTCGGACGCGAGCTGACGCGCTCTTTCGGCCCGCTGAAGATCCTCGACTATGCCGGCATGAACGCGGCGGCGGCGAACCTGTTTCGCGAGCTCAAATCGGAGACGAGGCCGAAGGACATGGTGCGCGACATGTCGGGCGGCCAACGCCAGGCGATTGCCATCGCCAGGACGCGGCTTTCGTCGGCCAGCATTGTATTGATGGACGAGCCGACGGCGGCGATCTCGGTGCGGCAGGTCGCTGAAGTCCTGAACCTGATCAGGGAGCTGAAGCGCCAAGGCGTCGCCGTGATCCTGATCAGCCATCGCATGCCCGACGTGTTTGCCGTGGCCGACCGCATCGTCGTCCTGCGCCGCGGCAACAAGGTCGCCGACAAGCCCGTCGCCGGCTCTTCGCCGGAAGAGGTGACTGGCCTGATCACGGGTGCGATCGAGGCGGCGTGAATAACTGAATCGACAACTGGGGCGGTCACATGGTTTCAAGCATCGACGAAGCGATTGCCAGGCAGACTCACACGCCGATCTCGTGGATGCTGTCGAAGCAGGCCTTCTGGGTGTTCCTCGCGGCGCTGATCGCATGCGTGACGCTGACATTCGTCACCGACACGTTCGCCACGCCGCAGAACCTCTTCAACGTCACGCGCAATTTCGCCTTCGTCGCCATCATCGCGCTCGGCATGACCGTCGTCATCATTTCGGGCGGCATCGACCTGTCGGTCGGCTCGATCCTGTGCCTGTCGGCGATGGTTCTGGCCATCGTCATGAATGCCGGCTACCCGCTTTGGGCCGGAGCCGGCGCAGCGCTGGCCGTTTCGCTGCTGACTGGCGCAATCAACGGAGTGCTGATCGCCTATCTCCGGATCCCGCCCTTTGTGGTCACGCTCGGCATGCTGTCCGTGGCGCGCAGCGCCGCCATGGTGCTTTCCAACAACAGGATGATGTACCAGTTCGGGCCGGACGAGAAGCAACTCTTCTGGCTTGGCGGCGGTTCGACTTTGGGCATCGCCAACCCGGTCATCGCGCTCGTCATACTGGCGGTCATCACCGCGCTTCTCTTGAAATGGACGCGCTGGGGCTGCCACGTCTTCGCCATCGGCAGCAACGAGAAGGCGGCGGTGCTGACCGGCATCGCCGTCCGGCGGCTGAAGGTCAGCGTCTACATGTTCTCGGCGCTGTTTGCCGGCATTGCAGGCGTGCTCGAGGCCGGCTGGCTCGGCGGCGTCACCACCAATCTCGGCCAATCCATGGAACTGAGCGTGATCGCCGCGGCCGTTATCGGCGGCGCCAATCTGATGGGTGGTGCGGGTACCGTCTTCGGATCGGTGGTCGGCGCAGCGCTGATCGAAATCATTCGTAACAGCTTGACTCTTTTGGGAATCAGCACCTTCTGGCAAGGCACATTTGTCGGCACCTTCATCATCCTTGCCGTTGCGTTCGACCGCATCCGGGCAAGGCGCGAAGCCGACAATTGAGGATCGGGCAGAGGAAAGTTCAATGCGTTCCGGGAAATCGATGAAGGCCGAAGCGGTGGAAGCGGAAGCGCTCCTGCCTGCGCCGAATGCCGGCAGCGGGCGTGCCAACAGCTCGCGAATCGTAGGCACCAGCGTACACGCGTCAGTGGCCAACGAGATCGGCCAGCGCATCGTGCGCGGCGACTATCCGCCCGGCGCCATCCTGCCCAATGAGGCGAAATGGGCCGAAACCTTCGAGGTCAGCCGTTCGGCGGTGCGCGAGGCGATCAAGATGCTGATGGCCAAGAGCCTGCTCAGCTCGCGGCCCAAGGTGGGTAGCTGGGTCGAGCCGCGCGAACGCTGGAATCTGCTCGATCGAGACGTGCTGACCTGGTATGCGACCTCGCCCAACCGCGAGACCTTCCTGAAATCGGTCCAGGAATTCCGCCACATCATCGAGCCGGAGGCCACCGCGCTCGCGGCATTGCGGCGTACCGACGAACAGATGGCCGAAATCAGCGCCGCCTGCCGCGAAATGGGCGCTGCGACATCGCTGCCGCAGCGCACGCAGGCTGACACACGCTTTCACCTCGCCATTCTGCGGGCTTCCGGCAACGAACTGCTGGTGCCGCTCGGCACTCTTATCGAATCGGCGCTCGCGCATCTGTTCGTCTTCGTCACGCGCGAGGCAGACGATCTACGCCACGCACAGGGGCTGCACGAAGCCATCGAGAAGGCGATCCGACTGCATCGTCCCGAAGCCGCCCGCAACGCGGTGCGCAAGCTTCTGGCCAACACCGACGAGGTTATTGCGCGGGTGTGAGAAGGCGGTGCGGCCGCTGAGCCGCACCGCTCGCTGATCGCAATCAAGCAGCCGTATAGGCCGTCTTCACCGTCGTGTAGAATTCGGCGGCGTAGCGGCCTTGTTCCTTCGGACCGTAGCTCGAACCCTTGGATCCTCCGAACGGCACGTGGAAGTCGACACCGGCGGTCGGCACGTTGACCATCACCATGCCTGCCTGAGCGTTGCGCTTGTAATGCGTCGCGTGCTTCAGGCTGGTGGTTACGATGCCCGAGGAAAGGCCGAAAGGCGTGTCGTTGGCGGTGTGCAGCGCCTCGTCGTAATCCTTGACCCGGATTACCGAAGCCACCGGCCCGAATATCTCCTCGCGGGAAATCCGCATCTGGTTCGTTGCTTCGGTGAACAGCGCCGGCTGCAGGTAGAAGCCCGGCGTTTCGCGGGTGAGGCGTTCGCCGCCGAAGGCGAGCTTCGCGCCCTCTTCGCGGCCGATCGCCAGGTACTTCTCGTCCTGGCCCATCTGGCTCTCATCGACAACCGGACCGATATGCGTGCCCGCCTTCAGCGCATTGTCAACGACGAGGCCCTTCAGCCGCGCCGTCACCGCCTCGACGAAGCGGTCATGGATGCCTTCCGTCACGATCAGCCGGGACGACGCCGTGCAGCGTTGCCCGGTCGAGAAGAATGCGCCGTTGACGGCGCAGTCCACCGCGATGTCGAGATTTGCGTCGTCGAGCACGACCAGCGGGTTCTTGCCGCCCATTTCGAGCTGGAACTTGCGCATGTGCTCGACGCTCGCCGCCGCCACGCGCCTGCCCGTCGCGACCGAGCCGGTGAAGGTGATTGCGTCGATGTCGGGGCTGTCGAGTATGGTCTGCCCGACAACCGAGCCCTGGCCCATGACCAGGTTCAACACGCCCTTCGGCAGGCCGGCGCGGTGGAGAATGTCGACAATCGCCCACGAGCAGCCGGGCACCAGATCCGCGGGCTTGAACACGATCGTGTTGCCGTAGCAGAGCGCCGGCGCGATCTTCCAGGCCGGAATCGCGATCGGGAAGTTCCATGGCGTGATGATGCCGACCACGCCGACAGCTTCGCGCGTCACCTCGACGCTGACGCCCGGCCTGACGCTGGGCAGGATTTCACCGGCCAGCCTCAGCGCCTCCCCGGCGAAGAAATCAAATATCTGCGCCGCTCGCACGGTCTCGCCGATGCCTTCCGCCAGCGTCTTGCCTTCCTCGCGCGACAAGAGCCGGCCGAGCTCTTCCTTGCGCGCGGTGATCTCGTCCGCGGTCTTGCGCAGCACGGCGTGACGCTCGAGCAGGCCCGAGCGCGACCAGGCCGGGAAGGCGGCCTTGGCCGCCGCGATCGCGGCCTGTGCATCGTCTTTGCTGGCGCGCGCATATTCGCCCACCACATCGTTGGTATCCGACGGGTTGATGTTGGGGATGGCCTCGCCGTCGACCCATTCGCCTCCGATCAGGTTTCTGAACAATTCGCTCATATCGATTTCCTTGCTTGCTGATGGCCGCGCATGGACCGGACTGCCAGCCGATCCGTCGATGCAGGCTGGTACCGAATTTCACACGGCAAGTCACCCCGCATGCTTGACGCGGGGTCGTAATGGTTGGCCTGATTACACTCTCAAACCCAGCCGCCGTCGACGATGAAATTCTGGGCGGAGCACATTTTGGCATCGTCCGAACCCAGAAACAGCGCCATGCGTGCAATATCTTCGGGCATCACCCGGCCGGCCAGGCACTGGCTCTTGTCGATCAGCTCGTTGGCGGCGTCGTCGATCCAAAGATCGAGCTGGCGCTTCGTCATCACCCAGCCCGGAACCAGCGTGTTGACGCGGATGCCGTGCCGGCCGAGGTCGCGGGCGAACGATCGCGTCATGCCGTGGACCGCCGCCTTGGACGCGGCATAGACCGGGTAGCCGCCGGTCGCCATCATCCAGCCGACCGAGCCGAAATTGACGATCGATCCGCTGCCCGCCGCGATCATGCCCGGCGCGACGGCCTGGATAGCGAAGAACATGTGCTTCAGATTGACGGCGATGCGGTCGTCGAAATAGGCGGGAGTGACTTCGTCCCATTTATGCCTTGTGTCGTTGGCGGCATTGTTGAGCAGCACCCGCGTCGGGCCCTGTACGGCCTCTATCTCACGCAGCGCTTCCCTGTAAGCATCGGTGTCTGTGATGTCGCAGCGCCGGAATGTGGCCGAACCACCGCCGGAATTCAGCTCGGCGGCGAGCGCCTCGCCTTCGGCCTCGGCGAGATCGACGAAGCCCACCTTGGCGCCCTCGGCCGCATAGGCGCGCACGATCGCCTCGCCTATGCCGCTTGCGCCTCCGGAGACGATGACCGGGACGTCGGAGAGCCCGGGGTAACGGGCGAAGTTGTAAGCTTGCGTATTCATCTTGGATTCCTCACAGCGCTCTCACCCGGATCGAAACGGGCTGGTCTATCTTGAGCGGGTTGCGCAGCGGCAGCCCGAACTCCGGCACTTCTATCTCGAACACATCGCCCGGCTCGGTCCGCACCCCGTCCGCGAAGGACAGCGTCGCCGTGCCGAACATGTGCACATGGATATCGCCTGGCTGGCGGAACGCCGGATACTTGAAATGGTGGTGCTCCAGGTTGGCGATCGTGTGCGACATGTTGCTTTCGCCCGACAGGAAAGGCTTCTCCCACAAAGTGCTGCCGTTGCGGATGATGCGCGACGAGCCGCGCGTGTCGGCCGGCAGTTCGCCGACCAGTATCTCCGGCCCGAACGACGCGTTGCGCAGCTTGGAATGGGCGAGGTAGAGGTAATTCACCCGCTCGGTAACGTGGTCGGAAAATTCGTTCGATAGTGCGAAGCCAACGCGGAACGGCGTGCCGTCGTCGCCTATGACGTAGATGCCGGCAATCTCCGGCTCCTCGCCCGCGTCGCTGGCGAAATGAGGCGAGACCAGCGGCGCGCCGGGGGCTACAGCCATGGTTCCGTTGCCCTTGTAGAACCACTCGGGCTGCACGCCCATCTGGCCGCTGGCCGGCTTGCCGCCTTCGATGCCCATGCGGAACATCTTCATCGAATCGGTCAGCGCTTCCTCGCCGTTCAGCTTCTGGTGCATGGCGTCGCGCGCCGCCGCCGAGCCCAGATGGGTGAGCCCGGTGCCGGTGAGGTGCAGATGCGCCGGGTCGGCATGGCTGATCGGAGAACGCAGCAGTCTCTTCCGGTAAGCGGCCTCGAGGTCGATCGTCTCCCCGAGCCCTCGCGCCTCGATCAGCCCGGCCAGGCTCGAGCCGCTCCGTGCCGCTTCCAGCGCCAGCGAATAGACGCTCTTGGCGCTCCGCACGATCCGCGCCGGTCCGCCATTGCGAACGGCGACCTTTATGATCCCGGCCTCGTCCATCACTTCGGAAATCAGCATCTCAACCTCCTTGAATCCGCCTTGGCCACAACCGGCCTGAATAATCCGCAGCCATTTCCGTTCGCCGGAACGGCTCCCGCCGGCGAATGAAAAAGCCCGTCCTGGAGTCGATCACGATCGTCCCGAACCGGAACTTCGACGCATGCCGCCGACACGCGCCGTCAATGATCGCATTCCGTTCGTTCCGGCCCTCAGGCCTTGTTCTTGTTGTAGACGTCGAAGACCACCGCGCCGAGCAGCACGAGACCCTTGATGACCTGCTGCCAGTCGATATTGACGCCCATGATCGACATGCCGTTATTCATGACGCCCATGATGAAGGCGCCTATGACCGCGCCGGCGACCTGGCCGACGCCGCCCATGGCGGAAGCGCCGCCGATGAACACCGCCGCGATTACGTCGAGTTCGAAGCCGAGCCCGGCCTTCGGCGTCGCCGTATTGAGGCGCGCCGCAAAAATCAGGCCGGCGAGCGCTGCCAACACGCCCATGATTATGAAGATGTAGAAGGTCAGGCGTTCGGTCTTGATGCCCGAGAGCGCCGCCGCCTTGACGTTGCCGCCCATGGCATAGACGCGCCGCCCGAAGGTCATGCGCTTGGTGATGAAGACGAACAGCGCGATCAGCACGCCCATGACGATCAGCACGTTGGGCAGGCCGCGATAGGACGCCATCATGTAAATCAGGAAGAGCACGATCGCCGAAATCACCGCGTTCTTGATGACGAACAGCGCGAACGGTTCGGCTTCGTAGCCGTGGCTCTCGCGGTTCGCCCGGCTGCGCAGGCTGGACCAGAGCATGAGCGCGACAATGACGACGCCGATCAAAAGCGTGGTCGAGTGCAGCACCACGGCGCTTCCGGCAACAGGTTTTCCGGCGGCATCGAGCGTTGGTTGGACAAGCGTCAACGGGCCGATCAAATCGGGAATGAAGCCGGCAGAGAGAAGCTGGAATTCCGGCGGGAACGGCCCGACCGACATGCCGCCCAGCAGCGCCAGCGACAGGCCCTTGAAGACCAGCATGCCCGCCAGGGTGACGATGAAGGCCGGGATCTTCATGTAGGCGATCCAGTAGCCCTGGCTGGCGCCGATCAGGCCACCGACGCAAAGGCAGATCAGTGTCGCCAGAATCGGATCGAGCTTGTACTGCACCATGAGGACCGCCGCGACCGCGCCTACGAAGCCTGAAACCGAACCGACGGAAAGATCGATATGACCGGCCACGATGACCAGCAGCATACCGAGCGCCATGATGATGATGTAGCTGTTCTGCAGCACCAAATTGGTCAGGTTCACCGGCTTGAACAGCACGCCGTTGGTCTGCCACTGGAAGAACACCATGATGGCGATGAGCGCCAGAACCAGGCCGTAATCGCGCAGATTGTCCTTGAGCGCCATCTGCGCGGAGGCCTTGGCGTTTCGTTCGGCATTGGTGAGCGTTTCGATGCTCATGACGCTTTTCCTTCCCCGCGTACGATGGCGCGCATGATCTTCTCCTGGGACGCTTCGCTGCCGGCCATTTCACCGACGATAAGCCCCTCGTTCATGACGTAGATGCGGTCGCAGATGCCGAGCAGTTCAGGCATTTCGGAAGAGATGACAACAATGCCTTTGCCTTCATCCGCGAGCTTGTTGATGATGGTGTAGATCTCGTACTTGGCGCCGACGTCGATGCCGCGGGTCGGCTCGTCGAGGATCAGAACCTCGGGGTCCGAAAACAGCCACTTCGACAGCACCACCTTTTGCTGGTTGCCGCCGGAAAGATTGCCGGTGGTCTGGTAGACGCTCGACGAGCGAATGTTGGTCCGCTTGCGATAATCGTTGGCGATGTTCAGCTCGCGCATGTCGTCGATGACGCCATTGTTCGCCACGCCCTTGAGGTTGGCGATCGTGATGTTGTGCTTGATGTGGTCGATCAGGTTGAGACCGAAGGTCTTGCGATCCTCCGTCGCATAGGCGAGGCCATGGGCGACCGCCCTGCCGACGGTCGACGCGTCGATCTTCTTGCCGTGCAGGAAAACCTCGCCGCTGACCCGCTGTCCATAGCTCTTGCCGAATACGCTCATGGCGAACTCGGTCCGGCCTGCGCCCATCAGTCCCGCAATGCCGACGACCTCGCCCTTGCGGACGCTGATGTCGACGCCCTTGATGACCTGCCGGTCGATATGAAGCGGGTGGTGGACGACCCAGTTCCTCACCTCGAAGATCGTTTCGCCGATATTGGGCGTGCGCTTCGGGAAGCGATCTTCCAGCGTGCGCCCCACCATCGAGGTGATGATGCGGTCTTCGCTGATGTCGTGCCGGTCGAGCGTCTCGATCGTGCGGCCGTCGCGCAGGATGGTGATGCGATCGGCGACTTTGCCGACCTCGTTGAGCTTGTGGGAAATCAGGATGGAGGCGATGCCCTGCTTCTTGAACTCGACAAGCAGGCTGAGCAGCGCGTCGCTGTCCTTTTCGCTCAGGGATGCGGTCGGCTCATCGAGGATGAGCAGCTTCACTTCCTTCGACAGCGCCTTGGCGATCTCGACGAGCTGTTGCTTGCCGACGCCGATATTGGTGATCAGCGTGTCGGGATCTTCCTTTAGTCCAACCTTTGCCAGCAGCCCCGCCGCGCCGCGGCGGACCGCGTTCCAATCGATGACGCCGTAGGTAGCCTGCTCGTTGCCGAGATAGATGTTCTCGGCGATCGACAGCAGTGGAACCAGGGCCAATTCCTGGTGGATGATGACGATACCCTGCCGTTCGCTGTCATGGATGCCCCTGAAATGGCATTCCTGGCCTTCGTAGTGGATTTCGCCTGTATAGCTGCCATGCGGATAAACGCCGGACAGCACCTTCATCAGCGTCGATTTTCCGGCGCCGTTCTCACCGACGATGGCGTGTATCTCGCCGGCCCGGACATCCAAATTGACGTCCTGCAGCGCCTTGACGCCGGGAAAGGTCTTGGTGATGCCGCGCATCTCCAGAATGGTTTTTTCCATTGCGGAACTCTTGGCTTTCGGACGGCTGCGCCTGCCGCAACGATTTTGGCGTCCGGGGCCGCGCGATACAACGACGGAAGTGCCCGAAGCCCCGCACATGTGCGGAGCTTCGGTAACTGGAGCTTACTTGAGTTCTTCGGCCTTGATGTAGCCGGAGCCGACCACGATCTCTTCGTAGTTCGACTTGTCGACCGACACGGGAACGAGGAGGTAGGACGGAACCACCTTCACGCCATTGTCGTAGGTCTTGGTGTCGTTGATCTCCGGCGTGCCACCCGAAAGCACGGCGTCGACCAGGTTCGCCGTGACCTTGGCCAGTTCGCGCGTGTCCTTGAACACGGTTGAGTACTGCTCGCCGGCGATGATGCCCTTCACGGACGGAGTTTCGGCGTCCTGTCCGGTCACGATCGGCCAGGGCTGGTCCGCCGTGCCATAGCCGACGCCGCGCAGCGACGAGATGATGCCGCGCGAGAGGCCGTCATAGGGCGCCAGAACGCCGTCGACGCGGCTGCCGTCCGAATAGTTGGCGGACAGGATGTTGTCCATGCGGGCCTGCGCGACGGCACCATCCCAGCGCAGCGTGCCGACCTTTTCCATGCCCATCTGGCCCGACTTGACGACGACAACGCCCTTGTCGATCAGCGGCTGGAGCACCGACATAGCGCCGTCGTAGAAGAAGAAGGCGTTGTTGTCGTCCGGCGAACCGCCGAACAGTTCGACGTTGAACGGACCCTGCTTCTCGGGATAGCCGAGGCCCTTGAGCAGCGATTCGGCCTGGAGCACGCCGACCTTGAAATTGTCGAAGGTGGTGTAATAGTCGACATTGCCGCTGTCGCGGATCAGGCGGTCATAGGCAATGATCTTGACGCCCTTGTCGGCGGCCTGCTGCAGGACGGCCGAGAGCGTGGTGCCATCGATCGAGGCGACGATCAGCGCCTTGACGTCCTTGGTGACCATGTTCTCGATCTGCGCGAGTTGGTTCGGGATGTCGTCTTCGGCGTATTGCAGATCGGTGCCGTAGCCCTTCTCCTTCAGCGCGGCAACGAGCGCGTCGCCGTCGCTGATCCAGCGCAGCGACGATTTCGTCGGCATCGCGATGCCGACCGTGCCCTTGTCCTGGGCCTGTGCGGTGAACGTCATGGCTGCAAGCGCCAACGCGCCAACCAACGTCTTGATAATTTTCACTGTATTCTCCCTTGTGATGATATAGCGGCCGGCTATCCCGGCGGCGCGCAAGTCTCCCGGTCGCGCGAAGCGATCCGGCTCATAGGATAAATCTGGCAGTCCTCCCATTGTCGTTCGCGGGCCGGTGCGCCTCCCTCGATGCGCGGCAGCAGGCCGCCACCGGGCGTGCCCGCGACTTAGGCACGTTGGATTCGATCGGTATAACTGTCAAATGCGTTGTATGCGCAATGATATGCTGCTTTTGATATGCCAGACGAAGGAGAGGTGGAATGGCGGACAACGCGATCGGATCGCTCATGGCCGTGCGGGATGCGGGCATCATGTCCGAAGAGGGCGACAGACTGCTGCGAAGCGGCCTGAAGCTCCAGCACATGCGCATGATCCTGGCGCTCGACGAGCATGGCCAGATCAGCGCGGCGGCCCATGTTCTGAACATATCGCAGCCAGCCGCCTCGCGCATGATCGCGGAGATGGAGGACATACTCGCCGTGCCGCTCTGCGAACGGCTGCCGCGCGGCGTCAGGCTCACCCCCTACGGCAACGCGCTGGCGCGGCGGGCACGGGCGGTGCTGCTTGAAATGCGCGAGGTCGACCGCGAGATCTCCGACCTGAAATCCGGCAAGGGCGGCTCCGTGTTCCTCGGCGCGGTCACCGCGCCCGCGATCGAGCTTGCGGTGCCGGCGATCCGCAAGATCCGCGCGCTCTATCCCCGCATCGAGATCAATGTGCAGATCGAGACCAGCAATATATTGGCGCGCGAGCTACTCGCCTCGCGCCATGACTTCATCATCTCGCGCATTCCAGACGACTTGAACCCGCGCCTGTTCGAAAGCCGCGTCATCGGCATCGAGAAGGCGTGTCTGATGGTGCGCCGCGGCCACCCCCTTGCGGGAGCGGCAACCGTGCGCCTCGAACAGATGACCGAGTATGAATGGGTGTTCCAGCCGAGCGGCTCGCTACTTCGCCGGACCATCGAGAGCATCTTCATGGCCCACAATGTCGCATTGCCCGACCGGGTGCTGAACACGAGCTCGGTGCTGCTGACCCTCGTCATGATCGCGCAATCCGACGCCATCGCTCCGATCGCGCTCGAAGTGGCGAAATTCATCAGAAGCGACGAAGGTCTCTCCGGCGCCATCGAAATCCTGCCCGTACCCTTCGAGATCAACGTCCAGCCCTACAGCATGATCCGAACCCGCAACCGTGCGCTCTCGGCATCGGCGCAATTGCTGTATGATTATATTTTGCGCGAGATTCGTTGACCGTCAGCGGCCGGTCTTGCGCTTCAAAACCGGAATTCCGCATGCAAATCCAGCCGCTTCCCGAGCACTTCGTGGCCACGACGACGCCGCTCAATCTCGAACAGAGACGCCGCCTGAGGCTGGGTTCGCTCATGGCGAAAGCCGAGCGCGAAGGCGCGCGCCTGCAATTTTGGGCGCGCACCGCAGCCTTGCTGGCGGTCGAGTTCTTCTTCGCCGTCTTCGGCAAGTGGGATCCGGCGTCCGGCTTCATGTTCTCGGCCGTCTTCGTCTTCTTCCTGATCGGGCTCGTCCACTACCGGCTCGTGAAGAAAGGCTTCAGTCCGGTTTGGGTGGGCGCGGTCTTCGGCACACTCGACATGATTCTGCTGACGCTTCTGCTGGTCGGGCCCAATCCCTTTGCGGAGATCATCATGCCGCCGGCCATGAGCCTGCGCGAGGCAGGTTTCCAGTATCTGCTGATCTTTGTCTGTCTCGGCGCGCTGACGCTTTCCCCGCGGCTTGCAGCGTGGCTCGGCATCGCGGCGGCGATCTGCTGGACCGCGGCTGTCGTCTGGGTCGTTACGCGTCCAGGTACGATTGTTGCGCTGATAAAGGCCGAGAACATGCGGTTCGACGAGCATGTGAGGCTCTACTTCAATCCGAATTTCGTCGACCTGATCGATCAGCTCACCCATGTGGTGGTGATCCTGATCATCACCGGCATTATCGCCACCGTGGTTTCGCGCTCGCGCAAGATGGCGGACGATTACACGACGGCCGAGCGCGCGCGCTCAAACCTCGCCCGCCATTTCTCGCCCAACGTCGTCGACGAGCTGGCGTCGAACGACGAACCGTTCGGCCCCGTGCGCCGCCAGGACGTCGCGGTGCTTTTCGCCGACATTGTCGGCTTCACCGCCTATTCGGAGGATCACCCGGCCGAACAGGTGTTCGAATTGCTGCGCACGTTCCACCGCCGCATGGAGCAGGTGGTGTTCGACCATGGCGGCACAGTCGACAATTATATCGGCGATTGCATCATGGCGACTTTCGGCATCCCGGCTTCCGCCACGGACGACGCAACGCGTGCACTGGGCTGCGCCCGCGCAATGGCGGCGGCCGTGGAGGAATGGAATGGCGAGCGCCGTGCACGGGGCAGCGCGCCGGTCGATGTCCGCATCGGCTGCCAGTACGGCCCGGTCGTGCTCGGTGCCATCGGCAGCGAACGCAACCTGTCCTTCGCGGTAGTCGGCGACACCTGCAATGTGGCAAGCAGGCTGCAGACGATGTGCCGCGAACTCGATGCCGAGGTTTGCGTCGGCGCCGATCTCATCGAGGCGGTGAAGCGAGCAGGGGACGAAGACGCGCTCTCCGGCATGGTCGAGCACGGTCCCATCCACGTCCGCGGCCGCGACCACGAGGTCGAGGTCTGGCTTGCGCCGAAGTCGGCGCTGGAAAATTCAGGCGTACTAATCGCGAGTTGACGCGCCGGAGAGCGATTGCCGAGCCGAATAGTCAATTCCTCTGGAATTCCAGAAAAGACGCACGGCCCTGCCGACCAGGTTCTCGTACGGAACCGTCCCTATGCTGAATCGGCTGTCCAGGGAATTGTCTCGATTATCGCCGAGCATGAAATAATGGCCGGCGGGTACGGTAAAGGGCCGGGTATCGTCGCCAAGAGACCCGTCGGTGAGGTTTATGACCTCATATGAGACGCCATTCGGCAGTGTCTCTCGCTGTAATCCTGCAGAGTTTCCTCCAGTCTCGATCGCTGTGTAGGGGCCAATCTCCTCAAGCAGGACCGGCACGTCATTGATATGGAGTACGCCGCCGGTCATCTGAATTTTCTCGCCCGGAAGGCCGACCGCCCTTTTGACGTAGTCGATGCTCAAGTCCTGAGGGGATTTGAAAACAACGATATCGCCCCTCTCCGGCTCCTTGCCGAAGATGCGTCCTTGGATCGGCATCAGTCCGAAAGGCACGCTGTGGCGGCTATAGCCGTATGCCAGTTTGGAGGCGAAGAGGTGATCGCCCTCCATAAGCGTCGGCTGCATGTTTCCGGCCGGGATCGAGAATGGCTGAACCAGGAACGAGCGGATCACAAGCGCCCCTAACAGCGTCACAGCTCCGGCCAAAACGAGCACGGACAGCCCGTGCGAATACCACTTGTTTGGTTTGGATCGTCTTGCAAGCGGAACGACGATGAACGCGGAGAGAATGCCGATGCCGATGTTGGACAATCCCACCACGGATTGAACGTCCAAATCCAGACCAGGAAGTATGGGCAAGCCTATGTAACTCACATACAAGCCCGCCAAGGAGATAACGGCCAATGCAACAACCGCCAGCGCACCTCGGCCTATCCATAAAAACCCGCCAAACGGGCCAAAAAAATAGGAGACGAGCGCGGTCGACCACCATGATCGCGATGTTGTCTCATTCGGCATTCGTCCAGACCCTGTGGTTCAGAACCAAGTTCTTTCATCCGCCCAATTAAAAAGCGAGCCCGGCCTCGCTCTTTTCCCACAACGGCACTTTTGAACTCGGTCGCGCTACACGGCGTCCTGCGAAATGCGGCCCCACCCCGCAATGCAGACCACCGCCGATCACGGCAATTGGATGAATAGCTCTTGCCTTTGATTCACCCCGACAAAAGGTGAATCAAAATCGAAATCCTCTCGACTCCGATTTTCAATGCTTTAGCCGACGCGGCGCAGGCGCGCGGCGAAGAAGCCGTCCATCCCGGAAATGGCGGGGTCGCCGAGCGCCATGTCGGCGGGAGTGGTGCGCAGCGCGCCATCCGGAGTCAGAAACGGGTCGAGATCGGGAAACTCGCCGGGCAGAATTGGATCGGCGGCGACGCCGGGAGCCGCTTCGAGGAATGCGGCGACGAGCGTCTCGCCCTCCAGTGGATCAAGCGAGCAATTGGAGAAGACGATGCGACCGCCAGGCTTCACGAATCCGATCGCCCGTTCGAGCATGCGGCGCTGGAGATCCGCGAGCTTCTCGATGTCAGCCGGCGATTTGGTCCATGGCACGTCCGGATGGCGGCGCACCGTGCCGGTCGAGGAACAGGGCGCGTCGAGCAGCGCGGCGTCGAAAAGCTGTTCCGGCTCGAACTGCAAAATGTCGGCCTGGATGATTGTCGCTGCCAGGCCGAGGCGCTGAAGGTTGGATTCTAGCCGGACCAGGCGGTTCTTCGAACTGTCTATGGCGGTGACGCGCGCGCCGGCCGCCGCCAACTGCGCGGTCTTGCCGCCGGGCGCTGCGCACAAATCGGCGACCCGCTGGCCCGCGATGCCGCCGAACAGGCGCGCCGGCAGACTGGCGGCGGCATCCTGGACCCACCATTCGCCTTCGGAATAGCCGGGCAGTTCGGCGACCGGCGCGGCAAGCCGCGCGATGCGCACCGAGCCCGTCGGTAGGACGATGCCGCCGAGTTCGGCGGCCCAGCGCTCGGGATCGGATTTGACGGTGAAATCGACCGGCGCCTCGACGCGGTGCGCGGCGAGGATCTCTTTCGCCGTGTCGGCGCCATAGGCGGAGATGAGCCGGCTGCGGAACCATTCCGGCGCGTCCTGCGTGTCGACCAGCATGACCGGCAGTTCCTCTGCCTTGCCGCGTGCCAGCGAGCGCAGCACGCCATTGACAAGGCCGGAAAAACGCGCGGTGCGCGAATCGGATTTGGCGTGGGTGACGGCGAGATCCACCGCGGCGCTGTCCGGTATGTCGAGGAACAGGATTTGCGCGGCCGCCACATGCAACAGGTGCGAAAGCGCCGTGGCATTGGCGGGTAGCGGCTTTTCCAGCCGGGCCGAGATCAGATTGTCGATGGTGCGGCGGAAGCGCAGCGCGGTGACGAGGATCGCCCGCACCAGCGAGCGGTCGCGCATGTCGAGCGCCCGGTATTGCGGATGGCCGTGTTCGTGGTCGGTCAGCCCGTCGGCCGAGGTCTTCGCGTCGACGACAGCCGCGAGGAGCTTCGCGGCCGCCTTGCGGGCGGCGAGGCCGGCGACATCGGCGCCGCGGGCTGGTGCTGCTCTTTCGGGCGATCTGCGGCTGCGGTGCAGGCCTTTCTCGTCCGTCACGACCACGGGCCCTTAGGCCCGGTCGGGTTGCGTCCCCACGGATTGGCCTTCGGAGGCTCGACGCTCGGCTGTGCCGCGCGGCCGACGCCTTCGCGCGACATCGCTTCCAGCGCGGCGATGCGGTTCTCGGTGGCGGGGTGGGTCGAGAAGAGATTGTCCATGCGCTCGCCGGAAAGGGGATTGATGATGAAAAGATGCGCCGTCGCCGGATTGCGCTCGGCGTCCGGATTGTGGATGCGTTCGGCGTTACGGGCGATCTTGTCAAGGGCGGATGCGAGCCAGAGCGGATTGCCGCAGATCTCGGCGCCGCGTCGGTCTGCCGAATATTCGCGCGTGCGGCTGATCGCCATCTGCACCAGAGCGGCAGCCAGCGGCGCTACGATCATCGCCACCAGCACGCCGACAATGCCGAGCGGATTGTTGTTGTCGCGGTTTCCGCCGAAGAAGAAGGCGAAATTGCCGAGCATGGAGATGGCGCCGGCGAGCGTCGCGGTGATCGTCATGGTCAGCGTGTCACGGTTCTGCACATGGGCGAGTTCGTGCGCCATGACCGCAGCCACTTCTTCATGGGAAAGGCGCTGCAGCAGGCCGGTCGTGGCCGCCACTGCCGCGTTTTGTGGGTTTCGGCCGGTGGCGAAGGCGTTGGGCTGCGGATTGTCGATCAGGTAGACCTTCGGCATCGGCAGGCCGGCGCTGGCGGCGAGATCGCGGACGATGCCGTAATATTCAGGCGCGTTGCGCTCGTCGACCTCCACCGCGTGGTGCATCCTGAGCACCATCTTGTCCGCGTTCCAGTAGCTGAACAGGTTCATGCCCGCAGCGATGACGAAAGCGATCATCATGCCGCTGCCGCCACCGATCAGGTAGCCAACGCCCATGAAGAGCGCGGTCATGAAGGCCAGCAGCATTGCAGTGCGTATCATGTTCATCGTCGACTCCATGATGGCCGGCTGCGAGGAAGGCTCGAACCGCAGCTTCGGCCCGACTATATGATGGTAAGCCAGACCCCCGGTTTCAATCGTCTTCCAGGAGCGCCGATGTCCAGACCAGTCAACGCTGACGAAGCCCCCAAGGTTGCCAAGCGGCTGAGCCCGGCTGCCGAACGCGCGCTCAAGGAGGCGGAAGAACGGCGCAAGGCATATCGCGACCGCGAGGCGGCGCTGCCCAAGGAGGTAGGCGGGCGCGGCGGCCACGAGCCCGGCCGCTATGGCGACTGGGAAATAAAGGGCCTGACCAGCGATTTTTGAGGCTGCGTCCGGCCGCCCCGCAGGCGCTGCTTCCGGCCGCACCGGCCGGCGGCTTTTGCGGAACAAGAAATGACACGACGCGTTGAGCGCCGAATGTCCTTTCTCCTCTCCGCGGGGTTGCACAGATGCTCATCAGACTCGGCTACGAAATCGCGATCGAATGCCCGCAGCCGACGCCTGTCATCTCGGTATTGGAGATCCACAAGGACCGGCAGAAGGATATTAAGCGGCAGACCCGCGTGCTGACCTCGCCGTCGACGCCGAGCCATGTCTACGAGGATCGCTACGGCAACAGCTGCAGGCGGTTCCTGGCGCCGGCGGGCGGCTTTCGCATTCTCTACGATGCGGTGATCGAGGACAGCGGCGAGCCCGACGAAACCAACCTGCAAGCCGGCGAGACGCCCATCGAGGAACTTCCGGACGACGTGATCGGCTCCCTGCTCGCCAGCCGTTATTGCGAGACCGACCATCTGGGCAATCTGGCGTGGAACCTGTTCGGCCAGACGCCGGCGGGTTGGGCGAGGGTGCAGGCGATCGCCGACTATGTTCACGACCGGCTCTCCTTCGGCTACGGCTATGCGCGCCACACCCGTACGGCCGCCCAGGCGCATGAGGAGCGGGTCGGCGTCTGCCGCGATTTCGCGCATCTGGCGATCACGCTCTGCCGCTGCATGAACATCCCGGCCCGCTACGTGAACGGCTATCTGGGCGATATCGGCGTGCCGCCGGACCCGGCGCCGATGGATTTCAATGCCTGGTTTGAGGCGTTCCTGGGTGGCAAATGGTATACGTTCGACGCCCGCCACAACGTGCCGCGCATCGGGCGCGTCGTGGTGGCGCGCGGCCGCGACGCGACCGATGTGCCGTTGCTGCACAGTTTCGGACCGCACAGCCTGACCACCTTCAAGGTCTGGACCTACGAGCAGGAGAGCCACCCCGCCAAGCCGCCTTATCACGGCGTCGACCGCACCGTCGGCGCCCATATGATCGCCTGATCCTCCGCCAGGCATTGCATTGTTCCCGAAAATAGGAATAAATGCCTTGTCATGGATTCGCCGACGCCATTCCCATCTCCGACGTGGTTCTTATGGGCCATGCTCGCGGCTGCATTCCTCCTCTCGCCCGCTGCATCGGCCGAAGCCGCCAAACGCTTCAAGGGTCCGGTCGAAGCCACCGTCATCGAGATCATCGACGGCGACACGTTCCTTACCGAGGCGCATGTCTGGCCGGGGCACTCGGTACGCGTGAACATCCGGGTGCGGGGGATCGACGCGCCGGAGGTGAAGAGCCGTTGCGAGCGCGAGCGCCTCGCCGCCCTGCACGCCCGTGAGGTGTTGACGGAATTGCTGGGGACCGGCATTGTGTTTATCTCCAACATTGGCGGTGCGAAATATTACGGCCGCGTGCTGGCCGATGTCGCGACGCCGGACGGCGCCGCCGTTTCCGAAATCATGCTCGCGCGCGACATCGTGCGCCCATATCGGGGCGGCAAGCGGCAAAGCTGGTGCGGCTGAACCGGAATGGCACAGGGACCCTGTCCTGCTATGGCACATGCCTTCCGGCGTGTTTCGACCTCCATCTCATGAGCGTGTGCGAGGGTGAAAAGCCGGTCCGCGCATTAACCGCCGGTTTACCACCCCGATCAGGAAAGTGTTTTTAAAACAGAGGTATACGCTTCGCAGTCAAGCTAAGCGCGATTCCTGCGAATATCCGGCCGGATTCCTGCACTGCTTTGGTCAGGTGGCCTTGTCGGCATAGGTGGAGACAGGAACGATGCGGATTTTCGAGAAAACGAAACAGCTTGCCGGCAATCTGGCCAACGACCGAAGCGGCAATTTCGCGGTGCTGACGGGTGTGGTCGCTTCGATGCTGATGCTGTCGGTGGGCTATGGCGTCAACGTCGCGCAGTCCTATCAGCTCAAATCCAGCCTGCGCAACGCGCTCGATTCCGCCGTGACCTCGACGGCGCGCGACCTGACGACAGGAGCCATCGAGGAGGAGGAGGCTCGCAAGATGGTCGAGGCGTTCCTCCACGCCAACAGCGATCCCAAATTCGCGACAACGGACCGGTTCGTGCTGGACAGACTGGTGATCGACCGCACGGCGAAAACCATCGAGGCGACGGCCTACGCCAATGTGAACCTGGCGTTTCCGATATTCTCGACCAAGGACCCGCGCGTTTCGATCAGTTCGGCCGCCGTCTATTCCGACAAGACGATCGAAGTGGCGATGATGCTGGACGTGACCAAGTCTATGGAGGCGAACTGGTGGTCGGACAAGATAGGCGACCTTCAGGATGCCGCCGAGGATGCGGTGGAAAGACTGCTGGATGGCCAGGATCCGGACAACCCGCGCATCAGGGTCGCGATCGTGCCCTATTCCGACGCGGTCAACACCGGGTCTCTGTCGGAGTATGTCCATTACGAGAAGACATTCACCACTGGTGAGCCGCCTGCTTATACGGGCGTCCATTTGGCCGCTGTTTCCGGGCGGGCCGACAAATGCGCGACCGAACGGAAAGGCGCGCACCAGTTCACTGCGGCCAGCCCGGCCGTGGCCATGGTCAATCGCGACGTTCGGCTGAAGTTCTGCCCCGAGGTCGAACTGCAGCCGCTTACGGCCGATGCGGACACACTTCTCGGCACGATCGGCGCATTCAAGGCGGAGGGACATACGGCCGGCCATATCGGCATACAGTGGACGCGTTATCTGCTGTCCAACAACTGGGCCAACTACCTGCCGAAAGGATCCGACCCGAAGGTCCATGACGAGAAGAAGGTCGCCAAGATCGCCATCCTGATGACGGATGGGGTATTCAACACTGCATTTGCGAATGTCGCCGAGGATGCAAAGGTTCGCGAACAGCCGGCCAAGTCGCGCAGCAAGGCCGAGAAGCTATGCGAGGCTATGAAAAAGGACGACAAGATCGAGATCTTCACAATCGGCTTCATGCTGAACCAGGCAAACGCAAAGCAGGTGATGAAAGATTGCGCTTCCGAAGACACGTCTTCGGTCCAGCATTACTACGAAGCCGCTGACGGCGAGGCGCTCAGCGAAGCCTTCGACGCGATCATCAAGAACATAGAATGGCTGGCGCTGACCAAATAGCCTGCTGCTTCCGGGAAAGGAAAAGGCCGCCGCTTCTTTCGAAGCAGGCGGCCTTCCGTGTTTCCGTCCGTGGCGCGGCCCTTGGCCGTGATCCTCAAGGGACCACCAGCCGCGCAGCTTGCGCCGTTAGCGGGAAGGCTGCTTCCCGAAAGGGCAATCCGCAGAGGCCACGTTCTGGAAAACGAAATCACTCGACATCGGATCACCTCCTTTCGATTTGTTGAACACACTCCAAGGATGGGGTGTTCGTTTTGAAATGGCAAGTGCGAGGAGAAAATTCGCGAGCGGCGTGCCCCGGATGCAACAAAGCCGTTGTGGCGGCGGTCCGTAGCAGCCATCATGTCCCTGCCAAGGGGGACGCCGGATTCCCGATCCGGCGACAGAGGATGGACAGCGCAGACAGGGCAGCCCGGATCATCCGGACCGTGCTTGACGAGGTTAAGCCGGACTTCGCGGTGCGGCTGTGGAACGGCGAGCGCCTCGGGCCCGCCGACGGGCCGGTGGTGGCCATCAACGACAGCGGTATGGTCGGCCGCGTCTTGCGGCGTCCGGTCTTTGATACGCTGATCGAACTCTGGATTTCCAAGGCCATCGATGTCGAGAACGGATCGCTGTTCGACATCGTCGATCGCCGGCCGCAGGGGAAGCTCAAGGCCAGGCTGCGCCAGCTTCCAAAACTGCAATTGCTGCGCGATCTGCCGGCGCTCCTGCTTTCGAGCGGGCGTGACGCGGCGCTCGACCGGCTTGCCGGGCGCAATCCGTTCGTCAGCGGCTCCAACAAGGAGGCGATCACCCATCACTATGATATTTCGAACGCCTTCTACCGGCTCTTCCTCGACGAGCGCATGGTCTATAGCTGCGGCTACTTCAAGGATTTCGCCAACGGCATCGACCAGGCGCAGGCCGACAAACTCGACCATATCTGCCGCAAGCTGCGGCTGAAGCCCGGCGAGACGCTGCTCGACATAGGCTGCGGCTGGGGCGCCATGCTGATCCACGCCGCCAAGCATTACGGCGTCACCGGCCATGGCGTTTCGCTGTCGGAGGCGCAGACAGCGCTTGCCCGCGAGCGTATCCGCGCCGAAGGGCTGGAGGACCGGATCACCATAGAGGTGAAGCCCTATTCCGAGCTGACGGGGAAATTCGACAAGATCTCGTCGATCGGCATGTTCGAGCATCTCGGCCTCGCCAATCACGAAGCCTATTTCCTGGACGTCCGCCGGCTGCTCAAACCCGGCGGCATCTATCTGCACCATGCGATCACAAGGCGCATGAAGCGCGACCGCAAGGCATGGAAGCGCAAGGCGCCGAGCTACAAGGCGCTGATCAAGTACATCTTCCCCGGCGGCGAGGTCGATCACATCGGCATGACGGTGGAAAACCTGGAGGCCTATGGCTTCGAGGTCCACGATGTCGAGAATTTGCGCGAGCATTATGCGCGCACGTGCCGGTTGTGGGCGGAGCGGCTGCACGCCCGTTTCGACGAGGCTATCGCCGAGGTTGGCGAGGCGAAGGCCAGGCTGTGGCTGCTCTATCTCACCGGCTGCTCGCTCGGCTTCGACGGCGGCTCGGTGCTGATCTATCAGACCGTGGCGACGAGGCGGGCGCGCGGCCCGAGCGGGCTGCCGCCGACCCGGGCCGATCTATATAGATAAGTATCTGAATCCAACGGCGTTACTGCTTTTTGGCGCAGGTGCCGTTCGCGTCCTTTGACAAGCACTCATTACAGTACTCGCCATAGGTAGGCTTGCCATCACGCTCGTCGTAGTCGCTGACCGGCCAGTTCGAGCAGTTCGTGCAGAAATGCCAGGTGTCTTTCCCCTTCCGCTTCCGATACTTCATCGCTTGCTCCCCGCGCAGTTTGTGGCGCCGATCGAGTCGGCCCCACAGACTTAGCTAAAGCAAGTGAAAGTTGCAATCGTCAATGCAACTCTCTCTTTGGTTGTGCAGCTTTTATGCTTTCGCTTCGGCCCTCTTGTTCTGCCGGTTGGCGATGAGATCGTCGACGACGGCAGGGTCGGCTAGCGTCGAGGTATCGCCCAATGCGCCAAAGTCATCCTCGGCGATCTTGCGCAGGATGCGCCGCATGATCTTGCCCGACCGGGTTTTCGGCAGGCCGGGCGCGAACTGGATCTTGTCGGGCGAGGCGATGGCGCCGATCTCCTTTCGGACATGGGAGATAAGCTCCTTGCGGAGGTCGTCCGACCATTGTTCGCCGGCCATCAAGGTGACGTAGCAGTAGATGCCCTGGCCCTTGATATCGTGCGGGTAGCCAACGACGGCGGCCTCCGAAACCTTGTCGTGGCTGACCAGCGCCGACTCCACTTCGGCGGTGCCCATGCGATGGCCAGAGACGTTGATCACGTCGTCGACGCGGCCTGTGATCCAGTAATAGCCATCCCCGTCGCGCCGACAGCCGTCGCCGGTGAAGTATTTGCCCTTGTAGGTTGAGAAGTAGGTCTTCACGAAACGGTCGTGATCGCCATAGACGGTTCGCATCATGCCCGGCCAGGCATCGGTGATGCAAAGATTGCCGTCACCCGCGCCTTCGATGACCTTGCCGTCATTGTCGACGAGTTCAGGCTGCACGCCGAAGAACGGCCGCGTCGCCGAACCGGCTTTCAGGTCGGTCGCGCCAGGCAGCGGCGTGATCAGAATGCCGCCGGTCTCGGTCTGCCACCAGGTGTCGACGATCGGCACCTTCTTGTCGCCGACGACTTGGAAATACCATTCCCAGGCTTCCGGATTGATCGGCTCGCCAACCGTGCCGAGCACCCGCAGCGATTTGCGCGAGGTCTTCTTCACATGGCTGTCGCCCGCGCCCATCAGTGCGCGGATCGCGGTCGGCGCCGTGTAGAAGATGTTGACCTTGTGCTTGTCGATGACCTCCCAGAAACGCGATGCCGACGGATAATTGGGCACGCCCTCGAACATCAGCGTGGTGGCGCCGTTGGCGAGCGGGCCATAGACGATATAGCTGTGGCCGGTGACCCAGCCGACATCGGCCGTGCACCAGTATATGTCGCCGTCATGGTAGTCGAAGACATACTGGTGCGTCATCGAGACATAGACGAGATAGCCGCCGGTGGTATGCAGGACGCCCTTGGGCTTGCCTGTCGAACCTGACGTGTAGAGGATGAAGAGCGGATCCTCGGCTTTCATCTTCTCGGGCTTGCAGTCCGGCTTCACCGAGGCCACCTCGTCGTGATACCAGACGTCGCGGCCTTCCACCCATCCGGTCTTGCCACCGGTGCGGCGCACCACCAGCACCTTATCGACCTTCACCTTGCCCTTCGCGGCGATCGCGATCGCCTTGTCGGTGTTGTCCTTGAGCGGGATCGGCTTGCCGCCGCGCAGCCCCTCGTCGGCGGTGATGACGAAAGTCGATTTGCAATCGACGATGCGGCCGGCGAGCGAATCCGGTGAAAAGCCTCCGAAGACGACCGAATGGACCGCGCCGATGCGGGTGCAGGCGAGCATCGCATAGGCCGCTTCGGGGATCATCGGCATGTAGATGGTGACGCGGTCGCCCTTCCTGACGCCGTGCTTCTTCAGCACATTGGCGAGGCGGCAGACATGCTCATGCAACTCGTTGTAGGTGATCTTCTTGTCATCATACGGATTGTCGCCCTCCCAGATGATCGCGGTCTGGTTGCCGCGCTTCTTCAGATGGCGGTCGATGCAATTGTACGAGACGTTGGTCAGCCCGTCCTCGAACCATTTGATCGACACCTTGCCGGTGAAGGAGGTGTTCTTGACCTTGGTGTAGGGCTTGAACCAGTCGATGCGCTTGCCGTGCTTGGCCCAGAATTTGTCCGGGCTCCTGACGCTCTCGGCGTACCATTTCTGGTAGGTCTCGTTGTCGATGAGCGCGTTCTTCTTCCACTCCGGCTTGACGCGATGGATCTTTACCTCGGACATTTCTGTCTCCCTCCCCAATTGAAGTCCGGCCCTCGACACTGCCGGAATTTCCGCTGCAAGGGCGGATTCGCGGGCATTTATTATCATTTGGCCGCCCGCCACAATATTAGACCTTTGGATTTGCGCGGCAGCGTGCCGCACCCGCGCCGCCGCGGCACTGTCAGCACTCACGGCCGGATGCTGCCAAGCATTTGATTTTGCGCATGAAACCCGATCGGATAGATTGCGTTATCAATAGACGGTTAACCATCGCGCCGCACACTCTGGCGGTGGAGGATTGTCTGAAAGGCTCGAACGCATGCGTGACATTTCGGAAACGGAACTGATGCTGAATGGGTACGGACTGACCACCGCACAGTTCCTTTACCATCTGCCCGACCATCCGCACCTGCTGCAGACATTCATCTGGCAGGAATACGACATCGCGCCGAAGTTTCCGGTGCTGGTGAAGTTCATCGACTTCTGGCGGGCGAAACTCGACGGTCCTCTGCATTCGGTGACCTATACGCACCAGAAGCTGATCGCGCCCAACGAGTGGCGCAAGGTGGACGGGGAGTTCGTGCTGAACTGATGGGCGATGGACTGGCGCGTCATGTGTCCGGCGCGGTCTCCCGGTCTTCGCGCAATCCGAACATCTCGCGCAGCCTGGCGCTGCCGGCAAGAAGGCGTCTTCCGAACACCTCCTCGCCCTTGGCGGACCAGTGGTCCGTGTCGGAATAGGTGTATTCGCCATCAATGACGAACTGATCGGCGGTGAGCGGGCCGAGGATCCCGGTTCGCGACACGTAGTCGACCGGCGATTCGCGGCGCCTGACGACTGCTTCGATGGCCGCATCGACGTCGGCGATATGCACGGCGCTGTTGCGCAGATAGTCCGGCCGCTCAACTGTCGGCATTGTCGCGACGAACTGGTTGACCTCGTAATACGGCTCCCATTGCGGCCCGACCCAGAGCAAGGGGATGCCGGGCTGCGCGAATCTGGTCAGATAATCGATGGTCTCGTCGATTCCGTCGGTATCGACCGGCAGATGTCTCAAATCGGTCAGAAAATACCCCCCCATCTGAACAAACAGTACGCCGGCGAGTTTGTCCCTGTTGGCGGCGATGAAGGCGCCGAATTCGTCGTACCGGCAGGCCTCCGGCCCGATCGGCCGGCAGCCACCATCCGCCACGCCGACGACGTGGCGCCGGGCGCCGTTGTGGGCAAGCGCGTTGAACAGATCGCTGGCATGGCTATCGCCGACGATGAGCACAGCCTTTCCAGCTTTGGCAGCACAGTCGTTGAATTTCTGTTGGAAGGCCTCGTTCGATCCTCTGATCTCGTATTGGCATTCGCCTTGCATTTCAATTTCGCGGGTGGTGCTGGCCAGCAGTTTGGCCGCATCCGGCGACAGTCTCCAAGCCCATCCCTGGCCCAGAACGACGCTCGCTCCAAAAACCAGGAGCAGCAAGGTGGTAGCCGCGAGGCCCTTCATGAATCGGACATTGCCACCGTCGGCCTGGGCCCGCGGCCGCCGCAGCGGCTGTTCGACGCCGTAGTGGATCAAGGCGGCAAGCGCGATCGAGACGGCGAGAAGGCCGACCCGCTCGATGGCGGTAAACGGCTCGCCAGTGATGTATGCAGGAAATATAACCAGCGGCCAGTGAACGAGGTAGAGCGAGTAGCTGATCTTGCCGACCCAAACCGATAGCGGATTCCGCAGGAGCAGTCCGGTATAGCGGGCGCGGCCGGCATAGATCGCGAGCGCGGCGCCGACCGTCGGCGGCAGCGTCAGTAGCCCGGGGAGATGCGTTTCCGACGAATAGGCGAAGACCGCGTACCCGATCATGCCGAGTCCACAGAGCAGGATCGGCTCCAACAGAAGTTTGTTCACGGGCTGGACTTTTATCAGCCAGACGAGGCTGGCGCCGATGGCGAACTCAAAGATGCGGAACGGCGTGAGAAAAAAGGCGGCCGACCGGTCATCGAGCGTTTGTGCGTAGTAAAGGCTCGCAATGGCCGCCGCCATGAGGGCCGCCGGCAGGATCCGGCGCCCGGACCGCATCGCCCATACAATGAGAACCGGCCAGACGAGATAGAACTGCTCTTCGACGCCGAGCGACCAGGTATGGAGCAGCGCCTGGAATTTCTTCGCAACGTCGAAATAACCGCTGACGGTGAAGAAGAAGATGTTCGATACGGACAGCGCCGCCGTCATCAACTCTCGGCTGAACCGCTTGAGGTGCTCCGGCGAGAAGATGAACGCGGCGGCGATTGCGCTGAGCAGAAGCACGACGGCCAATGCCGGAAACAGCCGGCGCATTCGCCTCACGTAAAAACGTCGGAAATGGAAGGCGCCGGTGGAGGCGACTTCGCCGGTGATCAGCCTGGTGATCAGGTATCCGCTGATGACGAAGAAGACATCGACGCCGATGAAGCCGCCGGAAAATTGGCCCCAACCGAAATGGAACAGGACCACGCTGAGAACGGCAATCGCCCTGAGGCCGTCAATATCCGGCCGGTAATCTCTAACATTCACTACTTGAAGACCTGACTGAGGAAACGATACCGGCCGCAGAGCGCGGCAGGCGATCAGCGGCTTCCGAAGATCGCCGATCCTACCCGCACATGTGTCGAGCCGAAGGCAATGGCGAGTTCATAGTCGCCGGACATGCCCATGGAAAGCTTTTCTAGGTCGGCCTCGCGTGCGAGTTTTTCAAGTAGGGCGAAATGCGGACCGGGATTTTCTTCGAGCGGCGGGATGCACATCAGCCCTTCGATGGCGAGACCGTGAACATCGCGGCAGCGCTTGACGAAGGCGACTGCCTCGCGCGGTTCGATACCTGCCTTCTGCGGCTCTGAGCCGGTGTTGACCTGGACATAAAGCCGCGGCGCGCTGCCCTGCTTGCGGATTTCAGCGGCGAGCGCGGCCGCAATCTTCTCGCGGTCGACCGATTCGATCACGTCGAACAGCGCCACGGCCTCCTTCGCCTTGTTCGACTGGAGCGGGCCGATGAGATGAAGCTCGACATCGGGGAATTCGGCCATCAGCGCAGGCCACTTGCCCTGCGCTTCCTGCACCCGGTTCTCGCCGAATACGCGTTGGCCAGCCACGAGCACCGGGCGGATTGCTGTCGCGTCGAAGGTTTTCGACACCGCAACCAGGGTGACCGAATCCGGCTCGCGTCCGGCCTGCCGTTCGGCTGCAGCGATTTTCGTCTGCACCGCGGCAAGCTGTTCGACCGCATCCGTCATATCCATATATCCCGGTTGTCGTCCGCCGCCGCGGCGGGCCATGGTGTTGACGGGTCCGGCAAACCGTGGTGAAGGTCCGCCCGTCCGTCAATCCGCACGTCTTTTAAGTGAAAAACCGGTCATGGCAACCGAACGATACAATCCGCGCGCGTCCGAACCCAAATGGCAAAAGGCCTGGGACGACGAAAAGCTGTTCGAGACGCAGAACGACGATCCGCGCCCGAAATACTATGTGCTCGAAATGTTCCCGTATCCGTCCGGGCGCATCCATATGGGCCATGTCCGCAACTACGCGATGGGCGACGTAGTCGCCCGCTGGCGCCGCGCCATGGGCTACAATGTGCTGCATCCGATGGGCTGGGACGCTTTCGGCCTGCCGGCCGAGAACGCCGCGCGCGACAACAAGGTCAATCCGCGCGACTGGACCTACGCCAACATCGAGACGATGAAGGGCCAGTTGAAGACGATGGGCCTGTCGCTCGACTGGGCCCGCGAGATCGCCACCTGCGACCCGAGCTATTACCGCCACGAGCAGAAGATGTTCCTGGATTTCTGGCGCGCCGGACTGGTCGAGCGCAAGTCGGCTAAAGTCAACTGGGATCCGGAAGACATGACCGTGCTCGCCAATGAGCAGGTGATCGACGGCCGCGGCTGGCGCTCCGGCGCCCTGGTAGAACAGCGCGACCTGACGCAATGGTTCTTCAAGATCACGTCGATGTCGCAGGAACTGCTCGACAGCCTCGACACGCTCGACAAATGGCCGGAAAAAGTGCGGATCATGCAGTCGAACTGGATCGGCCGCTCGGAAGGCATGCTGGTCCGCTGGAAGCTGGCGAAGGAAAGCGCGCCCGAAGGCGAGACCGAACTCGAGGTCTATACGACACGTCCGGACACGATTTTCGGCGCCTCCTTTATGGCGGTCGCTGCCGACCATCCGCTGGCCCGCAAGGCTGCGGAGACCAACCCGGCGCTGGCAAAATTCATCGACGAAGTTCACCGCATGGGCACGTCGGCCGCCACGCTCGAGACGGCGGAGAAGAAGGGGTTTGACACGGGCATCCGCGTCGTCCACCCATTCGACGAAAGCTGGACGCTGCCGGTCTATGTCGCGAATTTCGTGCTGATGGATTACGGCACGGGCGCCATCTTCGGCTGCCCGTCGGGCGACCAGCGAGACCTCGACTTCGCCAACAAATACGGCCTGCCGGTGGTACCGGTGGTGATGCCGGAAGGTGCGGACGCGAAAACCTTCCAGATCATCGACGAAGCCTATGTCGACGACGGCGTGATGATCAATTCGCGCTTCCTCGACGGCATGACTCCGAAACAGGCTTTCGACGAGGTCGCGATGCGGCTCTCCGGCGTGACCGTCGGCAACCGCCCGCAAGCCGAGCGCAAGGTGCAGTTCCGGCTGCGCGACTGGCTGATCTCGCGGCAGCGCTATTGGGGCTGCCCGATCCCGGTCGTCCATTGCGACGATTGCGGCTCGGTGCCGACGCCGGACAAGGATTTGCCGGTGCTGCTGCCGACCGAAGTCAGCTTCGACAAGCCTGGCAACCCGCTCGACCACCATCCGACGTGGAAGCACGTCGACTGTCCGAACTGCGGCAAGCCGGCACGGCGCGACACCGACACGATGGATACCTTCGTCGATTCGTCCTGGTACTTCGCGCGCTTCACCGATCCGTGGAACGAACAGAGCCCGACGACGCCGAAATACGCCGACGGTCCGCAGGGCTGGCTGCCGGTCAACCAGTATATCGGCGGCATCGAGCACGCGATCCTGCACCTGCTCTACTCGCGGTTTTTTGCGCGGGCGATGCAGGTCACCGGTCATTTGAACGAGGTGAAGGAGCCGTTCGAGGGCATGTTCACCCAGGGCATGGTGGTTCACGAGACCTACAAGGGCCCGAAGGGCTGGGTGCAGCCGGCCGAGGTCAAGGTCGAGGAGACGGACGGAAAGCGCCGCGCGACGCTGCTTGCGACGGGGGAGGAGATCGAGATCGGCTCGATCGAGAAGATGTCGAAGTCGAAGAAGAACGTTGTCGATCCCGACGACATCATTGCCAGCTACGGCGCCGACACGGCGCGCTGGTTCATGCTGTCGGATTCGCCGCCGGAACGCGACGTGATCTGGACGGAGGCCGGCGTGGAAGGCGCGCACCGCTTCGTGCAGCGCGTCTGGCGACTGATTTCGGAGACGTCCGCCGAGCTCTCGGGTATTGCGCCGCAGGCAGCCAGCGATGGCGAGGCGGGCGCCTTGTCGAAGGCCGCGCACAAGGCGCTGAAAGCAGTGGGCGAGGATATAGGCAGACTCGGCTTCAACAAGGCGGTGGCGCGTATCTACGAACTGGTGAATGCGATGCAGGCGCCGTTCGCCGCGGTCGCCGCCGGCAAGGCCTCGCCCGAGTTGCGTTCGGCCGCGCGCGAAGCCGTGGATATACTGATCGTGATGATTGCGCCGATGATGCCGCATCTGGCCGAAGAGTCCTGGGCCGCACTCGGCGGCGAGGGGTTCGTGGCGAATCGCCGCTGGCCGGATTTCGATCCGGCGCTCGTCGTCGACAGCGAAATCACCTATCCGGTGCAGGTCAACGGCAAGAAGCGCGGCGATTTGACAATCGCCCGCGACGCAGATCAAGGTGCCGTCGAAAAGGCAGCGCTCGCACTCGATTTCGTGCAGAAGGCGCTCGAGGGCAAAAGCCCGCGAAAAGTGATCGTCGTGCCGCAGAGGATCGTCAATGTCGTCGTCTGAATGCAAAGCCCCGGCCCGTCTCCTGCGCGGCGCGGTGTTATCCGCCTGTATCGCCGCTATGGCCATTGCATCGGCATGCACGGTGCGGCCGCTTTATTCGAACACAGTGGCGCCGGGAGGAACGGGAACCACCGTGGCTGCGTATCCGTCGATCGACATCAAGCCGGTCCAGACGCGCTATGCACAGGAAGTGCGCAATCACCTGATCTTCATGCTGAACGGCGGAGCGGGGCAGCCGGCAAACCCGCAATATTCGCTCGACCTCGGCGTCACCGAGGTGGCCACCGGTTTATTGCTGGCGGCTACGACCACGGGTGAGGACCGGCCGTCGGCCGGAACGATCGTGATGACCTCGTCCTACAGGCTGACGAAAGTCGGCACGGGCGAGGTGGTCGCGCGCGGTACGCGACGGATTTCCTCGTCCTACGACCGCCCGCGGCAGGAATTCGCCGCGCTCAGGGCCCAGCGCGACGCCGAAAACCGCGCCGCCCGCGAACTGGCCGAGTTGCTGAAGCTCGCGATCGGCCAGGATCTTTCGCGGCTATAGCTGCCCGCCGCTTAGCCGATCTTCTGGCCGGTCTTGGCCCAGTCGGCGAGGAATGCTTCCAGGCCCTTGTCGGTGAGCGGATGCTTGACCAGCGCGCGCAGGGTGGCCGGTGGCGCGGTGATGACATGCGCGCCAATGAGGGCGGCCTGCTTGACGTGATTCACCGTGCGGATGGAGGCCGTGAGGATCTCGGTCGGGAAACTGTAATTGTCGTAGATCTGCTTGATCTCGGCGATCAGTTCCATTCCATCCGAACCCGTGTCGTCGATCCTTCCGACGAAGGGCGAGATAAAGGTGGCGTCGGCCTTGGCAGCAAGCAGGGCCTGGTTCGCGGAAAAGCAGAGGGTGACGTTGACCAGACGGCCGGTTGAACGGATCGACTTGCAGGCCTTCAGGCCGTCTAGCGTCAGCGGCACTTTGATGCAGATGTTGTCTGCGATCTTCGACAGCACGTCGGCTTCGCGCATCATCTCCTTGTATTCGGTGGCGACGACTTCGGCCGAGACCGGACCTTCGACGATGCCGCAAATCTCCCTGGTGACCTCGGCGATATTGCCGCCGGATTTCAGGATCAGCGACGGATTGGTGGTGACGCCGTCGAGCAGGCCCAGATCGTTGAGCTCGCGGATTTCCTTTACGTCGGCGGTGTCGACGAAAAATTTCATGGCAGTCTCCCTGGCAAATGGAATGCGCCGCGAAGGCGGCTGGCGGGTTGGACTTTGCTCTAGCCGAAAGTCCGGGCAAGGTCACGCCTCATGAAACAAGATTCGCCGCTGCTTGCCGTCCCCGTTCTCGTGCCGATGCCGGCCGAGCGGCCCTACACCTATGCGGTGCCGGCCGGGATGCATGTCGAGCCTGGCTCGATCGTGCGCGTGCCGCTCGGGCCGCGACAGGTGGCGGGCATCGTCTGGGATTCGGCGTGCGAAACGGTCGACGCGAAGAAGCTTCGGCCGATCGAGCAGGTGTTCGATTGCCCGCCGATCGGCAAGGAGATGCGCCGTTTCGTCGACTGGATCGCCGCCTATACGCTTTCGCCGCCGGGAATGGTGGCGCGGATGATCCTGCGTGCACCGGAGGCTTTCGACCCGGAGCCATGGATCGAAGGACTGGTTAGGACCGATTCGGAGCCTGACCGGATGACCGGGGCTCGCGCGCGTGTCTTGGAGATGGCCTCAGACGGGCTGGCCTGGACCCGCTCGGGACTCGCGCACGCGGCCGGGGTCTCGTCGACGGTCATCGACGGGCTGAAGGCGCAAGGGGTGTTCGAGACGGCGATGATCCCGCCGCGGCCGGTCGTGGCCGCGCCCGATCCAAGTTTCGCGGCGACCGTCTTGACTGGCGACCAGGAGAAGGCGGCGGCGTCCTTGCGCGAATCCGGCGCTAAAGGCGCATTCGGCGTAACGCTGATCGACGGTGTTACCGGTTCGGGCAAGACCGAAGTCTATTTCGAGGCGGTGGCGGCGGCGCTGGAAAAGGGCAGGCAGGTGCTGATCCTGCTGCCGGAAATCGCGCTGACGCAGGCTTTTCTCGAGCGATTCCAGGACAGGTTCGGTGCAAAGCCCGCAGAATGGCACTCCGACCTCGCGCCGCGCATGCGCGAAAAGGTCTGGCGGCAGGTGGCGGAAGGCGGCGTCAGGGTGGTGGCGGGCGCGCGCTCGGCGCTGTTCCTGCCGTTCAGGGAACTCGGCCTGATCGTCGTCGACGAGGAGCACGACCCCGCCTACAAGCAGGAAGACCGCGTTTTCTACAATGCCCGCGACATGGCCGTGGTGCGGGCGCATATCGGCGATTTTCCGGTGGTGCTGGCCTCGGCCACGCCCTCTGTGGAAAGCCGGGTCAATGCGAGCCAGGGCCGCTACGCCCGCGTCGCGCTGCCGGCGCGCTTTGCCGAGGCGGCGCTCCCCGACATCAAGGCCATCGACATGCGCCGCGCGCCGCCGGCGCGGGGCGGCTTTTTGTCCCCAGTCCTCGTCGGCCATATCAGCGAGACGCTGGCGCGGGGCGAACAGTCGCTGCTGTTCCTCAACCGGCGCGGCTATGCGCCGCTGACGCTCTGCCGGGTCTGCGGCCACCGCTTTCAGTGCCCGGACTGCTCGGCCTGGCTGGTCGAGCACCGCTTTCGCGGACAACTCGTCTGCCACCATTGCGGCCACAATGAAAAGCGTCCTGAAGCCTGCCCGGAATGCGGCGCGCTCGACCATCTGGTCGCCTGCGGGCCGGGGGTGGAGCGGATCGCCGAGGAAGTGGTCGGGCATTTTCCCGATGCTCGCACGATCGTGCTCTCCTCCGACATCATGGGCGGGGTGAAGCGGCTCCGGCTCGAACTGGAAGCCATCGCCAAGGGCGAGGCCGAGATCGTCATCGGCACGCAACTGGTGGCCAAGGGACACAATTTTCCCAACATGACGCTGGTCGGCGTGGTCGACGCCGATCTCGGCCTCGCCAATGGCGATCCGCGCGCCGCCGAGCGGACCTTTCAGCTACTGAGCCAAGTCACCGGACGGGCGGGCCGCACCGGTAAGAAGAGCCTTGGCCTGCTGCAGACGTTCCAGCCCGATCATCCGGTGATGCGGGCGATCGTGTCGGGCGATTCCGAGGCATTCTACGAACGGGAGATCGTCGAGCGCGAAAAGGCCGGGCTGCCGCCATTCGGCCGGCTGGCCGGCATCATCGTCAGCGCCGCGACGCGGGCCGAGGCCGAAGCGCATGCGAGACAATTGAGGCGGGCAGCGCCCGCGGCAAGCGACATCCATGTGCTCGGCCCGGCCGAGGCGCCGCTAGCGCTTATCGGCGGACGCCACCGCTTCCGGCTCCTGGTGCAGGGCGGCCGCCGCTCCGACATGCAGGTTTTTTTGCGCGCCATGCTTGCCGGCGGGCCGAAGCTGCGCGGCTCGGTGCGGGTGCAGGTGGATATCGACCCGCAGAGCTTTTTGTAAGCTACGCGCTGTTTCCGATCGGCCTTGCCACCACGCCGAACAGACTTGAGCGGCTGGCATCCGCCTCGATCACCTCCAGCACCTGGAAACGATTGGCTTCGAGATTGGCGAGGAGCTTCGCCTCCGCCTGCTTGCGCCCCGCCAACGACAGCGGCTCGGAGAATAAGAAGAGCGTTCCGTCCGGTGCGAGCAGCTTCGTGACGGCGTCGAGACCTCTGGCAGCGTCGAGCCAGAACAGGTTGACGTTGATGGCGAATATCTTGTCGAAAGAACGCGCCGGCCCTGTCATATCCTCCAGGGCGGTATGGCGGAACGAGACCTTGCCGGCTACGACGTGATCTTCGTTCCTGAGCAGAGCGGCGTCGATGGCGATCGCCGACCGGTCGATTGCGGTGATTGTCCCGGAAGTCAGCAGAGGGCAAATAAGCGAAACGGCCACGCCGCGGCCGCATCCGATTTCCAGCAGCCGCTCGTCGCCGGCGATCTTCAATTGCTCAACTGCCCAGCTCAGCCTCTCCGGAATCTTTTGAGCCATAACGATTCTCCCGACGTTCAACTATCTGGCGAAGTCGCCGCCGATCGATAGTATGGCAGCGGTTCGAGCGATTCTGGAGGGGACGACAATGGAATTCGCGTTTCCGTGGCCGGTTACACAGGGCGAGTGGCTGGCCTGGTCTTCGGCGGCCGTCACCGTGCTGCTCGGCCTGATGTTCTTGTTCGCGCCGCGCCTGTCGTTCAAGGCGCTGCGGCTTCAGACGACCGAGGCGCATCCGGAGGCGGTGGCGGCCGCCCGCGCCAACATGTCGGGTTTTTATCTCGGCGTCGGCCTGTGCTGCATCCTCCTGGCGCAACCGCTGCTTTATATGGCGCTCGGCTTCTCCTGGCTGTTCACTGCGTTCGGCCGGTTTGTGTCGATCCTGTCGGACCGTGGAAACACCCTCTACAACTGGGTTTTCGTGCTCGTCGATCTTGCACTTGCGGCGCTGCCGCTGGGGTTTGCCTTCGGCTTCATGCTCTGAATCACGCAGTCTCCACAGGGCTGCGACAAAACTGCCCAAACGCCCGTCCGGCAACGTGTTGCGGTCGGTAAAGGCCTGTGCTAGACGGCAGTCGACTTTCGTTCGGGGGACGCGTCACGCGCAGGCTCTCCGTCGAGAAATTGCAGCAAGGTCAAAGATTTAGCAGAGTTCCACACTCGCGCCAACAATCTTGCGGCCTGTCAGACAAGAGAAAAGACGGTCCGTGGCACAGTCTAGCTCGCCAATCTCCGGAGTTGCCGAACGCTATGCGGGTTCGCTCTATGAACTCGCGGCCCAGGCCAAGGCGGTTCCCGCCGTGGAAGCCGATCTCGGCCGCTTCGAGGCGCTGCTCGGGGGAAGCGAGGACCTGACCCGGATGATCCGCAGCCCGGTCTTTTCGTCGGACGAGCAGTTCAAGGCGATTTCCGCGATTGCGGCCAAGGCGAAGATCGGCGGCCTGGTCGGCAATTTCCTGCGCGTCGTCGCCAAGAACCGCCGCCTCTTCGCTGTGCCGGCAATGATCCGGGCATTCCGCCAGATCGCCGCCGCAGAGCGCGGCGAGGTCTCGGCCGAAGTGACCTCGGCCCATGCGCTGACCCCGGCGCAGGAGAAGGAATTCAAGACTGCCCTCAAAGGCGTTGCCGGCAAGGACGTCTCGATCGCCGTCACCGTCGACCCGTCGCTGCTCGGCGGCCTCATCGTCAAGATCGGCTCGCGCCAGATCGACACTTCGCTAAAAACCAAACTCAATTCGCTCAAGCTCGCACTGAAAGAGGTCGGCTGATGGACATCCGCGCCGCGGAAATTTCCGCAATTCTGAAAGACCAGATCAAGAATTTCGGCAAGGAGGCTGAAGTCTCCGAAGTCGGCCAGGTCCTGTCCGTCGGCGACGGCATTGCCCGCGTCTATGGCCTCGACAATGTCCAGGCTGGCGAGATGGTCGAATTCCCGGGCGGCATCCGCGGCATGGCGCTGAACCTCGAAAGCGACAATGTCGGCGTCGTCATCTTCGGCAACGACCGCGATATCAAGGAAGGCGACACCGTCAAGCGCACCGGCTCGATCGTCGACGTACCGGTCGGCAAGGGCCTGCTGGGCCGCGTGGTCGACGCGCTCGGCAACCCGATCGACGGCAAGGGCCCGATCGACGCCGCCGAGCGTCGCCGCGTCGACGTCAAGGCGCCCGGCATCATTCCGCGCAAGTCGGTGCACGAGCCGATGTCGACGGGCCTCAAGGCCATCGACGCGCTGATCCCGATCGGCCGCGGCCAGCGCGAGCTGGTCATCGGCGACCGCCAGACCGGCAAGACCGCGATCATTCTCGACACCTTCCTCAATCAGCGGCCGCTGAACCAGGGCGACGACGAGAGCCAGAAACTCTACTGCGTCTATGTCGCCGTCGGCCAGAAGCGCTCGACCGTCGCGCAGTTCGTCAAGGTGCTGGAAGAGCGCGGTGCGCTCGAATATTCGATCGTCATTGCCGCGACCGCTTCGGACCCGGCGCCGATGCAGTTCCTGGCGCCCTTCGCCGGCTGCGCCATGGGCGAATATTTCCGCGATAACGCTATGCATGCGGTTATCGCCTATGACGATTTGTCGAAGCAGGCCGTCGCCTATCGCCAGATGTCGCTGCTGCTGCGCCGCCCGCCGGGCCGCGAAGCCTATCCCGGCGACGTCTTCTACCTGCATTCGCGCTTGCTCGAACGCGCCGCCAAGCTCAACGACGAGAACGGCAACGGCTCGCTGACCGCGCTGCCGGTCATCGAGACGCAGGCCAACGACGTGTCGGCCTACATCCCGACCAACGTGATCTCGATCACCGACGGCCAGATCTTCCTCGAGACCAACCTGTTCTTCCAGGGCATCCGTCCGGCCGTGAACGTCGGCCTCTCGGTGTCGCGCGTCGGTTCGTCGGCGCAGATCAAGGCGATGAAGCAGGTCGCCGGCTCGATCAAGGGCGAACTCGCGCAGTACCGCGAAATGGCTGCCTTCGCGCAGTTCGGCTCCGACCTCGACGCCGCCACGCAGCGCCTCCTGAACCGCGGCGCACGCCTGACCGAACTCCTGAAGCAGCCGCAATTCTCGCCGCTTAAGACGGAAGAGCAGGTCGCGGTGATCTTCGCCGGCGTCAACGGCTACCTCGACAAGCTCGCCCTGAACCAGGTCGGCAAGTTCGAGCAGGGGCTGCTCGCGCATATGCGCTCGGAGGGCAAGGAAGTGCTCGACGGCATCCGCAAGGAGAAGGCGCTGTCGGACGATCTGCGCGCCCAGCTGAAGAGCCATATCGACGCCTACGCGAAAAACTTCGCCTGATTGCGGGATAGGGCATGGCTTCCTTAAAAGACCTTCGCAACCGTATCGCCTCGGTCAAGGCGACGCAGAAGATCACCAAGGCGATGCAGATGGTCGCCGCGGCGAAGCTGCGCCGCGCGCAGGAAGCCGCGGAAGCCGCTCGTCCTTATTCTCAGCGCATGGGCGCGGTGCTGGCGAACATCGCACAGGCAGTCGGCAGCGCCGGCGGCAGCGATGCGCCGCGCCTGATGACGGGAACCGGCAGCGACGATACACATCTGCTGGTCGTCTGCACCGCCGAGCGCGGCCTTTGCGGCGGCTTCAATTCGCAGATCGCGCGTTTTGCGCGCGACCGCATCCGCAAGCTGCTGGCCGAAGGCAAGACGGTTAAGATCATCACCGTCGGCAAAAAGGGCTACGATATCCTTCGCCGCGAATATGGCGCGCTGATCATCGAGCGCGTCGACCTGCGAGAGGTCAAGACGCTCGGCTTCGTCAATGCGGACGCCATCGCCAAGAAGGTGATCGCGCTGTTCAACGAGGGCGGCTTCGACGTCTGCACGCTGTTCTATTCCGAATTCAAGTCGGTGATCAGCCAGGTTCCGACCGCGCAGCAGATCATTCCCGCCGGGGCGACAGTCGCCGCCGCGGAGCCGGAAACTGCCGGCGGCAACGCCGTCTACGAGTACGAGCCGGAGCCAGGCGAAATCCTCTCCGACCTCATCCCGCGCAACATTTCCGTCCAGGTCTTCCGCGCGCTGCTGGAAAACGCGGCCGGCGAGATGGGCGCCAAGATGAGCGCCATGGACAATGCGACGCGCAATGCCGGCGACATGATCAACAAGCTGACGATCACCTACAACCGCCAGCGGCAGGCGCAGATCACCAAGGAACTGATCGAAATCATTTCGGGCGCGGAAGCGCTCTAGCCACATGATCCCGATACGCCGCAGGCATTTGCGGACGGGCTCGTGTGAAACAAGGAACGGACACAGAGGTTATCACCATGGCTAAAGCAGCTACTCCGAAAGCGGCTCCGGCGGCGAAGGCCCCCGCGGCAAAGAAGGCGGCGCCTGTCAAGGCAGCCGCCGTGAAGGCTCCCGCCGCGGCTGCGAAGGCTGCCCCGGCAAAGGCTGCCGCTGCAAAGCCGGCGGCGGCAAAGTCGGGCGCGACTGCGATGATGGCCAAGGGCCAGGCCGGCCGCGTGGCGCAGGTCATCGGCGCCGTCGTCGACGTGCAGTTCGACGGCGAACTGCCGCCGATCCTGAACGCGCTGGAGACGATGAACGGCGATAACCGGCTCGTCCTCGAAGTGGCGCAGCATCTTGGTGAAAACACCATCCGCTGCATTGCCATGGACACGTCGGAAGGCCTCGTGCGCGGCCAGGCCGTGTATGACACGGGTTCGCCGATCACCGTTCCGGTCGGCGACGAGACGCTCGGCCGCATCATGAACGTCATCGGCGAGCCGGTCGACGAAGCCGGCCCGGTCGTGACGGCCAGCCGCCGCGCCATCCACCAGGACGCGCCGGCCTATGTCGACCAGTCGACGGAAGCGCAGATCCTCGTCACCGGCATCAAGGTCGTCGACCTGCTCGCGCCCTATGCGCGCGGCGGCAAGATCGGCCTGTTCGGCGGCGCTGGCGTCGGCAAGACCGTTCTTATCCAGGAACTCATCAACAACGTCGCCAAGGCGCATGGCGGTTATTCCGTGTTCGCCGGCGTCGGCGAGCGCACCCGCGAAGGCAACGACCTCTATCACGAGATGATCGAGTCGGGCGTCAACAAGGACCCGCATGAGAACAACGGCTCGACCGAAGGTTCGAAATGCGCCTTGGTGTTCGGCCAGATGAACGAGCCGCCCGGAGCGCGCGCCCGCGTTGCGCTGTCGGGCCTGACCATCGCCGAGCATTTCCGCGATCAGGGCCAGGACGTGCTGTTCTTCGTCGACAACATCTTCCGCTTCACCCAGGCGGGCTCGGAAGTGTCGGCTCTGCTCGGCCGCATTCCCTCGGCGGTGGGCTACCAGCCGACGCTGTCGACCGATATGGGCCAGATGCAGGAGCGCATCACCACCACCCACAAGGGCTCGATCACCTCGGTGCAGGCGATCTACGTGCCGGCCGACGATCTGACCGACCCGGCGCCGGCGACCTCGTTCGCCCACTTGGACGCGACGACCGTGCTCAACCGCGCCATTTCGGAAAAGGGCATCTACCCGGCCGTCGACCCGCTCGACTCGACCTCGCGCATGCTCGACCCGCTGATCGTCGGCGAGGAGCACTACCAGGTCGCCCGCAGCGTGCAGGAGATCCTGCAGCGCTACAAGTCGCTGCAGGACATCATCGCCATTCTGGGCATGGACGAGCTGTCGGAAGAGGACAAGATCACGGTCGCCCGCGCCCGCAAGATCGAGCGCTTCCTGTCGCAGCCCTTCTTCGTGGCCGAAGTGTTCACCGGCTCGCCGGGCCAGCTCGTGCCGCTCGAAGAGACTATCAAGAGCTTCAAGGGCCTTGTCGACGGCGAGTACGACCACCTGCCGGAAGCGGCGTTCTACATGGTCGGCGGCATCGACATGGCGGTCGAAAAGGCACGGCGTCTGGCCGCGGAAGCTGCTTGATGTGATGCCGGTATGGGCGGAGGTCGAAGAACACTTCGCCCATGACGGCGCTTGGCGTGACATTATTGTTCCAGACAGCGGACCAGCTGAATGGCAGTTGTTTTTGGCAGCCGTTGGCGCAGGATTCTGGAAATTTGAATATCTGGTTGACGGTGAAAGGAAGCCCCTTCCCACTTCTGTAGGTGAGTTGTCGCACGATAATCAAAGGTTGTTGCGCATAGGCGTGTTAGCGAGCGGTCTGAACTGCCATTTGTGGACAGACAGCGAAATGGAACTGGACTTCATCCCGACCGACGTTTCGGGTCAAAGCGATCTAGATGACCTGGGTGAGTTCTGTATTCGCTTGGCTTCGACAGTCGGAAAATCGGTGGCGGTTACGTATGAGAATTTCCATGACGCCGCCATCCTCAAGTATTCGCCCGACGGGCAAGCTGAATACGTTGGAAAAGGTCTAAGCAATGGCTGAAGCTTTCAAATTCGAACTCGTTTCCCCCGAACGGCTGCTCGTTTCGGAACAGGTCGAGCATGTCGTGATTCCGGGCGCGGAAGGCGAGATGACGGTTCTGGCCAACCACTCCCCGGTGATGACCACGGTCAAGCCTGGCGTCGTGACCGTGAAATCGGCCGGCGGGGGTGAGGAGCGCTATGTGGTGTTCGGCGGCTTCGCCGACATCCTTCCGGAAGGCTGCACGCTGCTCGCCGAATCGGCGGTGCGGGTCGCGGAAATCGACCGCGACGATCTCGCCCGCCGCATCCAGGAGGCGCGCGAGGACGCCGCCGACGCCAAGAGCGACGACGAGCGCACCAGGGCCGAAGCCTTCCTCGGCCAGTTGGCGACACTGCAGGACGCGGTCTAGCCCAACCGGCGTTGAATCGTCGCGGGGCGAACAAGAGCGAGGCTGGGCCTCGCTTTTTTGTTGGGCGGATGAAATGGCGTGGTTCTGAACCGCAAGCTTGGAGGCGCGACGCCCTGGAGCAGCCGTTCTACGGGGACATTCCGCCTGACGGGGCAATTTCGCCTTCGCGCAACAGCGTGAATCATCTAGACTCTTTTCGGACGGGGGCGTCCGGAGGGTGACTTTTTGGCAGTGGCTGCAGGCAATACGACGCGTCTCTGGGCGCTCGTTGCCAGGGAGTATTGGCGCAGGGCCCGCCGCCGCCTGCGCGCCGGGCCGGTCTATCGCTGGCGGTACACCGGCCGCACGCCCGAACGTGTGCTGATCGCGCCGCCCGATCTGCGCCTCGCCGACCCGCAGATCGCGCTCGAAATCTACTATGGCCACTTCCCGCTTTCCGGCCACATGGTCGAGACGGCCGGCCGCTCCCCCTTCCAGATCGAGGTGGCCAACCGCGGCTGGCAGAAATCCCTGCACGGCTTTCGCTGGCTGCGCCACATGCGCGCCGCCGGAACCGAGCTTGCCGCCGCCAACGCCCGCGCGCTGGTTTCCGACTGGATCGCCATGCATGGCGGCCGCATCTCCGGTGTCGCCTGGGAACCGGCGACGACTGCCAAGCGCATCATCGCTTGGCTCCAGCATTCCTCCGTGGTGCTGCAGGGCGCGGAGCTGCCATTCTACCGCACCTTCCTGAAATCGCTGGCGCTGCAGATCCGCTATCTCAGGTCGATGGCGCGTGAATTGCCCGACGGCAAGGCGCGGCTGCGCACCCGCATAGCGCTCGCCTTCGCCGCGCTGTCGCTGCCCGCCTCGACTTCGACCCTGCGCAGCGCCACGCGCAACCTCGCGGAAGAACTCGAACGCCAGATCCTCCCGGATGGCGGCCATATCTCGCGCAATCCGATCGTCGTACTGGAGCTTTTGTCGGACCTGCTGCCGCTGCGCCAGACCTATGCTAACCAAGCCGAGCAGCCTCCTGCCGCGCTGATCGGCGCGGTCGAGCGCATGTTGCCGGCGCTGCGCTTCTTTCGCCATCAAGACGGCAGCATCGCCCGCTTCAACGGCATGGGCGCGACCATCCAGGACCGCATCGCGGCAATACTGCGCCATGACGACACGGTCGGTGCACCGCTGCTGCATGCGCCGCATTCGGGTTACGAGCGGCTCTCGATGGGCGAGACCACGGTCATCGCCGATACCGGCCTGCCGCCGCCCATCGACGTATCCGGCACCGCCCATGCCGGCTACCTGTCCTTCGAGATGTCGTCCGGCCGGCACAATTTCATCGTCAATGCCGGGGTCGACACCTATGGCGCGGAGGATTTTCGGCCGCTGGCGCGCGCCACTGCGGCGCATTCGACCGCCTCCGTCAACGACACCTCCTCGGCGCGCTTCACCCACTCGCCCCGCTTCGGCCTGCTCGGCTCGCCGCTGATAGGCGGGCCGCGCCATGTACCCTGCGAGCGCATGGATTCAAAGGGCATTCAGGGATTTGTCGCCAGCCATGACGGCTATGTGCCGGCTTTCGGCATCTATCACGAACGCGAGCTTTCTCTGTCCGGCCAGGGCGATGTGCTGAGCGGCGTCGACCGCTTTCTGCGTGCCGGCGGCGCACCGGTGCGCGACAATGGCCGCGACCTGGTGGCGGTCCGGTTCCATATTCACCCGGACATCGAGTTCTTTCGAGACGGACAGGGTCACTTCGTGCTCGCCGCCCCGCGCTCCGACCGCTGGACGTTCACCTGCAACGAGATCGCGCCGCAGGTCGAGGAGTCGATCTTCTTCGCCGGTCTCGGCGGCCCGCGACGCAGCCGCCAGATCGTGCTCGCCTTCAAGGCTTCCGAATTCGGCGAGGTGCGCTGGCAGATGACACGCACACGTCCGGCCGGTCCCTAGCGACGGGCGAAATTCATGCCCCGTAGCGCTTCTTCAGATGCGCGGTGAAATGCGCCGCGTTGAGCTTTTCGCCGGTGGCGCGCTCCATCAGCTCCGGCGTCGACCAGCGCGAGCCCTGGGACCAGATCTTGTCGCGCCGCCAGGTGGTGACCGTGTCGAATTTTCCCTTGGCGATCTCGTCGTCGACTGACGGATGCAGCTTCTCCAGCGCCGCCCATTGCTGCGCCGCCATCATCGCACCCAGCGTGTAGGACGGGAAGTAGCCGAAGGCGCCGCTTGGCCAGTGCACGTCCTGCATCGGCCCGTCCTGAGGCGTGTCGATGGTGGAGAGGCCGAGATAGTCGCGCATCTTGGCGTCCCAGGCTTCCGGCACGTCGGCGGCTTTCAGACGTCCGCTGACCAGTTCCTGCTCAAGTTCGAACCGCAGGATGACGTGCAGCGGATAAGTGACTTCGTCGGCGTCGACGCGGATCAGCCCGCGCTCTACCCAATGCACGTGAGCCAGTATCTCGTCCTTGCTCCACTTTTCGCCGAGGTACTGCTCGATCAGCGGCAGCGCCCACTCCCAGAAGGCCGGGTTGCGGCCGAGCTGCTTTTCGACGAACAGGCTTTGGCTCTCGTGCATCGCCATGCCGCGCGCCTTGCCGAGCGGCCAGTGCGACCATGGCTTGGGCAGGTTCTGCTCGTACATGGCATGGCCGGTCTCATGCAGCACGCCCATCAGCGCAGAGAGGAAATCGCTGGTCTTGTAACGCGTGGTGATGCGCACGTCGGTCGGCACGCCGCCGCAGAACGGATGGTGCGACACGGACAGGCTGCCATGGGTGAAGTCGAAGCCGACCGCCGCCATCATGGCAAGGCCGAGTTCGCGCTGCTTGTCGATCGGATAGACGCCGGACAGCGGCCGCAGCGGATTTTTTGCCAGCCGCTCCTCCTGCACCGCCAGCGCTTCCGGCACGAAGCCTTTCAGGAAAGTCTTCAGCTCGGAGAAAACCGGCGCGATGTCGATGGCGCGGTGGCCGGGATCGTACTGCTCCATCAGCGCATCGTAGCGGTCGAGGCCGGTTGCCGCGGCGCGAAGCTCCGCCTCCTCGCGCACCAGCGCGACAATGCCGTCCAGCGCCGGCAGGAAGCTCAGCCAGTCGTTCTTCGGCCGGAGGTCGCGCCAAAGCTGCTCGGAGCGCAGCCGCGCCGTGGTCTGGCGCTCGACGAACTCGGTCGGCAGGCAGGTCATGTTGGTGTATTGGCGGCGGAATTCGTGGAGCGCGGCCCGCTGATCCTCGTTGAGCGCCTCCTGTTGGGCCGTATCGATCCAGTCGGCGATTTCGGGCGCTGTCGCCCGGGCGTGGTGCATGCCGGCCAGCGCCGACATCGCCTCCGCCCGCTTCTCGCCGCCGCCGACGGCCATATGCGTCGCCTCGTCGGCGCCGAGGATGGCGAGCGAATGCTCCAGCGCTTCGAGCTTGCGGCAAAGCTGGTCGATTTTTTCGAAGGACATGGTGATTTCCGACTGTTGGGACGGGAGCGAAGGAACAGCAAGGGAAGGGCGATGGCAAGTCTGGCACTAAGTGCGTCCTTCGACAGGCTCAGGATGAGGGAGGTGGGCGCTGACCGTCAATCTTGAAGGTTTAGCCGAACACATACGGTCCTCATCCTGAGCCTGTCGAAGGACGCACCTCTCCCTTGCCACGCTGCGTTTCCGCCCTGGCTATTGCGAGAGCCCTTCGACCCTTCGATGAACTCAGGGCTCAGGGTGAGGTCGAAGGGGTGGTCCGGGAAGCGGGGCGCTTGGCCGAGCCTTCCGAAACTAAAATACGTGGCGCGACTTCCGCGCCCCGCCGCCGATTTCTGTCCCCGTCCGTTCCGCTGCGCCCTTAAAACCTTTCGGCTTTCGGGTCCTGTGTGCTCCTCCAGCCCGCCGGGACCGTAGTGTCCCGAGGGGAACCCTTGGACGGGGCCTCTCCGGCCCCATGGCTTCGTCGGCCATGGAACGGAAGCGCCGATCCTTCCCCGCTTTCGAACGACTCCGGAGCGTTCCCGGCAGGAAGGACGAGTGGGATTATGAGCGAGGGGCAGGATGTGTGAACAAATCCGGTGCAAAGATTCTTCCCGTCGGCTGTTATGCCATTGATCCGCAACAGTTCTTTTCGTGAACGAGCCGGAGTGGAGGTGGATTCTATCCACTTTGCAGGGCCTTGCTCGTTGCTACCGCCCCTTCCGTAGCGTTGAGTGGCTCCTGGAGTCTCAAACCTGACGGGGGAGCAAAATGCTTGGCAATGTCCTGATCGCGCTGGTGGCGGCGCTGCATTTCTATTTCATGTATCTGGAGATGATCGCCTGGGACACGCCGGCCGGCCACAGAGCATTCGGGCTGACGCCGGAATTCGCCAAGGCCTCCAAAGTGCTCGCCGCCAATCAGGGCCTCTACAACGGCTTCCTCGCCGCCGGGCTGGTCTGGGGCCTCTATCTCGGCGAGGCCGGTTTCACGATCAAGGTCTTCTTCCTGGCCTGCGTGATCGCCGCCGGCCTGTTCGGCGCGGCCACCGTCAGCCGGAAGATTCTCTATGTGCAAGCGGTTCCGGCGGTGCTTGCGCTGGGGACTCTGCTCGCCGGCTGGTAGCTCACCGCTCCGTCAGCTTCAGCTCGATGCGGCGGTTGCGGCTGCGCGCTTCTGCGGTATCGGCGGGGTCGAGCGGCTGGAACTCGCCGAAGCCGGCAGCCACCAGCCGGTTGGCCGGCACGCCGTTGTCGATCAAATATTTGACCACGGAAGTCGCGCGCGCCGACGACAGCTCCCAATTGTCGCGGTAGCGCCCGGTACCCGACAGCGGCCGGTCGTCGGTATGGCCGTCGACGCGCAGCACCCAGTTGATCTCCGGCGGGATCTCCTTCTGCAACTCGATGATCGCGCCGGCGAGCTTCTGCATTTCGGCGCGGCCAGCGTCGTTGATGATCTCCGAACCGACCGGAAACAGCACTTCCGACTGGAACACAAAGCGGTCGCCGACGATGCGGATGTTTTCGCGGTCGGAGAGGATTTCGCGCAGCCGGCCGAAGAAGTCCGAGCGGTAGCGGTTCAGTTCCTGTACGCGCTGCGCCAGGGCGACGTTCAGCCGGCGGCCGAGATCGGCGATCTTGGTGTTGGATTCGCGGTCGCGCTGCTCCGACACGTCCAGCGCCTGTTCGAGGGCGCCGATCTGCTTGCGCAACGCCGCGATCTGCTGGTTGAGAAGTTCGACCTGCGACAGCGCCCGCTGGCTGATCTGGCGCTCACTGTCGAGTTCGCCTGCCAGCGCGCCTATCCGCTCTTCGGCCTCCGCGCCGGCTCCCGCGCCCCGGTCGAGTAATTGCTGCAGGCGGGTGCGGTCGGATTCGGCCTGGGCGAGTGAGGCTTGCAGGTTGGCGAGCGCATCCTCCGCATCCTGCGTGTTCGACTGCTCGAGCGCCAGAAGCTGCGTCAGCTCGTTGATCTGGGAGTTGAGGCGGGTGAGCACCTCGTCCTTGCCGGAGATTTCGCGGCTGAGCAGGAACTGCGCCAGCACGAAGACCGAAAGCAGGAACATGATGGCCAGAAGCAGCGTCGAGAGCGCGTCGACGAAGCCCGGCCAGTAGTCTACGCGGCGGTCGCGCCTTGCGCGGGCTAGAGCCATCCTAACTCAGTTCCCGTTTCTTGAGAGCATCGGCGATCTTTTCCAGCGTGTTGCGCATCGCCTTCTGCTCTTCCCACTGCGCCTCGACCCAGTCGCGCATGATCTGTTGCTCGGAGCGCATGTTCTTGACCAGTCCAGAAATGCCGTCGGCGAGGTTGGCCATGGCGGTGGCGATGCGCGGATTGGAGCCGCCGGATTCCTGCAGGCTGCGCAGCCTTTCGGAGAGCGCCTTGATCTCGTCGGCGGAACCGGCCTTGGCCGGGTCGGCCACTATGACGTCGGACGAAAGGTCGGTGACCGAGGACAGCCAGTTTTCCAGCTCGGTGTAGAAGCGCGTCTGCGCCCGGCCAGCCTGGAGGTCGAGGAAACCCAGCACCAGCGAGCCGGCGAGGCCGAACAGCGACGACGAGAACGCCGTTCCCATGCCTTCGAGCGGCGCGGAAAGGCCGGATTTTAGCGAATCGAGCACGGCGGCGGCGTCGCCCGAGCCGGGATCGAGCGACTGGATGGTGTCGCCGATCGAGCCGATCGTCTGCAGCAGGCCCCAGAAGGTGCCGAGCAGGCCGAGAAACACCAGCAGCCCGATCAGGTAGCGCGAGATGTCGCGGGTCTCGTCGAGCCTGGTGGCGATCGAATCGAGCATCGTGCGCATAGAGCTGGTCGACAGCGCCACGGAGGTGGAGCGGCTGAGCAGCGCCTTCATCGGCGCGAGCAGCACCGGCTCGACGACTTCGGAGCCGGCGCGGAACGAATTGACCCAGCGGATTTCGCGAAACAGCCGCAGCACCTGCACGAAGGCGAGCAGGATGCCCACCGCCAGCACGCCGAGGATCAGCCCGTTGAGGCCGGGATTGGTGCCGAAAGCCGAGGAAATCTGCCGGGCTAGGATCGCCGCGATGAAGGCGACGATCGCCAGGAACACCAGCATTGAGAGGAGGAAGACCTGCGGACTCGACAGCCGGTAGGGGTCGTAGCCGCTGCTATCAGATGCCTCGCCCCCGCCGAATTTTCGCAAAAATGCCATGCGCGCCCGAATCCCGTTGCCGCGACCAGATTGATCGCGAGTCTGCCGCAATAAACTGAGCGCGACTCTAAACGGAATTGTGACGAAATTGAAAGACGCCGTGAGGCCGCAACCGCGGCTGAGACGCAATCAGAGGCGGTCGACGACCAGAGTGTTGATCAGGGCCGCGAAATGCAGGCCGGCGCCCGTGACGACGAAGCCGTGCCAGACCGCATTCTGGAATCGCAGGCCTTTCCACACGAAGAACACCACGCCGCAGGAATAGACGATGCCGCCGGTGACGATCAGCGCAATTGTCGTCGGCGGCAGGATTTCCAGGATCGGCCGCAGGACCACGACGCCGCTCCAGCCGATCGCGAGATAGAAGACTATGGCGGCGCGATCGAAGCGGCCGGGAAAGAGCAGTTTGGCGGCCATGCCGAGGGCGGCGGCGGACCAGACGACGCCGAGCATTCCGCGCGCAAGCCAGGCATCGTTCAATTGCGTGAGGAACGGAGTGTAGGTCGCCGCGATCAGGAGATAGATCGCCGCATGGTCGAAGCGCCGCAATATCCATTTAGCGGGCGATATCGGCCAGAGATTATAGGCGAGCGAAATCGACAGCACCGTCAGGACCGAGACGACGTAGAATGCCGCGGCGATGTATTCGCCCGGACCGGCGCGAAAGGCCGACATCGCCAGCAGCGCCGAGCCGGCGGCGATCGCAAGCACTATGCCCACCGCGTGAACGATGCCGTCGGCGATGAACTCGGCGCGCGAATAATCGAAGCGCCCCCTGTAGGGCACGTCGGCTTGAAGTGGTTGCGGGTCGCTCGTCATCTGCTCGATCGAGCTTATTTGAGCGGTCGCCGGGTCGTTTTTCAAGCCTTGGGGGCGCGGCGGTTCAGCGCGGCGCGAGCGGCTTCTTGAGTGTCTTCAGGAGGGCGCGGTGGATGGCCTCGTTGCCGGCGACGATGGAGCCGCTCTCCAACATGCCGGCGCCGCCTGCCGGGTCGCTGACGAAGCCGCCGGCCTCGCGGATCATCAATATGCCCGCCGCCATGTCCCAGGGCGACAGTGCATGCTCCCAGAAGCCGTCCATGCGGCCCGCCGCGACATAGGCGAGATCGAGCGCAGCCGAGCCGAGCCGGCGCACGCCCGACACTTCAGCCATGACGTTGCGAAGCTCGATGAGGTAGTTGCCGTGATGGCCGCGGCCGAGGTGCGGCACGCCGGTGCCGATGACGGTATCGGTGAGCTTGGTGCGGCTCGCCACGCGCAGCCTGCGGTCGTTCATGAAGGCGCCGCCGCCGCGTTCGGCGGTGTAGAGCTCATCCATGGCCGGATTGTAGATGACGCCGGCGACGATCTGGCCCTGGCGCTCCAGTCCGATCGAGATCGAGAAGATCGGCAGGCCGTGCAGGAAATTGGTGGTGCCGTCGAGCGGATCGACGATCCAGCGGTGCTGGTCGTCCTCGCCCGAAACCACTCCGCGCTCCTCCATCAGGAAGGCATAGCCCGGGCGGGCGCGGGACAGTTCGTTGTGGAGGATCTCTTCGGCCCTGTGGTCGGCCTGGCTGACGAAGTCGCCCGGCCCCTTCAGCGACACCTGCAGGTTCTGCACCTCGCCGAAATCGCGCGCCAGCGAGCGGCCGGCCTTCATGGCGGCCTGGACCATGACGTTGAGGATCGCTGAACGGGGCATGGGAAGTCCTTAGCGAATAGCGAATAGCGAATAGTGAGTAGTGAGTAGTGAGTAGTGAGTGCGGGTTGGGAGCCGCCGGTTGCGGTATAAAAATTTTCTATTCGCTACTCACTATTCCCTATTCGCTTATTTCAGTCCGCGCGGCGGACGTAGGTGATCTCGTTGGTGTCGACGACGATCTTCTCGCCTGACGAGATAAAGGGCGGCACCAGCACGCGGATGCCGTTTTCGAGCAGCGCCGGCTTGTAGGAGGAGGCTGCCGTCTGGCCCTTCACGACCGGGTCGGCCTCGGTGATGGTCAGCGTTACCTGGTCGGGCAGCGAGATGCCGATCGGCCGTTCGTCGTAGAGTTCGACCGTCACCATCATGCCGTCCTGCAGGAAGGCGGCGCGGTCGCCGACGAAATCCTTCTGCAGTTCGAGCTGCTCGTAGCTCTCGGTGTCCATGAACACCAGGGCGTCGCCCTGTTCGTAGAGATAGGAAAAATCCTTCTGCTCGAGACGGATCTTTTCCACGGTCTCGGCCGAACGGAAGCGCTCGTTGAGCTTGGTGCCGTTGATCAGGTTCTTCAATTCGACCTGGTTGTAGGCGCCGCCCTTGCCGGGCTTAACATGGTTGGTCCTGACCGCCACCCAGAGCCCGCCATCATGCTCGATGACGTTGCCGGGACGGATTTCGTTGCCGTTAATCTTGGCCATATTTCGCGATTCCGGAGGTTTGTACGCCGATTGGCGGTTTCGGCGCCTCCAAGACCACAAATCGGCAAAAGAGGCAAGGGATCGAAGGAAATGCCGGAGAAGCAGGCCCTCAGCGGAGCCGGTTGGCGCGCTCCAGGGCCTTCTTGAGCTCTTCGTCGGTCAGCCCGTTGAAGAAATCCTCCATTTCGGGATCGGTAAGCCCCGCGCGCCGGGCGAGGATGTACCAGGCGGCGGCGGCAATGGAATCCGGCTCGACGCCGAGTCCCTTCATGTAGAGCTTGGCGAGGCGGTTCTGCGCCGCGACATTGCCGCCCGCCGCCGCCCGCCGCATCCAGCCGAAACCTTCCTTCAGATTGCGCGCACCACCGCGCCCGTCGACCAGCCAGGTGCCAAGATCGAGTTGGGCGGTGTCGAAATTCTGCCGTGCCGCCAACACCAGCCAGCGCCGCGCTTCCTTCTCGTCCCTGGCCTTGCCGCCGACACCGTTGGCATGGATTTGCGCCATTGCGTATTGCGCGTCGGCAAGACCGGACTTGGCCGCGCGCTCGTAGTAGGAGACTGCCTTTTCGAGCCCTTTCGCCCCACCCTCGCGGTCGACCAGCATCTGCGCGAAATTGAATTGCGCCAGACGGTTGCCGGCTTCGGCGGCCGCTTGCATCAGCGCATAGGCGCCCTGCGGGTCCCTCTTCACAAAGCGCCCGTCGAGGAGCATCAGCCCATACTGGAACTGCGCCTCCGGAACGCCCTGCTCGGAAGCGCGCGCGTACCATCTGGCGGCCTCGGCCTCGTTGCGGGCCATGCCGAGCCCGCGCGACAGTATCTCAGCGACCAATGTCTGCGCGGCCGGGTCGCCGTTTTCGGCGCGCACCAGCGCCAGATTGTAGGCGGTCTTGTAGAGCCCGCGCTGGAACGCGCCATAGGCGGGATCGGCGGGCTTGGCCCCGAAGCGCGCCGGGTCGGGCTTGCCGTCGGCGGTTCGGGGGCCGCCGAACCGCGTGGGATCGACGCCTAGCGGCTTTGCCTCCGCGGGAGCGGGCAATGGGCTAGCTAGTGGCGGAGCGGCGGGGATTTTTGCCGGCGGCTCTGCTGTGAGAGCTTTCGGCGGCGGCTCCGTGGTAGTCTCCGCAGGCAATTTCGTTTCCGGCGCGGCCTTCTGTGCCGGTGCGGGATCAGCCGGCGCAGCGTCCTCCGCATGGACGCCGGGCGCCGCTGAAAGCAATGCCAGCGCCGTGAGCCATGCTCGGACGGATGGTTTCAATGCAGTCAAAACCTACTCCTCGAACCGTGGCGCCGTCTCGTCGAGAATGGCGTTGGCGCGCGCAATGGCCTGTGCGGGATCGACGCCATCACCGAATACGGCGCTTGACAGCGCCACGAACTCGCATCCCGTTTCCGCCACCGTTTCGACCGAAGCGATGTCCGAGCCGGCCATGAGGATGCAGGGGATTTCGATCATCTCGGCCCACCAATGGCCGAGCGCAAGGTTGCGATTGTGCGGTTCTGGCTTGTTGTCGTAGCCGAAGCGGCCGAAGAACATGTAATCGGGACGCGCCTCGCCCAGATTCAGTGCATCGTCGCGCGTCTTGGCCCCGCCCGCGCCGACCGTCATCCGGTCCTGGAAGCGTTCGATCGCCTCCTCGAGTGCGGCCCTTCCCGTTTCGAGATGCAGCCCGTCTGCCCCCACCCGGCCGGCGATCCGCGTATCGTCGGCTATGATGGCGGCAATGTTGGCCGCCTGCGCAACCGGCACGATCCGCTCGGCGAAAGCCTGGAACGAGGCTTCGTCGAGCTCGTAGGCCGGCAGGATGATCGAAGCGATGTCGCCGCCCGAGATCGCGGCGCGCAAGCGCGGCTCGAACGCCGCGGCGTCTTCGCCGGACGGAGCGATCAGCACTATGCGGCAGCGGTTGGGCGGTGTGACGTGCATTGCTGAGCTTTCTGTCGGTTCCCATGCAGCGGGATCGTGGTTGGATTTGGGCATAGACGAAGGCTGGCCGCTTGAACAGGGTTTGCGCCTCTCGCCGAATCGCCGCTGTCGCGATATTGCGGGATGGCGAAAGGCCCTTTCCATGAACGCGCTGCTCACCGATCCGTGGTTCTACGCGGCCGCCATTCCGGCCGTCATCCTTGTCGGCCTGTCGAAGGGCGGCTTCGGCGGCGCGGTCGGCTTTGTCGGCGTGCCCTTGATGGCGCTCGTCATGCCGCCGGTGCAGGCGGCCGCGATCCTGCTGCCGATACTGGTGCTGATGGACATGGTCTCGCTGTGGACCTGGCGCGGCGTGTTCGACCGCCTGACGCTGACAACGATGCTGCCCGGCGCGCTGGCCGGCATCGGCCTTGGCTGGCTGACGGCGGCGCTGGTCACAGCCGACATGGTGCGCTTCATCGTCGGTGCGGTAGCGATCGTTTTCGTCGCGCGCTGGGTCTACCAGCAGTTCAGGCACGGCTCCGCCTATGCCGCCAGCCCGAACCGTATCGCCGCGGGCTTCTGGGGCGCCGTCGCCGGCTTCACCAGCTTCGTCGCCCATGTCGGCGGGCCGCCCTTCCAGGTCTATGCGCTGCCGCTGCGGATGGACCCGAAAGTGCTGACCGGCACCGGCGCGATCTTTTTCGCGGTTACCAATGCGGTCAAGCTGGTTCCCTATTTCGCGCTCGGCCAGTTCGACACGACCAACTTGACGGCTTCGGCCGTGCTGATGCCGATGGCGCCGCTCGCGACGCTTGCCGGCGCATGGCTCGTGCGCCGCATGCGGCCGGAAGTGTTTTACCCGTTCACTTACGCCACGGTGGCGATCATCGGGCTCAAGCTGATCTGGGACGGCGTCATCCAAATGTTTTGAAGGTGAATTATTTTGTGACGGAGAGGCGCACAAATTCGCCTCTTTCGGACAGCTTCTGCATGGCGGATTCGCCGCGCCGCCGACTCGGACCGCGAGGCACCGAGTGAACGTCACGGAAGAAGTCATGACCGCGATGACCGTCAGTCCCCGACTCAGGCGGGACACCAGCATCGACGTTTTACGGGCGCTGGCCCTGCTGACGATCTTCGTCAACCACGTGCCAGGCACCCTGTTCGAGCACCTCACCCACAAGAATTTCGGCTTTTCCGATTCGGCCGAAGCCTTCGTCCTGATCTCCGGCGTCTCCGTCGGCCTGGCCTACGGGCTGAAATTCCAGCCGGGCAACAGGCTGGTGATTGTGCTCAAGGCGTGGAAGCGGGCGGGCGTGCTCTATGTCGCTCATGTCATGACGACCGTGGCGACACTGGCCATATTCTCGGCAGCCGCGCTTTATTTCACCCGGCCCGATCTTCTGAAGCTGATCAACATCCAGATGATCATCGAGGACACGCCGGAGGCGCTGATCGGCATCGCCACGCTCGGCCACCAGATCGGCTACAACAACATATTGTCCATGTATGCGGCCGTGCTCCTGATGATGCCGTTCTTCCTGCTGCTGGGCAGCCTCAATCTCGGCCTGATGGTTACGGTCTCGGGCCTCGTATGGCTGCTTGCCGGTGTCTGGCAGATCGCTCCGGCCAACTACCCGGCCGACGGCCTCTGGTTTCTCAATCCGCTGTCCTGGCAGTTTCTCTTCATAATCGGCGTCGCTTCGACGATGCATGTCCGGCGTGGCGGCGAGATCCGCTTCAACCTGTGGCTGGTCTTGCTGGCCGTCGCCTATCTGGTCTTCGCTCTGGTCTGGGTCCGGCTTCCGCTCTGGGGCGCGGAAACATCGCTGGCGCTGCCCGCAGTTCTCGGCGGCTTCGACAAGACGTTTCTTTCGCTGTCCCGACTTCTGCACATCCTCTCGCTCGCCTACCTGATCACGGTGCTGCCCGGCCTCTCGAACCTGGCGCGGACGAGCCCCCGCAATCCGCTGGCGGTGCTCGGCAGGCATTCGCTGCCCGTCTTCATCGCCGGCACCATGCTGGCGATGCTCTGCCAGGTGATGAAGATCGTCAGCCCCGGCGGCTTCGTCTACGACACGGTGCTGATCTCGACGGGCATCGCGCTGCAATTCGCCTTCGCCTACTATCTCGAATGGCTGCCGAAGATCGGCTTCGGCGGACGCCGACCCGCGGACATGGCGGCGACCGGATCCGCGCAGTCGCCGAAGGCATCCGTCGGTGAAAGGGCCGGGGCGCTCTTCTGATCACGCCCGCGCGAAGTCAGGCGAATAACAAAGATTGCGCCATTCTTGCTATTAGCTATACTGACGCCCTAGAGGAGGCATCGCCATGAACGTTTCCATTGGAGAGCGCTGGGAAGGCTTTGTCACCCGCATTGTGAAGCAGGGCCGCTACGGTTCGGCAAGCGAAGTCGTGCGTGAAGGCCTGCGGCTCGTCGAGGAGCGGGAGGCAAAATTGCAGGCGCTTCGCGCAACACTGGATGCGTCGATTGCGGAAGGCGGTGCCCACAGCGACGACGAAGTGGAGGAGGCGATCGCGGCAAAAGCTTCAGCGCTTGCCAACGAAGGCTTTTGAGTGCCGCGCCTCGTCTATCTGGCGTCGGCTCGGCGGGATCTGCTTGCAATTCTAGATTACATCACGCGAGAAAGCGGCAGCCTGGCCATCGGCCGCCGCTTTACCGAAGAATTACGCGGGCAGTGCGCGAAACTGGCGGCCCTGCCTGGGACGCTGGGCCGGGCGCGGCCCGAACTGCGGCCGGACATCCGCAGCTTCGCATTCGGAAGCTATGTGATCTTCTTTCGATATGATGGAGATCGGTTCGAAGTCGTTAATATCCTCGAGGGTCACCGCGACATCGTCGCCTATTATGAGGACGACAGGTCGTGACCGCCAACCGCTCAACACCAGATGACGACGCCTATCGTTGCCGCTAAGCTCCGCTAAAACTCATCCAGCGGGGAAACTTCAGTGGCGAGCATCTACGACAGCGACCTGGAGCGAAACACTGCCAACTTCCAGCCGCTGACGCCGCTCACCTATCTCGAGCGTGCGGCGAAGACCTATCCAGACCAGACTGCTATCATCCACGGCAGCCTACGGCTCTCCTACCGCGATTTCTGGCGCCGGTCGTTGCAGCTTGCCTCGGCGCTGGCGCAGAAGGGCATCGGCAAGGGCGATACGGTGACGGTGATGCTGTCCAACACGCCGGCCATGCTGGAAGCGCATTTCGGCGTGCCGATGGTCAAGGCCGTGCTGCATTCGCTGAACACAAGGCTCGACGCGGCGGTGATCGCCTTCCAGCTCGACCATGCCGAGACCAAGGTGCTGATCGTCGACCGCGAGTTCTCCACAGTCACGAAGGAGGCGCTGGCGCTCGCCAAGGTCCGGCCCCTGGTCATCGACTATGACGATCCGGAATACGCCGCCGACGCACCCTATCCTAAGGGCGAGCGAATCGGCTCGCTTGATTACGAGGAATTCGTCTCGAGTGGCGACCCGGAATTTTCCTGGTCGATGCCCGACGATGAGTGGGACGCGATTTCGCTGAACTACACGTCCGGCACCACCGGCAATCCCAAGGGCGTGGTCTATCATCATCGCGGCGCGGCGCTGATGGCCTACGCCAACACCATCCATGCCGGAATGGGCAAGCACCCGGCCTATCTGTGGACGCTGCCGATGTTCCACTGCAATGGCTGGTGCTTTCCGTGGACGCTGGCGGTGCAGGCGGGCACGCATGTCTGCCTGCGCTGGGTGCGGGCGAAGGCCATGTATGACGCCATCGCCGACCATGGCGTCACCCATCTCTGCGGCGCGCCGATCGTAATGTCGACGCTGATCGACGCACCCGACGCGGATAAACGGGAATTTCCGCAGACGGTGACCTTCAACACCGCGGCCGCTCCGCCGCCGGAGGCTGTGCTTTCGGGCATGGCCGACGCGGGGTTTGCCGTGACCCACCTCTACGGGCTGACCGAGACGTACGGCCCCGCCGTCGTCAATGAATGGCACGCCGGCTGGGACGCGCTCGACAAGGGCCCGCGCACGGCGAGAAAGGCGCGCCAGGGCGTGCGCTATGCCGCGCTGGAGGCGCTGACGGTGCTCGACCCCGAGACGATGGAAGCGACGCCCGCTGACGGCGAGACCATCGGCGAGGTCATGTTCCGCGGCAACATCGTCATGAAGGGTTATCTGAAGAACCGGCCGGCGACCGACGAAGCCTTCGCGGGCGGCTGGTTCCATTCCGGCGACCTCGGCGTGATGCATCCGGACGGCTACATCCAGCTCAAGGACCGGTCGAAGGACATCATCATTTCGGGCGGCGAGAACATTTCTTCGATCGAGGTCGAGGACGCGCTTTACAAGCATCCGGCGGTCGCCTCCTGCGGAGTCGTCGCGCGGCCCGACGACAAATGGGGCGAGACGCCCGTCGCCTATGTCGAGCTGAAGCCCGGAAAGGCTGCAACGGAGAGCGAGATCATAGAGCATTGCCGCACGCTCCTGGCGCGCTTCAAATGTCCGCGGACTGTGATCTTCGCCGAGATCCCCAAAACCTCAACCGGCAAGATGCAGAAATTCCGGCTGCGCGAACTGGCAAAGGCTCTGTAGCGGCTATGTAACCGCGCACCGACACGGCCCGTGCACGGCGACATGGCGCCGAAACAATGCTGCTGCAAAAGGCCGGCCAACGCGGTATGATGATGATGCACGGCCGCGGGGGCGGCTCGGCAAGGGGGTCCACAATGCACGCTATAGCACGCAATTTCTTCACGCTGGCGATCGGCTACGCGATCGCGGGAATGATACTTGGCCTATCCATGGCGATCAGCCACGACCACGCCCAGATGCCGACCCACGCCCACATCATGGTGGCGGGCTGGCTGATGTCGGCGGTGTTCGCGTTCTTCTACCAGTTGGTGCCAGCGGCCCGCGCCTCGCGGCTGGCGCCTGCGCATTTCTGGTTGACCACAGTGAGCGGCGTCGGACTGGTCGCCGGGTTGTTTGTAATGCTCGGCGGCAATCCCGGCATAGAGCCCGTCGTAGCGGTGAGCTCGATCGGCTTCTTCGCCTCGCTGCTGCTTTTCGCCTGGATAGCGCTGCCGGTGCTGTGGAAAGCCGACGATCGGGCGGCTGTGCCAGCGCGGGACGCGACGGCGGGTTGACGACAATTTTTTCGCGGCCGTTAACCCACCGTTAAGCTTTACGGGCGTTTACTATGCGCATCCAGTGATCTGGATACTTACCGAGTGGTTTGGAGCCACTTCGTTTGACGCCTCCCTGTTAAACTCCTGAGAGCCGCTTTTCAGCGGCTCTTTTTTTCCTCGGCGGTTCGCTGTGGACAACCCGCCGCCGGCAGGGCGCGTTAACCTTCTGTTAAACATGTGCTTGCCTTCAATCATGCACGGGCGCATTTTCCCGGAACGGTATCGTATAGGTTCGGAACGCGCCGGCGGGCTGCCAATATATGGCATGCGGCGGTTTCAGGAATGCAGGGGCGACAATGATGATCGAGGCTTCGAAGAGCGGCGCGAAGACGGTCAGGCTGGCGGAACGCCGGATCTTCTCCCAGTCCTTCAAGCCCCTCTACAATGAGGGGATGGGGCTGGTCGAACAGGCTGCCGAATATCTCGACGGTTCGGGCCGCGCCGAAGCCAAGAAGCTGTCGCGCCTGGCCGCGACGCTCTACGCAGCCGAATCGATGCGGCTCACCACCCGCCTGATGCAGGTCGCCTCATGGCTCCTCCTGCAGCGCGCCGCCAATTCCGGCGAGATGACGCGCGACCAGGTGGCGTCGGAGAAATCGAAGGTGCGGCTCGACACCGCTTCGGCTCATGACGACGCGGCCGGCTGGAATGAACTGCCGGAAGCTTTCGTCGATCTGGTGAACCGTTCGCTGAGATTGCAGGCGCTGGTGCGCCGGATGGACGAAGAGATCTATGGCCGCGCCGGCAACCACTCGGCGGCGCCGGCCGCAAGACGCACCAATCCGGTCTCCGACCAGATCACCCTTTTGAACACGGCCTTCGCCCGCGGCTGACCGGTTCGCCACCTCCCCAAATAGCGGGCCCCTCACCGGCTGCCGCACTCCTCAGGTGAAGCCGTTGGACGGCGGCTTTCTCCGGCGCTTTCGCGGCGCAGGCCGCCCGATGGCGTCTGCCGGCCTTTCGGGATCCGCGCCCGGCCAGTTGCGGGCGCAGACCTGCCGCAGATCGTTGCGTATAAGCGGGCTGTCCAGGAGTTCGGCGGCCTCTGGGTAACCTTCCTTGATGAGCGCGGCAATGATGGTGATGGGCTCGAGGTGCAGCCCGGTCGCCGCAAGCTCGTAAGCCCGGCTGTAAATGTAGTCTTCGCGTTTGTCGCGAGTCACGATTCTCCCCTGGCCTTGCATCCTGGCGGATATAGGGGGCGGTTCAGTTGCGTAAACACTGTATTAGACGAATGGCGGATGAACCGGCGGAGATGTCGACAGGGACAGGGGGCATTCCGCCGGTTCAACTGCAACCCGCCAGTGGCAAAGTGTCAGCCATCGCAAACGCGGTGGCCTGCAATCGGTTCCCCTGTTACGAGCGATCTGCAGGCTTTTTCTGACAAGCGCGCCCGGCGCGGGTAGATTCGTCCGCATGAACGGCGCGATTCGCATCATCGGCATTGATCCCGGGCTTCGGCGCACCGGCTGGGGCATCGTCGAGACACTCGGCAATTCGCTGCGTTTCGTCGCTTCGGGCACCGTGCGCTCCGACGACAAGGCGGCGCTGGCGGCGCGGCTTTGCCAGTTGCATGACGGGCTCTCGGAGATATTGCGCGCCCAGCTTCCGCATGAAGCGGCGGTCGAAGCGACCTTCGTCAATCGGGATGCGGCCGCCACGCTGAAACTCGGCCAGGCGCGCGGCGTCGCCATGCTGGTTCCCGCGCTTGCCGGGCTCCTGGTCGCCGAATACGCGCCGAACGCCGTCAAGAAGGCAGTGATCGGCGTCGGCCATGGCGACAAGAAGCAGATCGCCATGATGGTCAAGGTGCTGATGCCGAAGGCCGTGTTCGACAGCGAGGACGCCGCCGACGCGCTGGCGATCGCCATTTGCCATGCGCATCATCGCGGGAGCGCGGTGGCGAGGCTGGCGGCGCTTGCGGGGTGATGTTCTTGACTTGTTCCGCGTAAGCGAGATAGGTAAACGCCCTGGGCATTGCTATGCGGGTTACAACCAAAGGCCGGGTTACGATACCGAAAGAGATTCGGGACCGCCTTGGCATTGGGCCGGGATCGGAAGTGGAATTCGTGGAAAGGGACGATGGCATCTTTCTTCAGAAGCGAGCGGACTCGTCGTCGGGCCAGACATTCGAGGAACGGGTTGCGAGCATGTCCGGCACTTGCGACACGATGGGGATGGATGGCAAGGAATATGTAGATTGGTTGCGGGGACCACGTGACGATATCGACCCTGATTGATCCCAAAAGCTCCGTCGAAATCATCGCGCCGGACGCGCATACATGATCGGCAAGCTCAAGGGGACGCTCGACGAGATCGACGAGGATCATTGCATCGTCGACGTGCACGGCGTCGGCTATGTCGCCTATTGCCCTGCGCGCACGCTTGCCGCGCTGCCCGCGCCGGGCGAGGCGGTGACGCTGTTCATCGAAACCTATGTGCGCGAGGACATGATCCGGCTCTACGGGTTCCGGACGGCGCTGGAGCGCGAATGGTTCCGCATGCTGATGAACAATGTGCAGGGCGTCGGCGCCAAGGTGGCGCTCGCGATCCTTTCCACCCTTGCCCCTGCCGACCTGGCCAATGCAATCGCGCTGAAGGACATCGCCACCGTCTCGCGAGCGCCGGGCGTGGGCAAAAAGGTCGCCGAGCGCATCGTGACCGAATTGAAGAACAAGGCGCCGGCCTTTGCCGGGACTGCGTCCGGCACGATCGGGCTGAAGCAGGAACTCGGCGAAGGCGTTGCGCCCGCGCCCGTCGCCGATGCGGTCTCGGCGCTCACCAATCTCGGCTATTCGCGCGACATCGCGGCGAATGCGGTGGCGGCAGCGATGAAAAGCGCAGGGGACGGCGCGGATTCGGCCAGGCTGATAAGGCTCGGGCTGAAGGAACTGGCGCGGTGACGACGTTGTCTTGGCAGCACATTCTTACTATTTGCGTATGGTAAGAAATTTCCGACGAGGTATGACATGGGCGCTTTTACGACAATGACCTCGAAAGGTCAGCTGACCATCCCGAAGGATGTCCGCGATGCGCTTGCGCTCACTCCCGGCACTAAATTTTATGTCACCGTCCGCAATGGCGAAGTTGTCGCCTTGCCGAAGAACAGGCGGATTGCCGACCTCGCCGGAATCCTTGGCAAACCTCCTAAAGGAGCCGGAGCCACGCTCACAGATATCGATGAAGCGATCGGGCAGGCTGTCGCCGAGGACGATGAACGGATCGTCCGCGAGTGGAACGAACTCTATGGGAAAAGCAAGTGAAGGCGGTCGACACGAATGTTGTGCTTCGTTTCGTGCTTCGCGACGACGAACGGCAGTTCGCGAAAGCAGCCGCCTTTTTCAATAGCCGAACCGCGGAAGATCCCGCTTTCGTCAGCTTGATTGTATTGGCCGAGCTGGTTTGGGCGTTGCGGCAGCGTTATGGATACAGCCGGGCAGAAACTCGCTCTCTGGTCGTAACACTCTTCGAGACTGCAGAACTTGTTTTCGAAGACGAAAGCGCGCTGTCCAGCATCATCGCCGAGGCCGAACGCGGCGATCTTGCCGATCACTTGATCTCCTATTCGGCAAGACGTGCGGGTTGCACCTCCACCGTGACTTTCGATCACGGTGCCGCCAAGGTCGTACCGGAGATGGAACTTCTCGCATGAACACCGCGCCCCGCCTCATCTCTCCCGACCCTCGCGGCGAAGACGTCGATGTGACGCTGCGACCGCAGAGCCTTGACGAATTCGTCGGCCAGGCCGCGGCGCGGGCAAATCTGAAGGTGTTCGTGGAGGCCGCGAAGGGCCGTGGCGAGGCGCTTGACCATGTGCTGTTCGTCGGCCCGCCCGGCCTCGGCAAGACCACGCTGGCGCAGATCATGGCGCGCGAACTCGGTGTCAATTTCCGCTCGACCTCCGGCCCGGTCATCGCCAAGGCCGGCGATCTCGCAGCGCTCCTCACCAATCTCGAGGACCGCGACGTTCTCTTCATCGACGAGATCCACCGGCTGTCCCCGGCCGTCGAAGAGATCCTCTATCCGGCGATGGAGGACTACCAGCTCGACCTGATCATCGGCGAAGGGCCGGCGGCGCGCTCGGTGAAAATCGACCTGGCGAAGTTCACGCTCGTCGCTGCCACGACCCGGCTCGGCCTGCTCACCAACCCGTTGCGCGACCGCTTCGGCATCCCGGTCAGGCTCAATTTCTATTCGGTCGAGGAACTTGAGATGATCGTACGGCGTGGCGCGCGCATTCTTGGCATGCCGCTCGGCGACGACGGCGCGCTGGAGATCGCCCGGCGCGCCCGCGGCACGCCGCGCATCGCCGGGCGTCTGCTGCGCCGGGTGCGCGATTTCGCCAGCGTCGCCGGCGTCGATCACGTTTCCCGCAAGGTGGCCGACGACGCGCTGACCCGGCTCGAAGTCGACGCGCTCGGGCTCGATTCTCTCGACCGGCGCTATCTCTCGATGATCGCGCAGAATTTCGGCGGCGGTCCGGTCGGCATCGAGACGATCGCGGCAGGGCTTTCCGAGCCGCGCGACGCCATCGAGGATATTATCGAGCCCTACCTGATCCAGCAGGGCTTTATCCAGCGCACCCCGCGCGGCCGCGTGCTGACTGCGAACGCCTGGAAGCATCTCGGGCTGGAAGCGCCGCGCGACCTTGCAATCCAGCAGATCAGCCTGTTTGAGGATGAGGAGTGAACGAGGCGACCGCGTGGGAAAAGGAAAGCGCAATGGGTGACCATGGTGAACGCGAGAGGCTTATGGCCGGCCTCTCCGGCGAACTGACGCCCTCCGGGCACCGGCTGATGGCGCGGGTCTATTATGCCGACACCGATTTTTCCGGCGTCGTCTATCACGCTCGTTATCTCGAATTCTTCGAGCGCGGCCGCTCCGATTTCCTGAGGCTCGCCGGCGTCCACCACACCGAACTCGCCGGCGGCAAGCATGGCGAAAGGATCGTCTGGGTGGTGAGGCGCATGGAGATCGATTTTCGCGGCTCCGCCCGCATCGACGACATACTGACCGTGGAGACACGCGCCGAGGAGATTTCGGGCGCGCGCATCTTCATGGCGCAGCAGTTGAAGCGCGGCGAGGAAGTGCTGGTCGAGGCCAAGGTTGAGGCCGCGATCATCGGCGAGAATGGCCGGCCGAGGCGCTTTCCGCGCGAATGGATCGCGGCGTTCATGCCGGGAAAGCTTTGAGCCGTTCGCCGGCCCACTAACCCATCCTTAACCTTAACGGTCCATGAAGAGACCAGAGCAAACTGTGGCTTGCTCCGGTGAAATCAGGCGGATTCGGCGCGCCTTCGTTTCACCAAACTTTGCCCTGAAAAGGCCCGCACCGTCGCATTTTCAGGGCATTCCGGAAGCTTCGCGTGAACGGACCGAACGGGATGATGCGCATTGGGCTGAGCCGCGAGCCAAGCCCGGATATCTAAGGAATTGTCTGTATGGAAAACCTACCTCTCGCCGAGCCGGGCGTGCAATTGTCGATCTGGGGGCTGTTCTGGCAGGCCGGCTGGGTCGTGAAGCTGGTTATGATCGGCCTGCTTCTGGCCTCGATCTGGACCTGGGCGATCGTCGTCGACAAGCTGGTCGCCTATGCCCGCATGCGCGGCGCGCTGAACCGGTTCGAGCAGATCTTCTGGTCCGGCCAATCGCTGGAGGAACTCTACCGCACGCTGGCCGACCGCAAGACCGTCGGCATGGGCGCGATCTTCGTGGCGGCGATGCGCGAGTGGAAGAAGAGCTTCGAGAAGGGCGCGAAATCGCCGCTCGGCCTGCAGACCCGCATCGACAAGGCGATGGATCTGGCGCTGACGCGCGAAATGGAGCGGCTCGAAGGCAAGCTCGGCTTCCTCGCCACCATCGGCTCGGCGGCGCCCTTCATCGGCCTGTTCGGCACCGTGGTCGGCATCATGACCTCGTTCCAGGCCATCGCCGGCTCGAAGTCGACCAATCTGGCGGTCGTGGCCCCCGGCATCGCCGAGGCGCTGCTGGCCACCGCAATCGGCCTGCTCGCCGCTATCCCCGCGGTCATCGCCTACAACAAGCTGTCATCGGACGCCGGCAAGATAGCGGTCAGGATGGAAGGCTTCGCCGATGAATTCTCCGCCATACTCTCGCGCCAAATCGATGAAAAAGTAGCTCCCAAGGGCTGAGGACAACAAAGCATGGGAATGTCAGCGGGACAAACTGGCGGGCGCGGGTCGCGCGGCCACAGGCGGCGCGGCCGCCATCACGGCCTGATATCGGAGATCAATGTCACGCCTTTCGTCGACGTGATGCTGGTGCTGCTCATCATCTTCATGGTGGCGGCGCCGCTCCTGACGGTCGGCGTGCCTATCGACCTGCCGGAGACGCAGGCCAAGGCGCTTAACTCAGACACGCAGCCGATCACGGTCTCGGTCAACCAGGGCGGCCAGATCTATCTTCAGGAGACGGAGATTCCGCTGGAGGAAGTGGTGCCGAAACTCGAGGCGATCGCACAGGCCGGCTATGAGGAGCGCATCTATGTGCGCGGCGACAGAACCGCCGACTACGGCACGGTGATGAAGGTGATGGCGCGCATTTCGGCGGCCGGCTACCGCAATCTCGGTCTCGTGACGCTGCAGGAACAGGACGGCCAGTAAACCCTGATGAAAGCCGGTCTCACCACATCGGTCATAATGCACGCGGCGCTGCTCGGCTTCGGTCTGTTCACGCTGTCGGCGCCGAGCGCGCTCGAAGTCGCCGACGTCGAGGCGTTGCCGGTCGACATCGTGCCGGTCGAGGAGATCACCCAGATCCAGCAGGGCGATAAGACTGCGACCGTCAACGAAACGCCGGCGCCGCTGCCGACCAAGAAGCCGGACATCGTGCCCGAGGCGCAGAAGGTCGGCGAAAACACCGTCGACACCGACAAGCCGGTGACGCCTGAGGCAAAGCCCAAGCCGGTCGAGACGGCGGCAGCGCCTCCACCCTCCCCCGAGCCTGCGCCGCGACCCGAGCCGGTCGAACAGCCGAAACCCGAGCCGGTGAAGCCACCCGAGCCGAAGCAGGAAGCGGCGCCCGCCACCGAAGTCGCGCCGGCCGCCGAGCCGAAGCAGGAGGTGACGCCGGACCCGGTCGCCGAGACGATCGTTGCCGAGACGGCCGAGGCCGAGGCGGTGAAGCTCCCCGAAAACGCTCCGGCGCCCGAGGCGCGGCCGAAGCCGCCGCAGGCGCAGACCGCCAAGACGCCGGACCGCAAGGAAGCCGACAAGCCGACGCAGAAAGCGGCGTCCAGGCCGAAATCGACCGAAAAGGAATTCAATGCCGACGAAGTGGCGGCCCTTCTCAACAAGGAGAAGGCTTCCGGCGGCGGCGCCAAGCGCTCGACGCAGCAGGCGGCGCTCGGCGGCGACAAGACCACCAGCGGCTCGAAACTGTCGCAAAGCGAGATGGACGCGTTGCGCGGCCAGGTCCAGCGCTGCTGGAACATTCCCGCCGGTGCGCTCGACGGCGAGGCGCTCAGAGTGTCGGTCCAGTTCAAGCTGGACCCCAGCGGCGCTCTCGAAGGCACGCCCGAGATCATCGCCGGCGGCGGCTCTTCAGGTGTCGAGCGCGCGGCCGCAGAGGCCGCCCGCCGGGCTGTGTCGCGCTGCGCCCCCTACAATCTCCCCGCCGAAAAGTATGACGCGTGGGCCGACGTCATCGTCAATTTCGACCCCAGCGAGATGTTCTGAAGGCTCTCGCATGCCCCGATACGGACCAAAGAGGCTGAACTTCATGAAGCACTTCCTGACGACACTCCTGATGTTAGGCGCTCTCGCCGCCGGAATGAGCGCGGCTGTCCTGCCGGCACAGGCGCTGGTTGAGATCGACGTCAACAAGGGCAATGTCGAACCGCTGCCGATCGCCATCACCGATTTCCTGTCGGGCGATGCGCTGGGTGCGGAAATCGCCGGCATCGTCGCCGCCGACCTCAAGCGGTCCGGCCTGTTCGCGCCGATCGACAAGGGCGCGTTCATCGAAAAGATCTCCAACCCCGACGCGGCCCCCCGCTTCGAGGACTGGAAAGTCATCAACGCGCAGGCGCTGGTCACCGGCCGCGTCAGCGAGGAGGCCGACGGCAGGCTGCGCGCCGAGTTCCGCCTGTGGGACACCTTTGCCGGCCAGCAGCTCACCGGCGAGCAGTTCTTCTCGTCCAAGGCCAATTCGCGCCGCGTCGCCCACATTATCGCCGACGCGATCTATGAGCGGCTGACCGGCGAGAAGGGCTATTTCGACACGCGCGTCGTGTTCATCGACGAGTCCGGCGCCAAGAACCAGCGCCGCAAGCGCCTGGCGATCATGGATCAGGACGGAGCCGGCGTGCGCTACCTGTCGGATGGCAAGTCGATCGCGATGACGCCGCGCTTTTCGCCGACCCGCCAGGAAATCACCTACATGTCCTATGAGAGCGGCGAGCCCAAGGTCTATCTCTTGCAGATCGAGACCGGGCAGCGCGAGCTCGTCGGCAATTTCCCGGGCATGACCTTTGCGCCGCGCTTTTCGCCCGACGGCCAGAAAGTGATCATGAGCCTGCTGCGCGAAGACGGAAACTCCAACATTTTTTCCATGGATCTGCGCAGCCGCACGACGACGCGGCTGACCAATTCCAACGCGATCGACACTTCGCCCTCCTATTCGCCTGACGGCAGCAAAGTCGTCTTCACCTCCGACCGCGGCGGCCAACCGCAGATCTACGTGATGGGCGCCGACGGCTCCGGCCAGACCCGCATCTCCTTCGGTGGCGGGAGCTATTCGACGCCGGTGTGGTCGCCGCGCGGGGACCTCATAGCCTTTACCAAGCAGTCGGGCGGGCAGTTCTCGATCGGTGTGATGAAGACTGACGGTTCCGGCGAGCGCATCCTGTCGACAGGCTTCCAGCAGGAAGGCCCGACCTGGGCGCCCAATGGCCGTGTCATCATGTTCTTCAAGGAAGCGGCCGGCTCGGGCGGACCGCGCCTACACTCGATCGACCTGACCGGCCGCAATGAACAGCCTATCCCGACAGCGAACTTCGCCTCGGACCCGGCCTGGTCGCCGCTGCTCGAATAATCCGCTAAGCGCGGCGGCTCACCATATCGCCGCGTTTGCGCCCCATTTCCGCCTAGGGTGCGCGCAAACTGGAACATGGAACGGCCCGGCATTGCGGACGGCGGTGGCGGCAACCGAAATTTAACCATGTTCTTTGAACCCCGGTTAACCGCAACGTGGTTACTGGAAATTCAATGATTTCACTCAAATGCGAAGGAGAGGCGGGGATGCGCCGCATCGCGAGACTGACCACGAATCCCGTAATAATCGCCATGGTGGCGGCGCTGGCGATCACCGGCTGCGCCTCCAGGAAGACGCCCAACAGCGCGGCCGATCTCGGCCTTGGTGCGGGTGCGGCGACCCCCGGCTCGGCGCAGGACTTCACCGTCAATGTCGGCGACCGAATCTTCTTCGATACGGACTCCTCGGCAATCCGCGCCGATGCTCAGGGAACGCTCGCGCGCCAGGCGCAATGGCTGAACAAGTACCCCAACTACGCCATCCAGATCGAAGGCCATGCCGACGAGCGCGGCACGCGCGAATACAATCTGGCGCTCGGCGCACGCCGCGCCGCCGCGACCCGCGACTATCTCGCCGCGCGTGGGGTCGCCGCCAACCGCATGCGCACCATCTCCTTCGGCAAGGAAAAGCCGGTCGCGGTCTGCGACGACATTTCCTGCTGGTCACAGAACCGCCGCGCCGTCACCGCGCTGAGCGGCGCCGGAAGCTGACCTCCCTGACACAGTTGCATTCAAAGGCGGTCCCAAGGGCCGCCTTTTTTGTTCATGCTGCCCGCAAACAAAATTTGGCCGAAGTCTCACGCCCTGATAAAAGCGAAAAAGCGCGGTTCCGCGCGAGGCAACATCCACTTTCCGCGAGAGGCATATGTATTTTCGAGCGATCCTGAGCGGCACACTCGCCGCAATCCTTCTTTCCGGGACGGCCGCCTTCGCGCAGCCGAGCGAGCAAGACCGCCCCGGCATCATCGACCTGCTGCCCAAATTCGGACTTCCCGGCGTATTCGGCTCCAAGAAGGCCGACGAGACCGTGCGGTATGCACAAGCCGGCGACCCGCGCGTGGTCGCGCTCGAAGAGCAGATTCGCTCGCTGTCGGGCACGATCGAGGAGCTCAACTTCCAGATCCTGCAGATGCAGGAGCAGATGCGCAAGATGCAGGAAGACAACGAGTTCCGATTCCAGGAGCTTGAAAAGCGCTCGGACGCCAAAGGCAAATCCAACCGCAACGTCGCCGAAGCGCCGGCGTCCGAGCGGCAGGCGCCTGCCGGCGGCGCCGCACAGGCGCCCGGTAGCGTCGAGGAGATCATCACCGGCGACGCGACCAGTGTCGACCCGTCCGCGCCAGGCGCGCCGAAGACCTTCGGCACCATCACCTTTGACGAGAACGGCAACGTCAAGGGCGCCGGCGACCAGACGACGCAAGGTGTGATCACGCCGCCGCCGGCTAATGGAGCC
>NZ_AHAM01000034.1 GCF_000236565.1 Mesorhizobium alhagi CCNWXJ12-2 | reverse complement strand
GCCCCAGCCGTTCGGTGACCAGGACAGGACAGTCTATCGACAGACTTTCGCCTTCGAAGTCTTCACTTTCGGCAACCATTTCAGTCCTCCAGAAAAAACATAGAAAAAGGGGAGATGGCGGCCCATCTCCCCTGATCCTTTTTCTGGACTGTCCAGACACCGGTCCCCGAGATGGGTCGCCGGTGTTCTAGTCGCGGAACCGGCTACTCCGCTGCCTTCGTCATCGGGTTCACCGATACGTACGTGCGGCCATTGGCTTTCTTTCGGAACGCGACTGCGCCTGCTTCGAGCGCAAAAAGGGTGTGGTCCGTGCCAATGCCGACATTCGTGCCGGGATGCCACTTGGTGCCGCGTTGACGAATAATAATGTTGCCCGGAATGACGGCTTCGCCGCCGAACTTCTTCACGCCGAGGCGCTTGGATTCCGAATCGCGACCGTTGCGCGACGAACCGCCAGCTTTCTTATGTGCCATTGCTGTTCTCCTTCAGTCCCGATCTTATTCTTTTTCCGCCGAAGCTGCAGCTTCTTTGTCGGTCTTGGCGCGAGGCGGCTTGCCGGCGATCAATTCCTTCGCCTGTTCGACCCACTCTTCGCGCTCCGTGCGGCCGCCGAGCTTCAGATCTTCGTCGATCTTGGCGAGGTCGGCGGCGCCCATCGAGGCGATCTGCTTGAGCGACGTAACGCCGGCTGCTTCAAGCTTCTTCTTCAGCGCGGGGCCGACGCCGCTGATCAGCGAGACATCGTCGTTGAAGTCGGCGCTTGCGTCGGCCATCAGTGCAGCGGGCGCCGTGCTGGCCTTGGCTTCCTTCTTGGCGGCGGCCTTCTTGGCCGCCTTGGCGCCACCGGTCAGGATCTCGTCGATCCGGATGGTGGTTTCATGCTGGCGATGGCCGTGCTTGCGGCGCGAATTCTGGCGGCGGCGCTTCTTGAAGGCGATGACGGTCTTGGCGCGGCCCTGCTGGACCACTTCCGCCGTGACTGTCGCGCCTTCAACGAACGGCGCGCCGAACGTCGCATTCTCGCCTTCGCCGAAAGCCAGGACTTCGCCGAATTCGATGATGTCGCCGGCATTGCCGGCAAGTTTCTCGACCTTGATGAGGTCGTTGGCGGCGACGCGATACTGCTTGCCGCCCGTTTTGATGACTGCGAACATTTTTTGCCTTTCGCTGTTCGGTCCGGCTTTTCGAGCGCCCAAAAGGGCGATCTGGCCGTCTTTTTGTCAGTCTGCGGGGTTCAAAGTACAACCGGCGCGGAGAGGCCCCCACGCCGGAATGCTGCGTGGGTAACCGATGCCTGCGGCGAAGTCAAGGCGAGCGGCAAATTTGCCGCCGATTGGGCCTTGTATCGTCGCCCTCACGCCGTTATCTAGTGCACCGCGCCGGCAACGGCCGACCATCACCCGGAGAGGTGGCAGAGTGGTCGAATGCACCGCACTCGAAATGCGGCATGGGTGCAAGCCCATCGGGGGTTCGAATCCCTCCCTCTCCGCCAATGGGTTTTCACTCATCCCCAGTAACGCGCAAGCGGGATTGCCCAAGGCAATCGCCTGGACGGGAACCCCAGCACGGGTGTTCCGGTCATGAGTATCGCGCGAAGTATCGTTTGTGGGGACACGAAACCGCCCCGACCGACGGGCAAGGCACAGCCCGGGAACGCCCACCCCGGCCGCTACCTCGTGCGGTCAGGCTCCGTTTACATGTTCAGATCAGGTTGCCGAAGGATCTCTGCGGTCATGCCCAGCGTCTCGTCCGCATCAGCCTCGGCGCGCTGACGGCGCTGCATGAGTCCTGACGCCCGAGATGACAGTGCAGCCAATGACTTTCGTCATCATCGGTCATGACTTTAGCCACGTGTCTCCCCTCTCGATGTCTTCTAGCCGGTACAGGGCGGTACGGGCTGGATGGCCGGCGTCTAACCCACCGACCTCTTGGCGCCGGCCATCTTTGCCCTGGATGACAAATGTACCGATCTCAATCTGACTGGACCGGCGATAATAACTCGACGCCTCAAGCGAACCCGACGTCTGCGCAACCACTTGGCCGCAGCCTATCGAGCGTTGAGGGCGTTCGGTGAGTTATCTTTTCCCGCAGGAGCGTGAGGCGCTTGAGATGCTTGCAGGCATCAGGCCTCGAACATCAGAGCCGTGGGTCAAGGCATGCCTCAAGCATCTCAGTCGCGAAGGCCTATGCAGTGAAGGGCCGAACTACCGGTTGACTGACAAGGGACGGGCGTTGCTCGGTTTGCTTGGCGAGAAGCAGGCCCACGACTGACCCGCGCCCGCCGAACTCACTTTGCGAGAGCCAGGGTGCGATCGAAAGCGCCGCCAAACCCCTTGAGGGATACGGAAAATATGGTGTCCTTGGCGCCATCCGCCTTGGCGTGGACCTTGAGCGAGGTACCGTTGCGCAGCGATTCAAGCATCTTGGCATCGAGATTCGACGAGACAATGCAGCCTGCCGGCAGGCAGGTGCGGAACGGAAGCGGCTGCCCCTGCGCCTGGTCGTCGATCTGCAGCGCAGCCCCGGAGGCAAGATCAAGCCCGAATGGCAGGAACAGCGTTACGGCACTGGCATCCGCAGAGGGCTGAAGCTCGACAGCGATGATGCGCTGGCCCGATTGGCCATTCTGCTGCTCCTGAGACATGGCGCAGACCTTGCGTGCCTGTTCTCCCTCGCCTCTGATGACGCAACTCACAACCCAGTCGCCATGAACTTCGCGCAGCGAAGTCGCACCGCCAGGCAGGGCTGTTTCCTGTGCGAGCGCAGGAGCGGGCGACAGGCCGGCAACGGCCAAAATCACGAAAAGCGAACGCTGGAATTCCCTGACAGTCACACAGACCTCCTTGAAGCGATCATACTTGTTGGCCTGCACTGCCATAGCATGCGCCAGCCACGCCACCACCTAGAACTTGACCTTCAAGCCAAGTTCACCACCGAAAGCATGGTCGTCGCCGTCAAACTTATGCTGGAACTCAAGATTTCCGTAGAGAGAAACGTCCTTTGCGAGTTCGGCATCGAAGCCGCCATCGATTTTGAACCCTGCCCCGCGTTCATTTGCCTCGAACGGAACAAAACCGTCCTCTGACGAAAACTGTGTCACCGGCTGTCCAAGGAATTCGTTGAGGACGCTAGCCCTGATCCAGGCCAGGGCCCGACGTTGATCGCCTGCGGGCGTTCCGGCCGGGCTCAGGTCCCAGCTTCGCGACAGACGTACGCCAAGCCGGCCTACCAGGCTCTGCACGTCATCGAAGCGGATCTGCGCTCCCACATCATGCGCATCGTCCAGATCGATTGTCTGGTAGGTCAATTGCGCCTGAGGCTCCAGGACAACGCCGTCGCCGAGATAGAACGGATAGCCGCCTTCCAACAAGGCTCCCAGACCGAAGCCGTCCGTCTCCATGCCCGGCAGTCGTCCCGACGCCTCTATATCGTACCAGGTGCCTTGAACCACGCCGTCGAGATACCAGCCGGTCGCCCCGAAGTGGGTCCAGTAGCCGCCAACGGTCCAGCCGTTCAGCCGGTCGGAACCGGCATCCGTTTTGTCAAAATGAGTGACATCCGCGCTGGTATGCCCGTAGGCAAAGTAGACACCGGCATTGTCGAAGCTGCCGTCCGTGTGCTCCGCGCGATAGATGTCCATGCCGGTCTGAATGGCGAAGATATCGTAGTCGTAGCTCGGGCCGCCGTCGCCGTAGATGCCAAGCTCCCCTCCGTCCCTGGAGCCGGTCATGCCGATGATGCGGCCCCAGGCAAGACGGTTGGCGTCGCCCACCTGACCGGCGGGATCGAAGCGTTGGAATGATCTCTCCCCACCCATGCGCTCATCCAGCGAATCCAGCAGCGCATTGCCGTAGTCCAATGCCAGCGAGGGTATCGCCGCGTAGAGGGATGTTTCGGGCCGGTAATGCGGCGGTGCGGGGGGATCGTCGCCATCGTCGCAGACATCCGCAAACGACGGGAGGCTGCAGTCGAGGATGGTACGCAGGAACCAATCATTCGGAGAACCGCCCGAAAGACCGCCGCGATAGAGGGAATATTCATAAGGGCCGGCGACCGCCGGTCCGCCCAGCGCAAAAGCGTTGGCAGCAGTCGTCCCACCGTTGACGGCGTCGATGAGCAGTATCCCATCCCCGGTGGTCCTGGCTCCGCCGCCGCCGACATTGGCCACCAGGATGGAACTGCTGCCGGTTGCCGTTCCGCCGTCTATCAGCATCCTGTCGGAGATGGAGGAATCGTCGCCGAGACGGGTATTGAAGACGATCGTCCCGTCTTCACCGATGTAGTCGCCCTCGATTGTCAGGTCAGCGTGCCGTCGAGCACCAGATCGCCCCCGACTGCCGTCAGGTCATTCAACGGTCCGCCGACAACACCCGCCTGACCAAAGCTGTAAGCGAGGCTCGAAGCGCCGCTCAACGTCAGGTCTCCATTGATGGTCAATGTGCCTGGAACCGTGCTGGCACCTCCCGGCGCCAACCCGGCGCCATTGGCGATAACAACATCGCCGCCGATCGTACCCATGCCGCCAAGCGTACCGCCGCTGAAGGCCGTCGTCAGTCCGGTCGCAGCACTTTGATCGCCGTTGATAAAGAGCGCTCCGTCGGTGATGTCGGTCGTGCCGCCATAGCTGTTGTCTGCGGTGAGGACGGTGATGCCGCTGCCGATCTGGTCCACCGCGCCGCCGCCCGAGATCAGGCCGCCGAAGACGTAGGCGTTGGAGCGGTTGAAGGCGAGCGTTCCGTTGTTCGCCACGTTGCCGACGATGCTGCCGGTCGTGCCGCCATTGCCGAGTTGCAAGGTGCCTGCCGCTATCGTCGTGCCGCCGGTATAGGTATTCGTGCCGGTGAGCACGGTCGTGCCGGTACCGATCTGGTCGACGGCGCCGGTACCGGAGATGACGCCGCCCAGGGTCAGCGTATTGCTGCGGTTGAAGGCGAGCGTGCCGTTGTTCGTCACGTTTCCGACGATGCTGCCGGTCGTGCCGCCATTGCCGAGCTGCAGCGTCCCGGCGATGATCGTCGTGCCGCCCGAATAGCTGTTGGTGGCGGTCAGCACCAGGGCGCCCGCACCGGTCTTCGTCAGAGCCCCCTCGCCGTCCACCATACCGGCCAGCGTGAAGGTCGTTCCCGCAGTGGTTTCGAAGGTCCCGTCACCGGCCTCCAGTGTCGTCGCGCGCGCCGAGGTAAAATCGGCGGTGGTGCGCAGCGTGCCACCGTCGAGGCTGAGTGCCGTGCCGGCCGCGCCGAGATTGTTGTCCGCCGAGATCTGCAGGACGCCGCCATCGATCGCGGTGCCGCCGGTGTAGGTATTGGCGCCGGAAAGCACCAGCGTGCCGAGATCCGCCTTGGTCAGCGTGGTGCTGCCGGAGATCGCCGCACTGATGGTGGCCGTGTATCTCGCGCCGCCGGCAGTGCCGTCGCCGACACGGATGACCGAGGCATCCGGCGCGGCGGCCGTCCCGACCAGCTGCAGCGGACCGCCCTGCAGCAGGTAACCGTCGCTCGCGAACTGCATGCCGGACGCCACGACCTGGCCGTTGGAATTGTCGATCGTCACCGTGCCCGACGTCGCCATGAAGATCGCGAAGGCCTCGCTCTGCCAGGGCGCGTTCGGGCTGCCGTCCTGCTCCGTCCAGTTGTCCGGGCCTGCGGCAAGCCAGGTGCCGTCGCCGCCATTGACGACGCCATCGTTCCGGGGGCCGGCGTCGCCATCCCAGAAGTTCAGCTCCACGCCGGTGGCGTTGACCAGGTTGACCTGATTGGCCACCGAGGTCTGCACGAAGAATGTGCCGGGGGGCATGCTTCCCAGTTCAAGGGTATTGTCGGTCAGCGCGCCGGCATAGTTGAAGACGCGATAGATGCCCGGCGTGAAACTGCCGCCGGGCGACAGGGTGACGTCCAGCGTGCCGTCGAGCGTGAGATCTTCCCCGACATTGGTCAGATCGTTGAACGGCCCGCCGGGCACGTCGGCCTGGCCGAAACTGTATGCGAGGGAACTGCCGCCCGAGAGGTTGAGGTCGCCGTTGATGGTCAGTTCTCCGGGCGCGGTGCTGTTGCCGCCGGGCGCCAGCGTGCCGCCGGCAATCGTCACATCGCCGCCAATCGTCCCTGTACCGCCGAGCGTCGCCGTCCCCACAGTGGTCGCGCCGGTTGCGGCGGATTGATCCCCGTTGACATACAAAGCGCCGGCATTGACCGCAGTGGGGCCGGCATAGCTGTTGTCAGCCGTCAAAATGGTGGTGCCGCTGCCGATCTGGCTAAGCGATCCGGTTCCGGAGATCACGCCACCGAAGGTCAGCGTGTTGCTGCGGTTGAAGGCGAGCGTGCCGTTGTTCGCCACGTTCCCGACGATGCTGCCGGTCGTGCCGCCACTGCCGAGTTGCAGCGTGCCGTCGCTGATCGTCGTGCCGCCGGTATAGGTATTGGCACCGGTGAGAACCGTCGTGCCGGTACCGATCTGGTTGACGGCGCCGGCGCCGGAGATCACGCCGCCGAAGGTCAGCGTATTGCTGCGGTTGAAGGCGAGCGTGCCGTTGTTCGCCACGTTCCCGACGATGCTGCCCGACGTGCCGCCATTGCCGAGCTGAAGCGTACCGGCGCTGATCGTCGTGCCGCCCGAATAGGTGTTGGCCGCGGTGAGAACCATCGTGCCCGCGCCGGCCTTGGTCAGCGATCCGCTGCCGGAAACGACGCCGTTTAGCGTGAACCTGGTGCCCGAAGCGGTTTCGAAAATTCCGCCGCCTGCCCCAAGCGTCGTGGCGCGGGCGGACGTGATGTTCTCGGTGGTGCGCAGCGTGCCACCGGCGAGGCTCAGAGCCGTGCCGGCCGCGCCGAGATTGTTGTCAGCCGATATCTGCAGCACGCCGCCATTGATGGCGGTGCCGCCGGTGTAGGTATTGGCGCCGGAAAGCACCAGCGTGCCGGCATCGGTCTTGGTGAGGGTCGCATCGCCTTCGAGGACCGAAGCGATCGTCGCCACCATTCCCGTTCCGGCGGAGGTGCCGTCGCCGACGCGGATGACCGCGTTCGACGCAGCATTGCCGACGAGGTTGATCGAATCGCCCTCGACTAGATAGCCATTGCTCGCGAACTGCATGCCGGCAACGTTGATGGCACCGAGGCTGTCGTCGACGGTGACGGTGCCGGGCGTCGCTGTGAAGATGGCAAAGGCCGCGTCGGTGAAAGGCGCATTCGGAATGCCGCTTTCGGTGGTCCAGTTGTTGTTGCCGGCCGAACTCTGCCACAGGCCGTCGCCGCCATTGACGACGCCATTATCCTTCGGCCCGGCATCGCCGTCCCAGTAGTTGAGGGTCAGGCCCGCCGTGTTGACGAGGTTGACCTGATTGGCGACCGAGGTCTGCACGAAGAAGTCCGGCGACGGGATGGCGCCGACCGTCAGGCCGTTGTTCGTCAACGCGCCCGAATAGTTGAAGACGCGGTAGACGCCGGGGCCGAACGTGCCGCCGGCGGTCGTCTCGACATTCAGCGTGCCGTCCAGCACCAAGTCGCCCTCTACGACGGTCAGGTCGTTCAGCGGCCCGCCCGGCACATCGGCTTCGCCGAATTGATAGGCCAGAAGCGAGCCGGCATTGAGCGTGAGGTTTCCATTGATGGTGAGCGTGCCCGCAACCGCGCCGGCAGCGCCCGGGGCCAAGGTGGCGCCATCGTTGACGACCACACCGCCACCGATGATGCCCGTGCCGCCGAGCGTGGCGCCGCTTGCCACGGTGGTCAGCCCGGCCGCAGCGCTCTGGTCGCCATTGATATAGAGAGCGCCTGCGCTGATCGTCGTGACGCCGCTATAGCTGTTGTCGGCTGTGAGGACCATCGCGCCGGCGCCGGTCTTGGTGAGCGAACCTGCGCCGCCAACCGTGCCGTTCAGCCTGAACGTCGTGCCGCTCGCCGCCTCGAACGTGCCGCCATCCGCACCAAGTGTGGCGTCGCGACCGGTCGTGATGCTGGCGGCAGTGCGCAGCGTCCCGCCGTCGAAGCTCAGATCCGTGCCGGCCGCGCCGAGATTGTTGTCCGCCGAAATTTCCAGCACGCCGCCATTGATCGCCGTGCCGCCTGTATAGGTGTTGGCGCCGTCGAGAATCAGCATGCCTATGTCTGTCTTGACCAGCGCCGTAGCGCCGCCGATGACCGAATTGATGGTTGCGGTATAGCCGGCTCCCAACGAGGAACCATCGCCGACGCGGATGACCGCCCCATCCGGCAAGGACGGCGAGGCGACCAGATTGATGGAATCGCCCTGGATTACATAGCCGTCGCTGGCGAACTGCATACCGGAAGCGTTGATGGCTCCGAGGCTGTCGTCGACGGTGACGGTGCCTGGCGCAGCCATGAAGATGGCAAAGGAGGAATCGGCGAAGGGAGCGTTCGGGACGCCCAGCTCATTGGTCCAGTTGTCGTTGCCGGCTGAGTTCTGCCAGATGCCGTCGCCGCCGTCGATGACGCTGTCATCCTTAGGTCCGGCCTCGCCGTCCCAGTAATTGAAGGTCAAGCCGGCCGTGTTGACGAGGTTGACCTGATTGGCCACCGCGGTCTGCACGAAAAAATCCGGAGAGGGGATAGTGCCGATCTCGAGTCCATTGTCGGTCAGTGAGCCCGCATAGCTGATGACGCGGTAGACGCCGGGATCGAACGAGCCCCCCACCGTGGTCGTGACGTTCAGCGTGCCGTCCAGCACCAGGTCGCCCCCAACCGAGGTCAGGTCGTTGAAGGGGCCGCCGACGACATTCGCCTGACCGAAATGATAGGCCAGTTCGGAACCGCCGCTCAGGGTCAGGCTCCCCGCGATGGTCAGCGTGCCCGGCGCAACCCCGACATCACCCGGAGAAAGCGTCGCGCCATCGGCAATGACGACATCGCCGCCGATAGTGCCGATGCCGCCCAGCGTACCGCCGCTTGCCGCCGTGGTAAGACCATCCGCAGCGCTCTGGTCGCCGTTGATGTAGAGCTCTCCGCTGTCGATCTGGGTGGCGCCGCTATAGCTGTTGTTTCCCGACAGCGCCGTTGCACCCGTGCCGCGCTGGACGACGTCTCCCGACCCGGAAATGGTTCCAGTGATCGGCAGCAGACCCTCGCGATCGAAAGCCAGCGTTCCGTTGTTGAGGATGTCGCCGACGATACTGTCGGAATCGCCGCCGTTGCCGAGCTGCAGGGTGCCGGCGCTGATCGTCGTGCCGCCGCTGTAGGTGCTGTTTCCGCTAAGGATGGTGGTGCCGATACCTTGCTGGACGAGCGAACCGCTGCCGGTGATCTGTCCGGCGAAGGTCACTTCATCGCTGCGATCGAAAGCCAGGATGCCATCGCCCTCCGTCAACACGTCGCCGACGATGCCTCCGGCCGTGCCGCCATTGCCGAGCTGGAGCGTGCCATCGCTGATCGTCGTGCCGCCCGTGTGGGTGTTGGCGGCGGTGAGGATCGTGGTGCCGGCGCCGATCTGGCTGAGCGAGCCGGTGCCCGAAATGACGCCGCCGAAGACATAGGTGTTGGACCGGTCGAAGGCGAGCGTGCCGTCACCCTCGGTCAGGACATTGCCGACGATGCTGCCGGTCGCGCCGCCGTTGCCGAGTTGCAGCGTACCGTCGCTGATCGTGGTGCCGCCCGAATAGGTGTTGGCGGCGGTAAGCACGGTGGTGCCGCTGCCGATCTGCTCCAGCGATCCGGTGCCCGAAACGACGCCGCCGAAGACATAGGTGTTGCTGCGGTTGAAGGCCAGCGTGCCGTCGCCTTCCGTCAGGACATTGCCGACGATGCTGCCGGTCGCGCCGCCATTGCCGAGTTGGAGCGTGCCGTCGCTGATCGTCGTGCCGCCCGTATAGGTATTGGCGGCGGTGAGGATCGTGGTGCCGCTGCCGATCTGCTCCAGCGATCCGGTGCCGGAAACGATGCCGCCAAAGACGTAGGTGTTGGAGCGGTTGAAGGCCAGTATGCCGTTGTTGGTCACGTTGCCGACGATGCTGCCGGCCGTGCCACCGCTGCCGAGCTGCAGGGTGCCGGCGCTGATTGTCGTGCCGCCGGAATAGGTGTTAGCGGCGGCAAGCACCGTCGTGCCCGCACCGGTCTTGGTCAGCGATCCGCCGCCGCTGACCACACCGTTCAGCGTGAAGGTCGTTCCC
>NZ_AHAM01000035.1 GCF_000236565.1 Mesorhizobium alhagi CCNWXJ12-2 | reverse complement strand
GTGGTACCCCAGCCAGTAGGCGCGGCGGATAGGCGGGGCGGCGGGTATCGGCACAAGCTCCGGCAACGAGCGCGCGATAAAGGTGTGCACGATGCCAATGCCGGCGCCTGAACGCACCGCCTCGGCCTGCCCCAGCGCGGAGGAGATCGCAAAACCCGCATCCCACCGGGGGCTGAATTCGGCGGCGTAGTCGAGCGACGGGCTGGCGACGAGGTCCGGCACATAGCCGACCAGCCGGTGCGTGGCGAGTTCGCCCACCGTTTGCGGCAGGCCGTTCTCTTTGGCATAGGCGCGCGAGGCGAACAGGCCGAGCGTGTAGTCGACCAGCTTTCCCGCCACCAGCCGGCCTTCGGTGGGCCGTTCGACGGTGATGGCGATATCGGCCTCGCGGCGCGACAGCGAAAACGAGCGCGGCACCGGCACCAGCTGGATCTTCAGCTCGCGGTGCTTTTCGGTTAGCCGGCCGAGCCGCGCGGCGAGGAAGGCGACGCCAAAACCGTCGGGCGCGCCGATGCGTACTGCGCCAGAAACCTCGTCGCCCTCGCCGGCGATTTCGGCGCGCGCGGTGATCATGTCGGCTTCCATGCGCTCCGCCATCTCGAGGAAACGCTCGCCGGCAGGCGTCAATTCGCTCCCGGTGGTCAGCCGGCGGAACAGTTTTGTATTGAGCGCCGCTTCCAGCGCGGCGACCCTGCGCGAGACGGTGGCGTGGTTCAGTTCGAGCCGGCGAGCAGCACCGAGAATCTGGCCGGCGCGGGCGACGGCGAGGAATATGCGGACGTCATCCCAGTTCATAGCACGGCCTCTCTATCTCCCCCTTGCGGGAAGGATAGAACGCCGCGCTTGTCCGGCAGGACAGAGGGGGGTGGGTGAAGATGAAGCACAGCGATCCAATAATTTGAACCTGTCGAAGCTAACCGGACCTTTGCGGAAAACAAAGCCCTTCCGCCCCGGCACTTCAATTTCCGCACAACGGATGCTTTTCCACTCGCGTTGCAATGCGCGCCGCAAAGCGGGACAATGCGGCAACTCAACAGAATTCAGGGAGAGAGATCATGGTCGAATACGGTCATTACATCGGCGGCAAGCGCGTCGCCGGCACGAGCGGGCGCGCGCAGAACGTCATGCAGCCCATGGACGGCTCGGTGCGCGGCACGGTGGCGCTCGCATCCAAGTCGGAACTGCGCGCCGCGGTCGAGAACGCCAAGGCCGCGCAGCCGGCCTGGGCGGCGACCAACCCGCAGCGCCGCGTTCGCATCCTCATGAAATTCCTGGAACTGGTACAGCGCGACTATGACGACCTCGCCGACATTCTCGCCCGCGAGCACGGCAAGACGATCGCGGACGCCAAGGGCGACATCCAGCGCGGCCTCGAAGTGGTCGAGGTCTGCATCGGTGCGCCGCATATGATGAAGGGCGAGTTCACCGACGGCGCAGGCCCCGGCATAGACGTCTATTCGATGCGCCAGCCGCTCGGCGTCGTCGCCGGCATCACACCGTTCAATTTCCCGGCGATGATCCCGCTGTGGAAGATCGCGCCGGCCATCGCCTGCGGCAATGCCTTCATCCTCAAGCCCTCCGAGCGCGACCCCGGCGTGCCGCTCAGGATCGCGGAACTGTTCCTCGAGGCGGGCCTGCCGGCCGGCATCCTCAACGTCGTCAACGGCGACAAGGAAGTGGTCGACGCCATCCTCGACGATCCGGACATCAAGGCCATCGGCTTCGTCGGCTCGACGCCGATCGCGCAGTACATCTATTCGCGCGCCACTGCCAACGGCAAGCGCGCGCAGTGCTTCGGCGGCGCCAAGAACCACATGATCATTATGCCCGACGCCGACATGGACCAAACCGTCGATGCGCTGATCGGCGCCGGCTACGGCTCGGCCGGCGAGCGCTGCATGGCGATCTCGGTTGCGGTTCCCGTCGGCAACGAGACGGCGGAGCGGCTGTTCGAAAAGCTCATTCCCCGCGTCGAGAGCCTGAAGGTCGGCCCGTCGACCGATTCCTCGGCCGATTTCGGTCCGCTGGTCACCAAGGACGCGCTCGAGCGCGTCAAGAACTATGTCGACATCGGCGTCAAGGAAGGCGCCAAGCTTGTCGTCGACGGCCGCGGCTTCAAGATGCAGGGCTATGAGGACGGCTACTACATGGGCGGCTGCCTGTTCGACAACGTCACCGCCGACATGCGCATCTACAAGGAAGAGATTTTTGGGCCGGTTCTGTCGGTCGTGCGCGCGCCGACCTACGAGAACGCGATCAAGCTCGCCAACGATCACGAGATGGGCAACGGCGTCGCGATCTTCACCCGCGACGGCGACGCCGCGCGCGACTTCGCTTCACGGGTGCAGGTCGGCATGGTCGGCGTCAACGTGCCGATCCCGGTGCCGATCGCCTATTATACGTTCGGCGGCTGGAAGGCTTCCTCCTTCGGCGATCTGAACCAGCACGGTCCCGACGCGTTCCGCTTCTACACGAAGACCAAGACCGTGACTTCACGCTGGCCGTCCGGTATCAAGGACGGTGCGGAGTTCGTGATCCCCACGATGAATTGACGGGCAGCATTTTGATGCAAAAAGGGCTGCGCATTTGCGCGGCCCTTTTTTGTACGAAACAGAACAAAACTTTTTTTTATGTTCCGTGATGGAACGGCCATGGCCGTATCCGGCTTTCTTTTGCGAGGAACCGAGAAGCTTGCGAGGCAGTATCGGTAGATTAACAGCTTGAACCCGCATCCGGGGATTTACTGTGGAAATCCTTTGTTGCCGGAAGGAGGTGCGTCATGGCACGAACTCTACGCATAATCGCGGCAGCCGCCGCATCAGCGATGTTGCTACCGCTGGCTTCTGCCTCTGCTGAAGTCCCCTGCGCGGAACGCGGCGAAATCGTCAAGAAACTCTCGGACGAATACAAGGAGAAGGCACAGGCGGTGGGCGTCATCAATCCCGATGCAGTGGTCGAGATCTTCGTTTCGGAGAACGGTACGTGGACCATCCTGGCGACCGGAACCGACGGCAAGAGCTGCGTGCTCTCGGCCGGCGAAGGCTTTGACGGCAATCTGATGGCGGCGCTGCCAGACGCCTGACGCCGTTTAGCGTGAAGCCAACAGTTCCGCGTGCCCGCGGAGCAGCGACATAAGGCGGTCGGCTTCCTGAGCGGCCGCCTTTTCATCCCTCTCGAGGATTGCGCCTATCAGCCGGACGTGATGTTCGGCTGACTCGCCAAGCCCGGTCTCGGACTGATAACGGAACCAGAACCGGCGACTATGGGTCTGCAGCGGAGCTGCCACGCGAACGGCGAAGGGGTTGTCGGCCGCCCCCGCCATCGCCTCGTCGAGCGCCTTGTCGGCCTCCAGGAAACCCAGGACATCCCTCGCGGCGACGGCTTTCTGCATGGCGACGGCCGCCGCATGAAATCGGTCCGCGGCGTCGCGCGTGACATAGCGCGCAGCCGAGCGAGCCAGTACGACTTCCACACCGCGGCGCGCATCGAGCACCCGCAGCCAGTCGGCGGGATGCAGCGGCGCGATGGCGAGCCCGGCGCGAGGGCGCACCTCGACGAGCCCTTCCCAGGCCAGCCGCTGGATCGCCTCGCGGACAGGCGTCCTGCCGAGGCCGAGCCTCTCGATCAGCGCGCCTTCGGTCGCAACGCTTCCAGGTGCCAGTTCGAGGGTTACGATCATGCCTTCCAGCGCGCGGTAAGCCGTGGCGCTCGCCGATTTAGTACCGGTTTCCAAACCCTTCAGCCCTCATTGATATATTTTTGATATATCACCTGCCGGAAGCGATTGACAGAGGTTCTTCTCATCAGATATATCAGTGATATATCTGATGAGAGAGCGCTATGTGGACCGGGGTATTCCCAGCAGTCACCACCAAATTCACCGAGGACGACCGCCTCGACCACGCCGAGATGGAGCGCTGCTTCGCGCTGCAGATGGAGGCCGGCTGCGACGGCATCATCGTCGCGGGCTCGCTCGGCGAAGGCCCGATGCTTTCGCACGACGAAAAGCTCGAGGTGATGGCGACGGCGCAGAAAGTCGCCGCCGGAAAGCCAGTGCTGATGACCGTCAACGAGGCGGCGACGCGCGATGGTGCAGCGCTTGCACGGCGGGCGGCGAAGGCCGGCGCCGACGGCCTGATGGTCGTGCCAAGTCCGATCTATCACACCAATCCGCAGGAGACGGTGGCGACGCTGACGGCGGGGGGCGGAGGACGGGGGCGACGGGCTGCTGGGCGTGCCAAGTCCGATCTATCACACCAATCCGCAGGAGACGGTGGCGACGCTGCCGGCGGTGGCCGCAGCCGGCGGCCTGCCGGTAATGATCTATTCCAACCGCCTCGCCTACCGCGTCGACGTGACTGTCGATGTGATGGGAGAACTGGCGTCCGATCCGCTGTTCGTGGCCGTCAAGGAATCGTCCGATGATATCCGCCGCTCGACCGAGATCATCAACCGCTTCGGCAACCGTTTCGACCTCTTCACCGGAGTGGACAATCTGGCCTTCGAGGCCCTGTCGGTCGGCGCCATCGGCTGGGTCGCTGGCCTGGTCACCGCCTTTCCGCGCGAAACCGTAGCGATCTACCAGCTGATGAAGCAGGGCCGGCGCGAGGAAGCGCTGTCGATCTACCGCTGGTTCCGGCCGCTGCTCGACCTCGACGTCTCGACCTATCTGGTTCAGAACATCAAGCTTGCCGAAGTGCATGCGATCGGAACCAATGACCGTGTGCGCATGCCGCGCCTTCCGCTCGCCGGCGAGCGCCGCGCAACGGTGGAGAAGATCGTCAAGGACGCGCTCGCCGTCCGGCCGGCGCTGCCGAGGTTTTGAGAAGGCTGGTACTTTGTCGAACGGCATGGTCTTTGGTCGAGGCGAAGCAGATTCACTAGTTTGGCGCTGCCCCTCATCCGCCTGCCGACACCTTCTCGCCGTAAGAGACGGGGAAGAAGGGAGAAGCTCCAGCGCTGGCGACCCCTCTCCCTGTCTTCACGGGGAGAGGGTAAGGTGAGGGGCAGCGGCTACATTTGTTCAGATCGCTCCAAGCATGATGGCTGAGCCCGTGACGAAGTCAAACACCATCGCCATCATCGGCGGCGGCATCATCGGCGTCTGCGTCGCAGCCTACCTCGCGGAGGCCGGACGAAACGTCACCCTCTACGACCGCACCGGCATTTGCGAGGAGACGAGTTCGGGCAATGCGGCCGCCCTTGCCTTCTCCGATGTGCTGCCGCTGGCCCATAAGGGCATGCTCAGGCAAGTGCCGAAGTGGCTGGCCGATCCGCTAGGCCCGCTATCCATCCCGCCGGCCTATCTGCCGAAACTTCTGCCGTGGCTGGTGCGCTTCTGGCGCGCCGGCGCGGCCGATAAATACGAAGGCGGGCTCAAGGCGCAGGCGGCGATGATGAAGCTCGCCGAAACCGAATGGGCCGCGCTGATGGCGCGATCGGCGACAAGGGACATGTTGCGCGAGGACGGCTCGCTCGAACTCTATGAGAGCGAGAGGGAATTCGAGGCTTCGCTGCCCGGTTGGGCCGCGCGCGACCGCTTCGGCATAGAATACCGGCACCTGAGGCAGCATGAACTCGCCGCCTTCCAGCCCGGCCTGTCGGGCCGGCTTGTCCGCGGCACCTTCGTCCCCGGCTGGAAGACGGTCAGCGACCCCAAGCTTCTCGGCAAGGCGATCTGGCGCTATGCGAAGGAAAAGGGCGCGACTTTCGTGAAGGGTGATGCCGGACTCGTCATGCAGTCGAAAGGCGGTATCGTCGTCCAACTCCGCGACGGCCGCACCGTGAAGGCCGGGCATCTGGTGCTCGCGGCCGGCGCCTGGTCGCATTTGCTGGTCCGGCAGCTCGGCGACCGCATTCCGCTGGAAACCGAGCGCGGCTACAATACGACCTTGCCGGCAGATGCCTTCGACGTGAAGCGCCAACTCATCTTTTCAGGTCACGGCTTCGTCGTCACTCCGCTGGAAACCGGCCTGCGTATCGGCGGGGCGGTCGAGCTTGGCGGCCTGCGCCGTCCGCCCAACTACGCCCGCTCGAAGGCGATGCTCGAGAAGGCCAAGGCATTCCTGCCCGGGCTCGACACGCGCGGCGGGCGCGAATGGATGGGATTCCGGCCCTCGCTGCCGGATTCACTGCCGGTGATCGGCGGGGCCAGACACCACAGCAACGTTCACTATGCCTTCGGCCACGGCCATCTCGGCCTGACGCAGGCCGCCGCCACAGCAAGCTTGATCCGCGATCTGCTTTCGGGGCAGGCTCCAGCAGTCGATCTTTCGCCGTTTTCCGCACAGAGGTTCTGAAAACATAATGGCGCGGCATTCCTTCTTCTGCATCGACGGGCATACATGCGGCAATCCGGTGCGGCTGGTCGCCGGCGGCGGACCGCTCCTGAACGGCGCGACCATGATGGAGCGCCGGGCACATTTTCTCGCCGAGTATGACTGGATCCGCACCGGCCTGATGTTCGAGCCGCGCGGCCATGACGTGATGTCAGGTTCGATCCTCTATCCGCCGACGCGCGACGACTGCGACATCGCCATCCTGTTCATCGAGACGTCCGGCTGCCTGCCGATGTGCGGCCACGGCACCATAGGCACGGTCACCATGGCGATCGAGCACGGCCTTGTTCGGCCGCGCAAGCCCGGCGTGTTGCGCCTCGATACGCCCGCGGGCCTGGTGATCGCCGAGTACAGGCAGGTCGGCGAATATGTCGAGGAAGTCCGCATCACCAACGTGCCGTCCTTCCTTTACGCTGAAGGCCTCGCCGTCGAATGCCCGATGCTCGGGCCGCTCAAGGTGGACGTCGCCTATGGCGGCAATTTCTATGCCATCGTCGAGCCGCAGGAGAATTATCGTGATTTGGGGGACCATTCGGCCGGCGACTTGATCGCCTGGGGCCCAGTGCTTCGCCAGCGCCTGAACGAACAATATTCCTTCGTGCATCCCGAAAATCCGGGCATCAACAGGTTGTCGCACATTCTATGGACCGGCGCACCGAAGCATCCCGACGCGCATGCGCGCAACGCCGTGTTCTACGGCGACAAGGCCATCGACCGCAGTCCTTGCGGCACAGGCACTTCGGCGCGCATGGCGCAGCTACATGCCAAGGGCAGGCTGAAGGTCGGTGACGATTTCGTCCATGAATCGATAATCGGCTCTCTGTTCAAGGGGCGGGTCGAGAGCGAGGCCGAAGTAGGCGGCAAAGCCGCGATCATTCCGTCGATCGGAGGCTGGGCGCGCATGACGGGATTGAACACCATTTTCATCGATGATCGCGACCCATTCGCGCATGGATTTATCGTCGAATGAGCGGCGGAAATGCGCCGCTCACGCTTCTCCGGCCAAATGAGACTGATGCGCCGGGCGCAACAAAACTGTGCATCGGCGACATACTGCGCCGGATTCTTCGATTTGAGGCAAAAGAATCTCCGGATTCGTCAAAGACATTGCGTTGGGCCAATGATAGCTTGCCGCCTAGTCCAGCGACCTCATGCGGAACAGTGCAGGCAATCTGGGCAGGACGCTGAAGGGCGGTCCGGCTGCAAAATCACATTGCAATCCGGGCTCGAAACTTTAGGACTAGGGGAAATCAATACAAGGAACGCACCCACCGGGCGACGTTCCAGGGGAGCCGCTTAAATATGGAATATTTCGTCCAGCAGCTTGTCAATGGGCTGACGCTGGGATCGATCTACGGGCTGATCGCGATCGGCTATACGATGGTCTACGGCATCATCGGCATGATCAATTTCGCACATGGCGACGTCTTCATGATCGGGTCGTTCGTAGCCCTGATCGTTTTCCTGGTCCTGACCGCGATCTTCTATTCGCTGCCAGTGGTGCTGTTCCTGCTGATCATGATGATCGTGGCGATGCTGACCACCAGCCTCTATAGCTGGACGATCGAAAAGGTCGCCTACCGGCCGTTGCGCGGCTCGTTCCGGCTGGCGCCGCTGATCACGGCCATCGGCATGTCGATCGTGCTGTCGAACTTCGTGCAGGTCACCCAAGGCCCGCGCAACAAGCCGATCCCGCCAATGATCTCCAAGGTCTACGACATTTTCGGCATTTCCATTTCGCAAAAGCAGATCGTCATCGTCCTCGTCACCGTCGCGCTGCTCGCCATCTTCTGGTACCTGGTCAACAAGACGGCCCTGGGCCGCGCCCAGCGAGCCTGCGAGCAGGACCGCAAGATGGCGGCGCTGCTCGGCGTAGACGTCGATCGCACCATCTCGATCACCTTCATCATGGGCGCGTCATTGGCGGCCGTCGCCGGCTCGCTCTACCTCATGTATTACGGCGTCGTGGTGTTCTCCGACGGCTTCGTTCCCGGAGTGAAGGCGTTCACGGCGGCGGTGCTCGGCGGCATCGGCTCGATCCCCGGCGCAGTTCTTGGCGGGTTGATGATCGGCTTCATCGAATCGATGTGGTCGGCCTATTTCTCCATCGACTACAAGGATGTGGCGGCGTTCTCGATCCTCGCCATCGTGCTGATCTTCCTGCCGTCGGGCATTCTCGGCCGGCCCGAAGTGGAAAAGGTCTGACAACATGGTGCAAGCCGTTTCCACAAACCGCGTCGAAACAGAGAAACTGGTTCCCCGAGCCATCCGCGAGGCGCTCTATGCCGGCGCCATCGCCTTCGGCCTGTTTGTCCTTCTCGTCGGGCTGAAGACCGACCAGAACATTCGCAACGAGCTGATCATCGTACAGCGCTGGGGCCTTTTGGCCGTCGTCGTGGCGCTGGTCATGATCGGGCGCTTCGTCACGGTCGTCTATATCCGCCCGTTTATCGCCGGGCAGAAAATCGCCGACATCACGACCGGGCTTTTGCCGGACACCATGGCGGTCCGCTTCTTCCGCTTGCCCTACTTCATCGCGGCGCTCGTCGTGGCGGCTATCCTGCTCGCCTTCGGCGCCAGCCTCGCAGCGGCTGTCGGCCCGCAAGTAGGGGCCTATCTCGGCATGGTTCGCGGCCTTGCGATCATCTATGCGCTGGCTTGGCTCCTGTATTATTTCCGCACCTTCATCCTGGCCAATTTCTCGGCGCTGGGCGTAACCATTCTGGTGCTCTATCCCATCTTCATCGTTGCGGCGTTTGGGTTCCAGGGCTCGCTGAAGTGGGTCGACAATTTCGGCATCCAGATTCTGATCTACGTGATGCTCGCCTGGGGCCTGAACATCGTCGTCGGCCTCGCCGGCCTGCTCGATCTCGGCTACGTCGCTTTCTATGCGGTCGGCGCTTATTGCTACGCCCTGCTCGGGACGGAGTTCGGCTGGTCGTTCTGGATATTGCTTCCGGCCGCCGGCGCCATGGCCGCCTTCTGGGGGGTCATTCTCGGCTTCCCGGTGCTGCGCCTGCGCGGCGACTATCTGGCGATCGTCACGCTCGCCTTCGGCGAGATCATCCGCCTCGTGCTGATCAACTGGCGCGAGGTGACCAACGGCTCTGCCGGTATATCGGGAATCCCGAAAGTCACGTTCTTCGGCCTGTTCTCGTTCGACGTTTCATCGCCGAACTACATCTCGAAGGTGTTCGACATCGCCCAGTCAGGCGCCTACTACAAGATCTTCCTCTACTATCTGATCCTCGGCCTGGCGCTGCTTACCGCCTTCGTGACGCTCCGGCTGCGCAGCATGCCGGTAGGGCGCGCATGGGAGGCGCTGCGCGAAGACGAGATCGCCTGCCGCTCGCTGGGCATCAACACGACCACCACGAAGCTTACCGCCTTCGCGACGGGCGCGATGTTCGGCGGCTTCGCCGGCTCGTTCTTCGCGGCGCGCCAGGGCTTCGTCAGCCCGGAATCCTTCGTCTTCCTGGAATCGGCGATCATCCTGGCTATCGTCGTGCTCGGCGGGATGGGCTCGCTCACCGGCATCGCGATTGCGGCGCTGGTGATGATCGGGGGCACGGAAATCCTGCGCGAACTGGATTTCCTCAAGGTGATCTTCGGCCCAAGCTTCACCCCGGAACTTTACCGCATGCTTTTGTTCGGCATGGCCATGGTCATCGTCATGATATGGAAGCCCCGCGGTTTTGTCGGCAGCCGCGAGCCCACCGCCTTCCTCTTCAAGCGAAAATCGGTATCGGGTTCCTTCACCAAGGAGGGACACGGCTGATGAATTCGGGACCATCCATGAACACTCCGATTCTCGCGGTCGAGCATCTGTCGATGAAGTTCGGCGGGCTGGTTGCCATCGGCGACCTGTCCTTCGAGGCGGCGCGCGGTCAAATCACCGCACTGATCGGCCCCAACGGAGCGGGCAAGACAACCGTCTTCAACTGCATCACCGGCTTCTACAAGCCGACCGAAGGCATGATCAGGCTGGCGGGACGGAGCGGCCAGGAGTTCCTCCTGGAACGCATGCCCGATCACGAGATCACGGCCAAGGCCAAGGTGGCGCGCACTTTCCAGAACATCCGCCTGTTTTCGGGCATGACGCTTCTGGAAAACCTTCTGGTGGCGCAGCACAATAAGCTGATGCTGGCGTCGGGCTATACGGTGCTTGGTCTTTTCGGCTTCAGCGGCTACCGCAAGGCCTCTGCCGAATCCGTCGAACTGGCGGAGTTCTGGCTGGAGAAGGCCAATCTCATCGACCGCGCCGACGATCCCGCCGGCGACCTGCCCTACGGCGCGCAGCGGCGTCTCGAGATCGCCCGCGCAATGTGCACCGGCCCGGAGCTTCTGTGCCTGGACGAGCCGGCAGCCGGCCTCAACCCGAAGGAGTCGCACGCGCTCAACGCGCTCCTGATGGACATCAAGCACAATACCGGCACGTCGATCCTGCTGATCGAGCACGACATGTCGGTGGTCATGCAGATTTCCGACCACGTAGTCGTGCTTGAATACGGCCGCAAGATTTCCGACGGGAACCCCAATTTCGTGAAGAGCGACCCGCGTGTCGTCGCCGCCTATCTCGGCGTCGAGGACGAGGAAGTCGAGGAGGTGCTGATCGAGGTCGGCGACGAGCAGGTCATCGAGCAGTTCGACGCGGAACCGGACCGGGAGCACGGCCCGAGCGCGTCGTCTTCGATGATGGCTGGCTCAGTGTCTGACACGATCGGCCATAGCGACGATGACGGCGAACGCATCACCGTCTCCAAACGAGCGTCCAAGGCGCAGCAGGTGGACGACCGCGAGGCACGCGACAAGGCAAAAGCGGCGGCCACCCCGGCAGCCAAACCCGGCAAGGCCAAGGCCGCACCGGCAAAGCCCGCAGCCGCCAAGGCGCCCAAATCCGCGGCTCCCAAAACGAAGGCGGTCTCCAAGACACTCACCGCCCCGCGCGGTGGCGTCGCCGACCGGCTGACGCTGATCAAGGGCATCGGCCCCGTGAACGAGAAGAAACTCAACGAGCACGGCATTTTCCACTTCGACCAGATAGCGGCATGGAAGAAGGCCGACATAGAAGCGGTCGAAGCCTACCTGGCGTTTGACGGGCGCATCGCCCGCGAGGATTGGGTCGGCCAGGCTAGGAAACTTGCCAGGAGCGCCGCCAAACCCACGGCCGCCAAGCCTGCCACCGGAAAGCGCGGAGGAAGTCGATAATGGCTGCTAGGACGCTTCTGCAGGTCGAGGGCGTGCAGACATACTATGGAAATATCCGCGCGCTGAACGGCGTCAACGTGTCGGTCAACGAGGGCGAGATCGTCGCCTTGATTGGCGCTAATGGCGCCGGCAAGTCGACGCTTATGATGACGATCTTCGGCAGCCCGCGAGCGCGGGCCGGCAAGATCACGTTCTCCGGGACCGACATCACCGAGATGCCGACCCACGAGATCGCCCGCATGCGCATTGCGCAGTCGCCGGAAGGGCGGCGCATCTTTCCGCGCATGACGGTCATGGAAAACCTTCAGATGGGCGCAAGCCTGGACAAGATGAGGCACTTCAACGAGGACTCCGAAAAGGTTTTCACGCTGTTTCCGCGCCTCAAGGAGCGCATCGCCCAGCGCGGCGGCACGCTTTCCGGCGGCGAGCAGCAGATGCTGTCGATCGCGCGTGCGCTGATGGCCCGGCCGAAGCTCCTGTTGCTGGACGAGCCTTCGCTCGGACTGGCGCCGCTGATCGTGAAGCAGATTTTCGACGCGATCCGCGAACTCAACAAGACCGAGGGACTGACCGTGTTCCTGGTCGAGCAGAACGCGTTCGGCGCGCTGAAGCTCGCCAATCGCGGCTACGTTATGGTCAACGGCAATGTGACGCTCAGCGGTTCAGGCGTGGAGCTTCTCGCAAATCCAGATGTACGGGCCGCCTACCTCGAGGGCGGACGGCACTAGAGAAACGTTGCGGGGGCGGAAAGCGCCCTCGCGGCCACTTTGAAACCGGAATGATAGACAGCGCCAAGGGTTGTCTGGAGGTTGGCGAAAAATGCAGGGAATTCTTTACGAGGAACCTTCGATCTGGCAGTTCTTCTTCGTCACCTGCCTGCTAGGTGGGTGGGCGGCCTGGATGACCGGAAGGGCCTGTGCCCAGACCTGGCGGCCGCTGCCGGCTCTCGTCCTTTATCTCCTGCTGCTCGGCATCGCGGTGCGCTTCATCCATCATGCGCTGTTCGACGGCACGATGTTCAGCCTGCAATACTACATTGTCGACACCATCGTTCTGCTGATTATCGGCATCTTCGGCTACCAGTACACGCGCACCAACCAGATGGTGACGCAGTATCACTGGCTCTATGAACGGGCCTCGCTACTGAGCTGGAGGCCGAAAGGTTAAGCTTAATCATGAACGAGACGTAACTCTCTGCCGAGGTGAAACGGCGTGACAAGCGCCTGAAAATCGGCAAAGTAGCGCTTTCTGCGATATGGGTGGGCATCGCATGAAAGCTTCATCCAGCCCGCTCAGCTAATGGGAGTCTTTCAATGAAAAAATCACTCTTGTCCGCAGTTGCACTGACCGCCCTGGTGGCGTTCAGCGGCAGCGCATGGGCGGACATCATCATCGGCGTGGCTGGCCCGATCACCGGCCCGAACGCTGCTTTCGGCGCTCAGCTCCAGAAGGGCGCCGAGCAGGCGGCCGCCGACATCAATGCCGCGGGCGGCATCAACGGCGAGCAGGTCAAGGTCGTCGTCGGCGATGACGTCTCCGATCCGAAGCAGGGCATCTCGGTCGCCAACAAGTTCGTCGCCGATGGCGTCAAGTTCGTTGTCGGTCACTTCAACTCAGGCGTGTCGATCCCGGCGTCGGAGGTTTATGCCGAAAACGGCATCCTGCAGATCACACCTGCCTCGACCAACCCGCAGTTCACCGAGCGCGGCCTTTGGAACACCTTCCGCACCTGCGGTCGCGACGATCAGCAGGGCAAGGTTGCCGGCGACTATCTCGCCGCCAATTTCAAGGACGCCAAGGTTGCCATCCTCCACGACAAGACGCCTTACGGCCAAGGCCTTGCCGACGAGACCAAGAAGGCGGCCAACGCCGCTGGCGTAACCGAAGCCATGTATGAAGGCGTGAATGTCGGCGACAAGGACTTCTCGGCGCTGATCGCCAAGATGAAGGAAGCCGGCGTCACCGTCGTCTACTGGGGCGGCCTGCACACCGAGGCCGGCCTGATCATGCGCCAGCTCGCCGACCAGGGGCTGGACGCTACCTTCATGTCGGGCGACGGCATCGTGTCGAACGAACTCGCCTCGATTGCCGGCGACGCGGTCGACGGCACGCTGATGACGTTCGCTCCGGATCCGCGCAAGAACCCGAACGCCAAGGAACTCGTCGAGAAGTTCCGCGCCGCCGGTTTCGAGCCGGAAGCCTATACGCTCTATTCCTACGCGGCTGTGCAGGTCATCGCCGACGCTGCGGGCAAGGCCGGCGAGAACGATCCGATGAAAGTCGCAGAGGCCCTCAAAGCTTCGGGACCGTTCACCACGGCGATCGGCGAGCTCGGCTTCGATGAAAAGGGCGACATCACCCGTCCGGACTACGTGATGTACGAGTGGAAGAAGGGTGACGACGGCAAGTACACCTACGTCGAGATGTAAGCCGACAAGGCACATCTCCAGGATGCCCGGCGCTTGCGCCGGGCATTTTTTATTGCGCCGCTGAGTGTTTGCCCGAAACAAAAGTTTGCAGTGCAGCATTTTGGCGGTAAGCAGGAAGGTACCTTCCCGTCGGAGTGCGCCCGTGCCCATAGCCAAGATCCTCGTCGCCAACCGTTCCGAAATTGCCATCCGGGTTTTCCGGGCCGCCAACGAGCTCGGCCTGAAAACCGTGGCGATCTGGGCGGAAGAGGACAAATATTCGCTGCATCGGTTCAAGGCCGACGAATCCTACCAGGTCGGCCGCGGCCCGCATTTGGCGAAGGATATGGGGCCGATCGAGAGCTATCTTTCGATCGAGGAGGTTATCCGGGTCGCGAAACTCTCGGGGGCCGACGCCGTCCACCCCGGCTATGGCCTGCTTTCGGAAAGCCCGGAATTCGCGGAGGCCTGCGCCGAGAACGGGCTGGTATTCATCGGCCCGAAGCCCGAAACCATGCGCCGCCTCGGCAACAAGGTGGCGGCGCGCAACCTCGCCATCGAAGTCGGCGTGCCGGTGGTGCCGGCAACGGAGCCGCTGCCCGACGACATGGCGGCGGTGAAGAAGCTCGCCGCCCAGATCGGCTACCCTGTGATGCTGAAGGCTTCATGGGGCGGCGGCGGGCGCGGCATGCGCGCCATCCGCTCCGAGGCCGATCTCGCCCGCGAAGTGACGGAAGGCAAGCGCGAGGCCAGGGCCGCCTTCGGCAAGGACGAGGTCTATCTCGAAAAGCTGATCGAACGCGCCCGCCATGTCGAGGTCCAGGTCCTCGGCGACACGCACGGCAACGCCGTCCACCTGTTCGAACGCGACTGCTCCATCCAGCGCCGCAACCAGAAGGTCGTCGAGCGCGCGCCGGCCCCCTATCTCGACGCGGCCCGGCGCAAGGAGCTCTGCGACTACGCGCTGAAGATTGCGCGCGAGACCGACTATATCGGCGCCGGCACGGTCGAGTTCCTGATGGATGCCGACAGCGGCAAGTTCTACTTCATCGAGGTCAATCCGCGCATCCAGGTCGAGCACACCGTCACCGAGCAGGTGACCGGCATCGATATCGTCAAGGCGCAGATCCACATCCTCGACGGCTTCGCCATCGGCACGCCGGAATCGGGCGTGCCGTCGCAGGATGAGATCAGGCTGAACGGCCATGCGCTGCAGTGCCGCATCACCACCGAAGACCCCGAACAGAACTTCATCCCCGACTACGGCCGCATCACCGCCTATCGCGGCGCCACCGGCTTCGGCATCCGTCTCGACGGCGGCACCGCCTATTCCGGCGCGGTCATCACCCGCTTCTACGATCCGCTGCTGGAAAAGATAACCGCCTGGGCGCCGACGCCGCAGGAGGCGATCGCGCGCATGCACCGCGCTTTGCGCGAGTTCCGCATCCGCGGCGTGGCGACCAACCTCACCTTCCTCGAAGCGATCATCACGCATCCGAGTTTTCACGACAATTCATACACGACTAGGTTCATCGACACTACGCCTGAACTGTTCGCGCAGGTGAAGCGGCAGGACCGGGCGACGAAGCTGCTCAACTATCTGGCCGACGTGACCGTCAACGGCCACCCCGAAACACGCGGCCGGCCGATGCCCAAGGTCGATGCCGCCGCGCCCGTCGTGCCATATCTGAACGGGACAATCCCGGGCGGGACCAAACAGCGGTTCGAGACGCTAGGCCCGGAAAAGTTCGCGGCCTGGATGCGCGAGCAGAAGGAGGTGCTGGTCACCGACACGACCATGCGCGACGGGCATCAGTCGCTGCTCGCCACCCGGGTGCGCACCTACGACATTGCCCGCATAGCCGGAACCTATGCCCGTGCCCTGCCCCGGCTGCTGTCGCTCGAATGCTGGGGCGGCGCGACTTTCGACGTCTCCATGCGCTTCCTGACTGAGGATCCGTGGGAGCGGCTTTCGCTGGTGCGCGAGGGCGCGCCTAACCTGCTTCTCCAGATGCTGCTGCGCGGGGCCAATGGCGTCGGCTACACGAACTATCCCGACAATGTCGTGCAGCACTTCGTCAAGCAGGCGGCCAGGGGCGGCATCGACCTGTTCCGCGTCTTCGATTGCCTGAACTGGGTCGAGAACATGCGGATCTCGATGGACGCGGTGCTGAGCGAAGGGAAGCTCTGCGAGGCGGCGATCTGCTACACCGGCGACCTTCTCGACCCGAACCGGGCCAAATACGATCTGAAATACTATGTCGGGCTGACCAGGGAACTCGAAGCCGCCGGCGCCAACATCATCTCGATCAAGGACATGGCGGGGCTGCTGAAGCCTGCCGCCGCCAAAGTGCTGTTCAAGACGCTGCGCGAGGCGACGGACCTGCCACTGCATTTCCACACCCACGACACGTCCGGCCTTTCGGCCGCAACCGTGCTTGCCGCGGTCGAGGCCGGCGTCGACGCCATAGATGCAGCTATGGATTCCTTCTCCGGCAACACGTCCCAGCCCTGCCTGGGCTCAATCGTCGAGGCGCTGCGAGGCGATGAACGCGACCCGGGCCTTGACCCGGAATGGATCCGCCGCATCTCCTTCTACTGGGAAGCCGTGCGCAACCAGTATGCAGCCTTCGAGAGTGATCTGAAGGGCCCTGCCTCGGAGGTCTATCTGCACGAAATGCCTGGTGGCCAGTTCACCAATCTCAAGGAGCAGGCGCGTTCGCTCGGGCTGGAAACCCGCTGGCACGAGGTCGCTCAGACCTATCACGACGTCAACCGCATGTTCGGCGACATCGTCAAGGTGACGCCGTCCTCCAAGGTCGTCGGCGACATGGCGCTGATGATGGTCAGCCAGGACCTGACCGTCGCCGATGTCGAAAACCCGGCCAGGGACATCGCCTTTCCGGATTCGGTCGTTTCCATGCTGCGCGGCGATCTCGGCCAGTCGCCCGGCGGCTGGCCCGCCGCCCTGCAGAAGAAGGCGCTGAAGGGTGAGAAGCCGATCACCGTGCGGCCGGGCTCGCTGCTCAAACCCGCCGACCTGAAGGCCAGCCGCAAGGAGATCGAGGACAGGGTGGAGCGCAAGCTCAGCGAATACGAATTCGCTTCCTGGCTGATGTACCCGAAAGTGTTTTCAGACTTCTGCGGCGTGCAGGAGACCTACGGCCCGGTCAGCGTTCTGCCGACGCCGGTCTATTTCTACGGCATGAAGCCGCAGGATGAGATCTTCGTCGACATCGAGAAGGGCAAGACGCTGGTCATCCGCTGCTTCGCCATCGGCGAGGTCGACGACAAGGGCATGGTCACGGTGTTCTTCGAGCTCAACGGCCAGCCGCGACGCATCAAGGTGCCGGACCGCGTCCACGGCGCTTCGGCTTCGAGAGCGCGACGCAAGGCCGAGCCGGGCAATGAGGCGCATGTCGGCGCGCCGATGCCGGGCGTCGTCTCGGCCCTTGCCGTGGCAGCGGGACAGGGGGTGAAGGCTGGCGACGTGCTCCTGTCCATTGAGGCGATGAAGATGGAAACCGCGCTCCACGCCGAGCGCGACGGGGAGATCGCCGAAGTGCTGGTCAAGGCCGGCGACCAGATTGACGCCAAGGACCTGCTGGTGGTTTTTGGGTAGCGCCGGCGCAGACAATCCCTTCTCCCCTTCTCCATGGGGACGAGGTCACTGGTCCCTCTTGGCCCAACATTTGACCGCATCTTCAGGTTGACTCCGCCCTAAACCGATTTAGGTTCCGCCGCGCCCCTCCAACGCCGGAATTCGCCATGGACGCCACCAACCGTATCGCGACCGCAATCCGGGCCCGCTGGGCGGTCGGCGCGGTGTTCTTCGTCAACGGCTTCCTCACCGGAAGCTGGGCGCCGCAGATTCCGGTGTTCCTGACCCGCCTCGGCATCAGCGAATTCACGCTCGGCTTGCTTATCCTGCTTTTTGGTGCGGGCGCGATCACGGCAATGACCTCGTGCGGACCTCTGATCTCGCATTATGGTTCGCGGCCGGTGGTGCGCTGGTTCGGCGCCATCGGCGCATTCGGCCTGCTGGTCGTCGCCGCCGCGCCCAATCTGCCGCTCGCCGCTCTCGCGATGTTCCTGTTCGGCGGCCTGATCGGCGGCATGGATGTCGCCATGAACGCCAATGCGGTCGAGGTCGAGAAGCGGCTCGGCCGCGCGATCATGTCCTCGTCGCACGGCTTTTGGAGTCTCGGTGGCTTCGCCGGCGGCGGCCTTGGCGGCATCGCCATCCAGACCTACGGCCATCTCCCACATGCCGCCGCGGTGACAGCCGTCGCGCTCGTGGTCATGGCGTGGGCGCTTCCCAGACTCGTCGCCGAGCCGAAGGCCCTGGCCCACGAGCATCACAAATTCTCACTGCCGAAAAACCCGCTAATCTATCTGATAGGCGTTGTGGCGCTGTTCTCGATGGTGCCGGAAGGCGCGGTGCTCGACTGGGCAGCGCTCTATCTGCAGCAGGAACTGGGCGCCGACCTCGCCACCGCCGGCTTCGCCTTCGCTTTCTTCGCCGGCACCATGGCAATCATTCGCTTCCTCGGCGATGCGGTCCGGAACCGTTTCGGGGCGGTGACGACGCTGCGCGTATCCAGCCTGATCGCGGCAGCGGGCATGCTGGTTGCGGGCCTGTCGCCCTGGCCGTGGCTGGCCATCGCCGCCTTCGCCTTTTGCGGCCTCGGCGTCGCCAATATGGTGCCGATCGCGTTTTCGGCCGCCGGCAACCAGCCGGGCACGTCTGCAGGCGCGGGCATGAGCGTGGTGACGACGATGGGCTATTCAGGCCTGCTCGTCGCGCCCTCGGCCATTGGCTTCGTCGGCGAACGCACCGGCTTTGGGCCGGTGTTCATCGCTTTGTCTGGCCTTCTGATCGTCGTCTGCCTGATGGCTGGGCTGGCGCGCACGGCCGATTTCGCGCCGGCGCAACCAGCCGAATAAATTCAGCGAACGACAAACGAAACAGGCGCCGCTGCGGCGCCTGTTTCGCTTTTGACTACGTCAGATCCGCCCCATCAGAAGCAGGATCAGGAGCACCACCAGAATAAGTCCGACGATGCCGGAGGGACCATAGCCCCAGCTGCGCGAATACGGCCACGCGGGCACGGCGCCGATCAGGATAAGAATGAGAATGATGATCAAAATGGTCGTCAGTGTCATGGCATGTCCCTCGGAGCGGGTGTTGCAATGAGACAACAATGCGCAATTAGCCCCGCCGGTTCCCGGCGGGGCTCTTAAACTGCTACCGTGGCTTGCGCCTACTCCGCGGCTTTCGGGAAAGCGACATCGCCCGGAACGGCGACCGGCTCGACGGTGGCCGGCGTTTCGGCCTTGCCGCCGCGGCGGAACAGCCGTGCAATCCAGCCGCGCCTGCCCTTCTTGTGGGTCTCGCGGGTGAACACCATCAGCATTGACGGCGTCACGATCAGCGTCAGCACCGTCGCGAAGGACAGGCCGAACACGATCGCCGACGACAGCGCGATCCACCACTGGGTCGAGGGCGCATTGATCGTCGTCTCGTGATGGAAAATCTCCAGCCCGAGGCCGAATGCGATGGGCAGCACGCCGAGAATGGCCGACAGCGCCGTCAGCACCACCGGACGGGCGCGTTCGCGGCAGGTCTGAAGCACGGCGTCGTACTTGCTCCAGCCCTCCTCGCGCAGCCGATCGTAGGTGTCGATCAGCACGATGTTGTTGTTGACGACGACGCCGGCCAACGCGATGACGCCGATACCCGACATCACGATCACGAAAGCCTGGCCGGTCAGCATCATGCCGAGCAGCGCGCCGATCGTCGCCATGATGACGCAGGAAAGCACGAGCAGCACGCTGGTGAACTTGTTGAACTGCGCCAGAAGCACGATGAAGATCAGGAAGATCGCCGCGCCGAAAGCGTTGGTCAGGAAGGCGCTGGCCTCCTCGCTGTCCTCGTTCGAACCGGCCAGCTTCCAGTCGATGCCGGGCAAGGCCGTGCCGCCGACGACATTGGAGACCTCGGCCTGGACGGCCGCTACCTGGAAACCGGAGGCGACATTGCCCTGAATGGTGATCGTTCGCTTGCCGTCGATACGGTTCAGGATGCCCGTGGTCCTCTCCGGCTTGCGCGAGACGAAGTTCGAAATCGGCACGGAACCCTGCGCCGTCTCTATCCGGAGCTGATCGAGCGTCGCCAGGGTGCGGCGGTCCTCGGGCAGGCGCAGGCGGATGTCCACCGCATCGTCAACCCCGGCCGGCCGATAGTCGGTCAGTTTCAGGCCTGTCGTGACGAGCTGCACGACGGTGCCGACGGACGCCGGGCTGATGCCGTATAGCGCAGCCTTGGAGCGGTCGACTTCCAGCGCCCAGTCGATGCCGGGCGGCGGCAAGCCATCAGAAACATCGATGACGCCAGGAACCCGCTTGACCGCCGCCGCGACTTCGGCCGCCTTCTCGTTCAGGCCTTTGGGATCGACCGCCGAGAGCTGCACCTGAATGGGCTTTCCAGTCGGCGGGCCTGCGTCCGGCACACGGACCTCGACATCGACGCCGGGAATGCCAGCCATCGCCACGCGCAATTCGTCCAGGATCTGATGCGCGGACTTGCGCTCGCGCCAGTCGACGAATTCGTACTGGATCACCCCGATGACGTCTTCTGGAATGTCGGCGCCGCCGCCTCGCGTCTTGCCGACGCGGGTGTAGACAGACGTGATGCCCGGCCAGCCGAGGATGCGGCTTTCCGCCTCGCGCGTGGCGACATCCATCTCACCGAGGGACAGATTGCCGCGCGCATGCACGTAGAGCAGGCCGTAATCGGGTTCGACCGTCGGGAAGAACTCGACGCCTGCGCCGTATTTGGAATAGGCGACCGGCACTGCAACCAACAGCGCAACCGTCAGCACCAGCACTGTCTTGGGGTAATGCACGGCGCGCTTGACGACCGCCATGTAGTAGCCGTCGCGCTGTTCACCCTCTTCGTACACCGGCGCCTTGGCGAACAGAGCGCCCAGCGTCGGCGCGAAGATCAGCGCGTAAGCCATCGAGGCGGCCAGCGTGACGATCAGCGTGATCGGCAGATATTTCATGAAGTCGCCGATAATGCCCGGCCAGAACAGCAGCGGCGAGAACGCCGCTATGCGGGTCATGGTCGCGGCGATGACCGGGCCGGCCATGCGCTTGGCGGCGAGTTCGAATGCCTGCTCCTTCGGCATACCCTCCGACATGCGGCGCTCGGCGAACTCCGTCACGATGATCGCGTCGTCGACCAGCATGCCTACCGCAAGGATCAGGCTGAACAGCACGATCATGTTGATCGTGTATCCCATCAGCGCCAGCGCAAGGATGCCCATCAGGAAGGAGGACGGAATGGCGAGGCCGATAAGCAGGGATGCGCGGCCCGACAGCGCGTAGAGGATGACGATGAAGACCAGGATCACCGCGATCATGACGTGGTTCTGCAGATCGTTGAGGAGCTGCTTGACGAAAACGGACTTGTCCTGCGTGTAGGTGACCTCGGTGCCTTCCGGCATGCTCTTCACGAACTCGTCGGCGACCTTCTTGGCGCCTTCGATCGTTTCGACCACGTTGGCGCCGATGCGCTTCTTGACTTCGATGGCGATGGCCGGCTTGCCGTCGAGCCGCGTGATCGTTTCCGCGTCCTTGAAGGTGGAACGGACCGAAGCGAGATCCCGCACGCGCACCACGGCGTTAGGCCCGGTCACGACTGGCAGGTTGGCTACGTCCAGCGGCGTCTCGATCAGAGCCGGAATCTTGATGGCGTACTTGCCTTCGGAGCCTTCGATCGCGCCGGCGGCAACCAGGCTGTTGGACGCGCCGATGCCCTGGATCAGTTGCTCGAGCTGCAGCCCGTAGGACGACAGCTTGGCCGGATCGATGATCGCTTCGACAAGCTCTTCGCGCGATCCCTGGATGACGCCCTCGAGCACGCCGGGAACTTCCTCGATGCGGTCGCGCAAGGCCTTGGCCGCGGTCGTCAGCGCCCGCTCGGGCACATTGCCCGACAAGGTCACGACGAGGACGGGGAATTCCGAGATGTTGACCTCGTTTACGGTTGGTTCCTCGACGCCTTCCGGCAGATCGCGTTTCGCGTCCTGCACCTTGTTGCGGGTGTCGATGAGGGCATCGCCGAGATCGGTCGAAGGATCGAATTCAACCAGAACGTATCCGCCGCCTTCATAGGCGGCGGACTTCATCTCCTTCAGTCCCTTGAGATTCTTCAGCTGCGCTTCCACCGGCCTGAGCAGCAGGCGTTCGGAATCCTCCGGCGAGATCCCCTGGTAGACGAGGCTCACATACATGATCGGAATGGCGACGTCGGGTTCCGCTTCCTTGGGCACCGACTGATAGGCGAGCGCTCCCGCGATCACCATGAACAGAAGTACCGAGAGCGTCAGACGCGCATTGCGTATCGCGAGTTTGACAATATCCATTGGCTATTGGGTCCCGCTTTGGGCTTCGCCGACGAGCTTGTTGATCGTCTCCTGGTCGGCTTCCACGGCCTTGACCGTATCGCCCTCGGTGACGAGGTCCTGTCCGGCGACGATGATGCGGGCATCAGCCGGGATACCCCCGAGCAGCAGTCCGTTCGGCGTGTCGTCGACGAGATCGATCGGGAAGAACACAACCTTGTCATCCTTGTCGACGGCGCGGATGCCCAGATCGCCGGCGCCGGAGAGTGTGACCACCGAACGCGGCAGCGCCACGGCGTCGGTGGACTCGGCGAGCAGTTTTATCTCAGCCGTCATGCCCGCCGGCAGTTCCTTGTTCTCGTTGGGAATTGCCACCTCGATGCGGTACGTGCGCGTGGCGGACGAAGCATCGCGGCTGATGTAACGCAGCGTGCCCTGCACGGTCGTGCCGTCGACCAGCCGGATCTCCGCTTTGTCGCCGATCTTCAGGTAGCGCAGATCGCGTTCGCTCACCTCGCCGATGGCGAGCAACGGGTCGAGATTGATCAGCGTCGCCACCTCGGCTCCCGCCAGGATGGTACTGCCGGGTTGGACGGGAACCCGGTCCACGACACCGTTGTAGGGTGCATACATCTCGTACTGGGCAAGCTCGGCCTTGGCGCTCTCCAGTTGCGACGTGGCCGTAGCCAGCGCGGCGCGGGCCTGGTCGGCCTGGAGTTTGGGCGCGTTGCCGCCCCCCACCAGCCGTTCGGCGGCTTCAGCCTCGGCCTGCCGCTGCGCGACCACGCTTTCGGCCATCCGGACCGCTGCTTCCTTGTCCCGAGCATCCAGACGCATGATCAGGTCGCCGCGCTCGACGCGCTGGCCCTGTTTCACCGGCAAACTCTCTATGACACCCATGACGCGGGTGGCTAGCGTGACACGCTTCTCCGCATCGGTCTTGCCCGAAATGCGGATCGCGCGCGCATGCTGCACGCGCGGCGGCGTCACCACAGCAACCGTACGCAACGGCGCTGCCGGCTGCTCGGCGGCTTCCGTCTTGGCCTGGTCTTCATTGGCGGCACTGCCGACCGAGGAAAATTCCCCCGTGCCCATCCAGGCCGCGAAGCCCGCGAGCACGACTAACGCGGCAAGCTTGTGGAACCTGAATTTCGACATTACCGTTTTCCGTTGTCGGGCTGGCCAGACCGCGTCCTGCAAGGCGCCACCGATATGGTGTCGCGCCGGGCCATGTTCAATCGCCCCGCGAGGCGACGCTTCGCGAGCGCGCGGATAACTACATCAAAGTCGCGCCGCGAAACAGTCAGAAAAATTCATGGCACTATCACAGGTAGCATTCTCCTGACATTTTGCAGGCTCGGCGCGCGACCTTCCGACGCGCTGAATGCTGAATACTGCAACCGGCCTGATTGACAGCAGGAGTCAGCATGATTCGATGATTTCACGCGAAGGCGACCTCCTTCGACAGTGGAAGCGTGCGGATGCGCTTGCCGGTCAGGGCGAAAACCGCATTGGCGAGTGCGGGCGCCGCCGGCGGCGTCCCGATTTCGCCGACGCCGCCCATCCGTTCCGCATTCTCCAGTATGGCGACCTCGAATGCCGGGCATTGGGAAATCCGCATTGCGTCGAAATCATGGAAATTCGACTGCTCGACCATGCCGTCGGCAATGGTGATTTCCTGGCCCATGGCGGCGGAGAGGCCGAAAACCGCGCCCGAAACCAGTTGCGCCTCGATGATGCCCGGATCGAGCGCGATGCCGACATCGGCGGCGATCCAGACCTTCTCGATGCGGAGGCCGTACGGCGTGTCGGCCACCTGCACGATCTCCGCGACCCAGCCGCCGAAGGAGAGCGTGAAGGCGAAGCCTCTCGCTCTGCCTGAGGGCAGCGGCTCACCCCATTTGGCCATCGCCGCCACCCTGTCGACGACTTTCACTGCGGCCGGCCAGCCGGCCATCAGCTTCCTTCGCAGTTCCACCGGGTCGGTTCTGCCGGCGGTGGCGATCTCGTCCATGAAACACTCATGGAAGAACCCGTTGTAGGAATTGCCGACCGATCGCCAGAAACCGACCGGAATGCCGACGTCGGCCGCAATACCGGTCACACGATAGTTCGGAATGGCGTATGGCTGGTTGTGCGAACCGTCGGTGATGGTCCGGTCCGGGCCCAGCGGCGAGATCGAGGGGAACATGCGCCGCAGCGTGCTGCCGATCACCGAGGGCGAAGCGATGTGGATGTCGAGCGCTTCCGGCAGTCCGTCGTCGCCGAGCCGGGCCTGGAACCTGCCTGCCGCAGCCGGCCGGTACGTGTCGTGGCGGATGTCTTCCTCGCGCGTCCAGGTGACCTTAACAGGCCGGCCGCCCGCTTCCTTTGCCAGCAGCGCGGCATAGACCGAAAAATCCATCTCGCCGCGCCGGCCGAAGCCGCCGCCGAGATGCGTGGTGTGGACATCGACCTTGTCGCGCTCGATGCCGACGGCTTCCGAGCAGAGATAGCGCGTCATCGTCGGCATCTGGTTGGGCGACCAGATTTCGAGCACGCCGTCCTTGAATTGGGCGGTGGCGTTCATCGGTTCCATGCAGGCATGGGCGAGATAGGGAACCTCGTAGGCCGCCTCGACAAGCCTTTCGCGCGGCGCATCGGCGAAGGCCGTGTCGATATCGCCGTCATGGCGCAGCGCCGAGCCCTCGCCCGACGCCAGCGCATCCGCGAGAACCCGCGAGATCGCAGCGCCGTCGGCCGGATATTCGGCCGCGTCCCATTCGACCTCGATGGCTTCCGCCGCCTGGAACGCCGCCCAGGTGTTTTCGGCGATAATGCCGAAGCCGTGGCCATAGGTCGTCTCCAGCGGCACGATCTTCACCACGCCCGGCATCTTTTCCGCTTTCGACAGGTCGGCCTTGGCCGGCTTCGCCCAGAAGCGCGGGCTCATCTTTACCGTGCCGAAAAGCATCTCGGGCAAGATGACATCGATGCCGAAGATCGGCGCGCCGGTCACCTTGGCCAGCATGTCGACGCGCGGCTGCGCCTTGCCGAGCAGTTTCCAGTCGGCCTTGTCCTTCAGCCGCACGGTGGCGGGTGGATCAATGGCGGCCGCAGCGGACGCCACCTGGCCATAGGTGACGCTCCGGCCGGACGCCTTGTGCTCGATCGCACCATCAGCGGTGCTTAGCTCAGAGACGGCAACGCCGAGTTTCCTTGCGGCGGCCTCGACCAGCACATGACGCGCCGCGGCGCCCGCCTGGCGCATCTTGTCGAAGCCGTCGCGGATCGAGGACGAGCCGCCGGTACCCTGGAAACCAAGCACCTTGGAGACGCCGCCGAGTGCGCCCCGCACGGTCTCCGCCATCAGGCTTCGGTCGTAGAACGGGAACGGACCGCCTTCTTCGAGCAGGGCGGCGTTGTAATAGGCGAAGGATGCAGGGCCGTGCTCGACCTTGACCATGTCAAGCGGAACGTCCAGTTCCTCGGCGACCAACGCGGCGAGGGCCGTGGCGATGCCCTGCCCCATCTCCGCGCGCGGCGCGATCACGGTGATCGTGTTGTCGGGGGCGATCTTCACATAGGGGTTGAAGGTCGCCTCGCCCTCGGCAAGCTCGCCTTCGAGCGGGTTCGCATAGGGGCGGGAGACGTACCAATAGCCGACCGCAACGCCGCCGGCGACGGCCGCCGCGCCGATCAGGAAAGTCCGCCGTGCGATTTTTCCGACGCTGGCCATGGTCAGATCCCCGCCGTCTTGAGGGCGGCCGCTTTCTTGATCGCCGCGCGAATCCGTGGATACGTGCCGCAGCGGCAGAGATTGCCGTTCATCGCCTCGTCTATGTCCTGGTCTGTCGGGTCGGGATTGGCTTCGAGCAGCGCCGCAGCGCTCATGATCTGGCCGGCCTGGCAGTAGCCGCATTGCGCGACCTGCTCGTCCAGCCACGCCTGCTGCACCGGGTGCAGCTTGCCGCCGGCAGCAAGGCCTTCGATCGTGGTGACCTCGCCTTCGACCTGGCCGACCGGCAAGGTGCAGGAGCGAACCGCCTCGCCGCCTATATGCACCGTGCAGGCGCCGCAGGCGGCAATGCCGCAGCCGAATTTCGGCCCGGTCTTGCCGGCGAGATCGCGCAGCGCCCACAGCAGCGGCATTTCAGGATCGGCTTCGAACTCTATTGATTTTCCGTCGACGATGAGGCGCATGGGGGTTGCCTTTGGCTTTTCGTCCGATACCGGGCGTAAGACACGCCGATCGCTGACAACTTGACAAATTCTGTTATTTTGTCAATGGACAATGACGAAGTGAAGAATGTGACGACAGACGCCGAACCCGCCGAACCCAAGCGAGCCCGCATCCTCGAGGCCGCAATGAGGCTTGTCCTTGCCTATGGCTTTTCGCGCACCACGATGGGCGACATCGCTAGCGCCGCGGAAATGTCGCGGCCGGCGCTCTATCTCCTGTTCAAGAACAAGGCGGAAATCTACCGCGCCATCGCCGAGCAGCTCCTGGACGGTTCGGTCGCGCAGGCAGGCGTCATCCTGCGGCGCGAGGGGCCTTTCGCCGAGCGGATGATGATGATGATCGAGGAATGCCTGATCGCGATGATGCGGCACATAGCGGCATCCCCGCACGGCGCCGAGATCCTCGACATGAAGAGCAGGCTCGCAGGCGATCTGCATGCCGCCTGGCGCAGCCGGCTCGGCGCTCTCGTGACAGCCGCGGTCGTGGACGAAGCCCGGCGCAACGGCGTCGACCTCCAGGCGCGAGGCCTGTCGGCTCCGCTGCTGTCGGCTCTGTTGCTTGACGGGCTTGAAGGCATGAAGATGCGCATCCCCGATCCTGATGAGCAGCGTGTCGCCGCCCGCGGGCTGGTCAGGGTCGTCGAGATCGCCATCCAGGGCTAAGCATCTCCGCTAAGGCCTGCGCCGCGCCGCCGCAGGCTTCTTGTGCGTCGCCATGAATTCCTGCACCCGCTTGCCGAGACCCTTGCTGCGCATCGGACGATACTCCTCGTCGAGGTCGCCGGAAAGATCGAGCGTCGGCCTTTCGCCAACCGCATCGTAGTTTTCCTCGAGCCAGTCGCTGGCGGCGGTGCGGCCGAGATCGCGCAGATATTCCAGGAACGCCCATTCTGCATTGACCTTCGAAGAGGCGGAAAGATCCTTGAACGCCTCGTCCGCGTCGATCCGGTGCATGCGGATGTCGCGGAACTCGCCATGCGGCAACCGTCCGGCGGCGATCAACTCCTTGATGAAGGCGATGGCGCGGAATTCCCGCAGAAGACCGGCGTTGAAGGTGATCTCGTCGATGCGGTTCTGTATTTCGTTGGCGGATTTCGGCGTGCCCTCGCGGATCACCGGGTTGATCTGCACCAGCAGCACGTCCTCTGTCTCGGTCGCCTTGAAGAACGGATAGATCGCCGGATTTCCTCCGTAGCCGCCGTCCCAATAGGGTTTTCCGTCGATCTCGACAGCCTGGAAAAGCTGCGGCAGGCAGGCCGAGGCCATGATAACGTCTATGTCGATCTCGTCCGGGTTGAAGACGCGAAGCTGGCCGGTCTCGACATTCGTCGCCGAGATGAACAGCTTCATCTCCTTGCAGGAGCGAACATTGTCGAAGTCGATCTCGTCCCGGACCGCATCGCGCAGCGGGTTCAGGTTGAGCGGATTGGCGACATAGGGCGAAAGCATGCGCGACACCGCATCGTACCAGATGTAGCCCGGCGTGTTCTCCACCGACCAGTTGCCCCACGCGACATCCCAGGGCGTCCGCTGCACCGGGCTGAAGCGGCCCTTTTGCGCCACGGCGCGCCAGAAATCGTAAAGCTTCTGCCGCGCCCCGTCCGCACCGCCGCGCACCCAGCCGTCGGCCAGCGCCACCGCGTTCATCGCGCCGGCGCTGGTGCCGGATATGGCGGCGAATTCCAGCCGCCCGTCCTCGATCAGCCGGTCGAGCACGCCCCAGGAAAACGCGCCGTGCGACCCGCCGCCCTGCAGCGCGATGTTGATCGGTTTTTTGTCCGGGGCATGGCCGTTGGTGGTCATGGAAATTTCCTTCAGCGTTGCGAAAGTGTTTTCGGCGGCGGCGAAAGCGTCCTTCTCCCCGGTCGCGGGGAGAAGGAAATGCCCCATCTCACTCCGCCGTCCAGCCTCCGTCGACCGAGATATGCGTGCCGTTGATCTGGGCGGCGGCCGGCGAGCACAGGAACGAAACCGCCGCGGCGATCTCCTCGACAGTCACGAATTCCTTGGTCGGCTGCCGGTCCAGCATGACCTCGCGGATCACCGTCTCGCGGTCCATGCCGTGAGCCTTCATCTGGTCCGGTATCTGCGCCTCGACCAGCGGCGTCAGCACATAGCCGGGGCAGATCGCATTGCAGGTTATCTTGTCGCGCGCCACCTCCAGTGCGACCGTCTTGGTCAGGCCCATTATGCCGTGCTTGGCCGAAACATAGGCCGATTTGAACGGCGAGGCGATCAGTCCGTGCGCGGAAGCGATGTTGACGATGCGCCCGCCGCCGGCCTTCTTCATCAGGGGGATAGCGGCTGCGATAGTGTGGAAGGCCGAGGTGAGGTTGATCGCGATGATCGCGTCCCATTTCTCGACCGGGAATTCTTCCACCGGTGCGACATGCTGGATGCCCGCATTGTTGACGAGGATGTCCACCGAGCCGAATTTCTCAGCCGCCCGCTCCACCAGCGCCCGGCATTCGAAGGCATTCGACATGTCGGCCTTGATGTAGACGGCCTCACCCGGATGCTCCTTGGCGATCTCTTCGGCGATCGCGTGGTCCTGCGGCGTATCCGAAAAGGAGTTGACGACGACGTTGCAGCCTTCGGCTGCAAGCGCATGGGCTACTGCCAGGCCGATGCCCGAAGTCGAGCCGGTGACGATGGCAGTCCTTTTGACGGTCATGATGCTTCCTCCGATGATGTTGCGTCGCAGCATACATATTGCATTGCAGCAGAATTGCGAAGTGGAGGCGGATCAGCTTCCGCTGCGCAGCAGCATCGCCACCACGAAGAGTCCGCCGATCAAGCTGGTGACGATGCCTATCGGTAGTTCCTGCGGTGGCGGCAGCGTCCTGGCGGGAACGTCGCTGCCGAGGATCAGCGCCGCGCCGAAGTCGCAATACAGACACAAGACGACTGCGCAACTTGAGCCGTCGTTTTCCAGGGCATGCGCTCGCAACCCTACGAGCAACGGCGGACTCGGCAACGGAAGCCGCCTGCTCCAAGAACTCGGCGCGTTGGGCGGAAAACTTAGCGACTTGACGAAGTTTTCGCTTGCACCGCCAGCCAATCGGGCGATAGTTAGCGATATGGCTAAGCATGATGCTGATCTCTCGCTGCTCTTCCACGCGCTCGCGGATCCGACCCGTCGGTCGATCCTGACCCGGCTCGCCGAAACACCTGCGCGGGTAACGGATCTGGCTGGGCCCACGGGACTGCGGCTGCCCACGGTGATGCGGCACCTTTCCGTGCTGGAGGAGGCAGGGTTGATCGCCACGTCCAAGGACGGGCGGATACGCACCTGCGCCATCGTACCCGAGGCTCTGGATCCGGTGCGGACATGGCTCGATGAACACCGGGCCATCTGGGAAACCCGGCTCGACCGGTTGGATGCATTTGTGATGAATCTGATGAAGGAAAGCAAAGAATGACTCAGAACCTCGCTACAGACAGTGCGGCCCGTGCTGCGCCCGATGATGGAAGCAACCGCTTTGCGACGCTCACCTTCGAACGGGACGTGGCAGCGCCAGTGGCCGTGCTGTGGCAGGCTTGGACGGCTCCGGCTGCGCGGGCGATCTGGGCCGCGCCATCGCCCACGGTCACCGTGGAGTTCCTGGAGGCTGACACCAGGGTGGGTGGCCGCGAGGTCTCGCTTTGCAAGGTAGAGGGCCAGCCGGACATCCGCTGCGAGTGCGGCTGGCTGGCGTTGCAGCCGGAGCTGTGCAGCGTGAATTACGAGGCGATCTCATCCGAAGGCGCGACGCAATCGGTCGCGCTGGTGACGGCGGATATCTCGGGAACGCACGAGCGCAGCCGGCTGGTCGTGACGGTGCAGCTTTCCTCGCTGGCGCAGGACATGGAGGCAGGCTACCGGCAAGGCTTCGGCGCGGGACTGGACAATCTCGCGGGCGCGGCTGAACGGACCATGGTGCTGCAGCGGGTGATCCAGGCGCCGCGGTCCATCGTGTGGGGCGCGTGGATGAACCCTGAAACGCTGCCGCAATGGTGGGGGCCGGAAGGCTTTTCCTGTCGCACGAAAAGGATCGACCTGCGCGCGGGCGGCGAATGGGTTTTCGACATGATCGGCCCCGACGGCACGGTCTATCCCAATCACCATCGCTATGGCGAGGTCAGGCCCGAAGAGGGCTTCGGCTATGCGCTGCTATGGGGCGAGAACGGGCCGAAGCATGCCGACGCCTGGGCCTCGTTCGAGGATCAGGACGGGGCCACGAAGGTAACGCTGGGCATGGTATTCAGTACGGCTGCCGAATTCCAGGAGGCGAAGGGCTTCGGCGCCGTGGAACTGGGACTGCAAACTCTGGGCAAACTGGAACGCTTCGTCGCATCCCGCTGAATGCTGTGACTTCCCGTCGGCCCGATCTAGGGCTTGTGGACAAGGTCCTCATCCATGTCGCGCCCGTCCTCATCGGCGACGGCATCCGCCTCTTCAGTCAGAAGGGCATGGACCCGGTCGGGCTGGAGAAGACCGAGGTCTCGGAATCGGGGCGGATCTCCAACATGCGCTTCCGCTTCGCGGGATAGGACCGAGAATTCACAAAGGGATGCACGAAGAGGAGGGTTCTATGAGAAAACTGATCATATGGGACATGGTGACCGTCGACGGCTTCTTCGAAGGTCCGGACAGGGACATCAGCTGGTTCGTCTTCGAAGAAGAACTCGAGAACTACATTCGTGAGACCCAGGAAAAGGCCGACACGCTGATCTTCGGCCGCGTGACCTACGAGCTCATGGCAGCCTATTGGCCGTCCGAGCAAGGCTGGATCGCGGACTTCATGAACAAGATCGAGAAGGTGGTCTTCTCGCGCACGCTGAAAAGCGCCGACTGGAACAACACGAAGCTCTTCAACGGCAATGTCGCGGAAGAAGTCTCCAAGCTGAAGACCGGGGACGGCGGAGACATCTTCGTGTTCGGCAGCGCCGACCTCGCGGCGACCCTGATGGAGCACGGCCTGATCGACGAGTATCGCCTCGGGATCAACCCCATCATTCTCGGGAGAGGCACGCCGCTCTTCAAGGGCGGCCCGAACCGGATACCCCTGAAGCATCTGGAGACAAGGACGCTCAAGTCAGGTGTTGTCATCCTCCATTACGCGCCGGAGAGCAGACAATGACGATCGGATCCGTTCTTTCCCGTCAACCAGGGACATTTGTGCCCCGGCGCTCCAGGCGATATACCGGCTATTGTCCAACGCGCCAGTCGGGAACAAGCACATGAAAGCCGTCGTCTTCGAACAGTTCGGCACGCCGCCAAGCCTGCAGAACGTCCCCGATCCCACGCCGACGCCGGACGGCGTGGTGGTAAAGGTCGAGGCGACCGGGCTTTGCCGCAGCGACTGGCATGGCTGGATGGGGCACGATCCCGATATCACGCTGCCGCATGTCCCCGGCCATGAGCTTGCCGGCACAGTCCAGGCGGTCGGCGGGCACGTAAAGAACTGGAAGATCGGCGACCGCGTCACCGTGCCGTTCGTGGCCGGCTGCGGCCATTGCTTCGAGTGCAATTCAGGCAACCACCAGGTTTGCGAGCGTCAGTTTCAGCCCGGCTTCAGCGCCTGGGGCTCGTTCGCCGAATATGTCGCGCTCGACTTCGCCGACACCAATCTCGTCCGCCTGCCGGAGGAGCTCGATTTCGCCACTGCAGCCGCCCTCGGCTGTCGTTTCGTCACCTCTTTCCGAGCCATAGTCGACCAGGGCCGGACCAAACCCGGCGAATGGGTCGCGGTGCATGGCTGCGGCGGCGTCGGCCTGTCGGCGATCATGATCGCCACCGCGATGGGCGCCAATGTCATCGCCATCGACCTGACCGACGAGAAGCTCGATTTCGCCAGGCAGATGGGCGCTGTCGCCACCGTCAATGCGGCAAACACCGAAAACGTCGTTCGCGCGATCAAGCAGATCACAAAGGGCGGCGCGCATGTCTCCATCGACGCGCTCGGCCATCCCGTGACCTGCTTCAATTCGATCTCCAATCTGCGCCGGCGCGGCCGCCACGTTCAGGTCGGGCTGATGCTGGGCGACCACACCCGGGCGCAGGTGCCTATGAGCAAGATCATCGCCTTCGAACTCGAAATCCTCGGCAGCCACGGCATGCAGGCATTCCGCTACGGCGCGATGATGGACATGATCGCGACAGGCAAGCTTTCACCGCAAAAACTCGTCGGCCGCAGGATCAACCTCGCCGAGGCTCCGGAGGCGCTGATGGCCATGGACAGGTTCGAAGGCCTCGGCATTAGCGTCGTCACGAGTTTTTGACCCGACTTCAATTACTTGACTAAGTCAACTATCTGCGTGATATTGATCGGAGCAGCGGAGGCTCCGATGACCGAAGTTTCGATCCCATCTAATGAGCAGATCGCGGATGTGCGGGCGTTTACCCGGTTCTACACGCGCCAGATCGGTCTGCTGGAGGAGCGGCTGCACAAAAGCGCCTTCTCGCTGACCGAAGCCCGGGTGCTCTACGAACTCGCCCATCGCAACGGCCTGACGGCAACCGATCTCGGCCGCGACCTGGGGCTGGACGCCGGCTATCTCAGTCGCCTGCTGAAGAAGTTCGAAAGCCGCGGCTTTGTGACCAGGGCGCCGTCGGCGACGGATGCGCGGCAGTCGGTGCTGTCGATCACGGAGGCCGGCCGCAAGGCTTTCGAACTTCTTGACCAGGCCTCGCGGGAAGAAGTCGCGGGACTGCTCGGCCGGCTTTCCGCCGAACACCGCGAGGCCGTTGTCGCGGCCATGCAAAAACTGCGGCGCCTGCTCGGCCAAAGTCGGGAGCCGGCAACGCCTTACATCCTGCGGCCGCTTCAGGTCGGCGATATCGGCTGGATCGTCCACCGTCAGGGTGTCCTCTACGCACGGGAATATGGCTGGGACGAAAGCTACGAGGCGCTGGCGGCCGAAATTCTCGCCGGCTTCGTCAAATCGTTCGATCCCGAATACGAGAACGCCTGGATCGCGGAGCGCGAAGGCGAGGTGGTCGGCTCGGTCTTTCTCATGCGCAAATCCGCCGAGGTGGCGAAATTGCGCCTGCTCTATGTCGAGCCTTCGGCCCGGGGTCTCGGCATCGGTCGCCGGTTGGTCGACGAGTGCATCGCATTCGCACGCGCCAAAGGCTACAAGACCCTGACGCTGTGGACCAACGATGTGCTCGTCTCGGCGCGCCGCATTTATCAGGCGGCAGGCTTCCAATTGACCGGGGAAGAGCGCCATCATTCCTTCGGCAAGGACCTTGTCGGCCAGACCTGGGACCTCGCGCTCTGACCTTCAAAGCGACTTCGCCATTGACATAATGGGCGCCGTCCTCCACCTCATGGCGGAATTTTTCGCTCAAGAGGCCGGCCAAAATGACCGGGTATTTTTCCGCCCCCTTTGCCCGCCGCAAATCGGTCGGCGTCGATGTCGGCGGCGTGATCGTCGGCGGCGGCGCGCCGGTCGTCGTCCAGTCGATGACCAACACCGATACAGCCGATGTCGACCAGACGGTTCGCCAGGTCGCGGCGCTGCATCGCGCCGGCTCCGAGATCGTGCGCATCACCGTCGATCGCGACGAGGCCGCCGCCGCGGTGCCGGGCATTCGCGAGCGGCTCGACCGGCTCGGCATCAATGTGCCGCTGGTCGGCGATTTCCACTATATCGGCCACCGCCTGCTTGCCGATCATCCCGAATGCGCCGAGGCGCTGGCCAAGTACCGGATCAACCCGGGCAATGTCGGCTTCAAGGAAAAGAAGGACAAGCAGTTCGGCGCGATCGTCGAAATGGCGATCCGCTACAACAAGCCGGTGCGCATCGGCGTCAATTGGGGTTCACTCGACGCCGACCTTCTGACCCGATTGATGGACGAGAACCAGAAGAAGGGCTCGCCGCTGACGGCGCAGGAGGTGACTCGCGAGGCGATCGTGCAGTCGGCGCTGCTGTCGGCCGACGCTGCCGAAGAAATCGGCTTGCCGCGTGAAAAAATAATCCTGTCGGCCAAGGTCAGCCAGGTGCAGGACCTTATCGCCGTCTACACCGAACTCGCCAAGCGCTCCGACCACGCGCTGCATCTCGGCCTGACCGAGGCCGGCATGGGCTCCAAGGGCATAGTCGCCTCTTCGGCGGCCATGGGCATATTGCTGCAGCAGGGCATTGGCGACACGATCCGCGTCTCGCTGACGCCCGAACCGAACGGCGACCGCACCCGCGAGGTGCAGGTGGCGCAGGAACTCCTGCAGACCATGGGTTTCCGCCAGTTCGTGCCGACGGTGGCGGCCTGCCCCGGCTGCGGCCGCACCACCTCGACCGTATTCCAGGAACTGGCGCAGAACATCCAGGCGGATCTGCGCAAGAACATGCCTCTCTGGCGCGAGAAATATCCGGGCGTCGAGGAGTTGAAGGTCGCTGTGATGGGCTGCATCGTCAACGGGCCGGGGGAGTCCAAACACGCCGATATCGGCATCTCCCTGCCCGGCACAGGCGAAATGCCGACAGCACCGGTGTTCATCGACGGCCGCAAGGCCGCCACGCTGCGCGGGCCCGACATCGCCGAGGAATTCGAAAAGATGGTCGCCGACTATATCGAGCAGCGCTTCGGGCGCGGCGGCAAGGCTGCGGCGGAGTAGAAGATGCGGGCCGCCCGGCGAACGCTGCGCCTGGTCTCTGCAGTGCTCCTCGCGGCCGCAGCTCCGGCTGGGGCTGAGCCGTCATCGGCGCTCGCACCGCCGCCCGTTACGATCGACCGGGTTTGCGACCTGATCGAAATCCATGCCGAACGCAACAACCTTCCCAAGGAGTTTTTCGCGCGGCTGATCTGGAAGGAGAGCCGCTTCGACCCCAACGCCGTCAGCCCCGCGGGCGCCGAAGGCATCGCCCAATTCATGCCGGGCACGGCTGCACTGCGCGGCCTCGACGACAGTTTCGACATCGAAAAGGCAATACCGGCCTCGGCGCGATACCTCGGTGAGTTGAGATCGGGCTTCGGAAATCTCGGGCTTGCGGCGGCTGCCTACAATGCCGGCGAGAACCGCGTTTCGCGCTGGTTAAAGTCGGGCGGGTTCCTGCCGATCGAGACCGAAGACTACGTCCTCGACATCATGGGCGAGTACGCCGACAATTTCACGAATGTGACATACGCTGGAACGATCCGGCCGCTCGACCCGAAATCATCCTTTCGCGACGCATGCCGCCGATTGCCGGCGATCCAGTCCGCGGTGGTCGCCATGGCTACCGTCAATGTAAAGCCCTGGGGCGTCCAGGTGGCGGGAAATTTCCGCCGCGCGGCCGCGATAAAGCAGTGGCAGCGCCTGAAAGGGCGATTTTCAGCCCTGCTTGCCGAATACGAGCCGGTCGTCAGCCGTGTGCGCACGCCGATCGGCCGCCGCGGCATCTATGCGGTCAGGATCGGCGTCGACAACCGCGCCAATGCCGACATCATCTGCCAACAACTGCGCGGCGCCGGCGGGTCATGTATCGTGGTGCGGAACCGGTAGATGGGCGTTTCTGGCCCGCCATTATGGTGCTAGTGAGCAGGCCACCGCGCCCAGATTTGGATTTTGGATGCCCTATAGCGAATCGAACGACGACCGTCTCTACAGCGACCCGGACCTCGTGCAGTTCTACGATATCGAGAATGAAGGAGGCGCGGACCAGGCGTATTGCCTTCGGCTGGCGGAAGGCAGGCAATCGGTCCTTGATCTTGGATGCGGCACCGGCCAGCTCGCGGCAGCCCTGGCGAACGATAGATCCGTCACGGGCGTCGATCCTGCAGCCGCCATGCTCGAGATCGCCCGGCACAAACCGGGCGGGCAAAAGGTCAATTGGGTCGAAGCGGATGCGCGAGATGTCCGGCTTGGGCGGAAGTTCGATCTGGTGCTTTTGACGGGACATGCCTTCCAGGTATTTCTGACAGAAGCAGACCAGAAGGCCGTCCTGCAAACCATCGCCCATCATCTCGCACCCGGCGGACGTTTCATCTTCGACAGCCGAAATCCCCGCATGGAGGAGTGGCGGGACTGGAATCCGCAACAGTCGGAACGAATCCTTGAGCATCCGCGGCTTGGGGCAGTCAAAGCATGGAACGATACGGCGCGGGACGCAGCCACGGGTATCGTGACTTACGAGACTCACTATGAGCTTTTGGCGAGCGGGCGGCGGCTCTCGGCCAAATCGGACATATCGTTCCCGACCAGGGAAGCTCTAGCCGAGATGATGGACGGCGCCGGCCTCATTGTCGAAGAATGGCTCGGCGACTGGCTGGGCGGAGCCTGTTGCCAAACCTCGCCGGAGATCATCCCGATCGGCCGCTTGCGCTGATCGTTTGTTTGTCGGTGACCTTCACGCCGTTTTCGCCAGCGCGGTTTCGCTGAGCCAAGAGCCGATCTTGGCGCCGAGGCGGTCGGGGGAGACGGGCTTCGGGATGTAATCGTCCATGCCGGCTTCCAAGCACTTCTCGCGGTCGCCCTTCAGCGCATGCGCGGTGACGCCGATGATGGGGATGTGCGCGCCGGTGGATTTCTCGAACTCCCGGATGGCGTGCGCGGCCTCGTAGCCGTTCATTTCCGGCATCGAAACATCCATCAGGATCAGCTTCGGTTGCAGCGAGCGGTACATCTCGACGGCGGTGCGACCATTGGCGGCGATGCGATAGGAGAGGCCGAGGCCGGAAAGTATCTGCCCGAATACCATCTGGTTCACCTCATTGTCCTCGGCGACCAGAATGTCGAGCGGCGCATTGCCGGCAGGAGCCGCATCGCGTTCGGAACCAGCGGCGGGCCCGCCGCGCAGTGTCGTGAAGGCTGACGCGACGGCGTTCTGCAACTGCTGCACCGGCTCGCGGACGAAGTGCGCCTTGCCGACATTGGTGCGGGCGCGCTGGATCACTGCGATCACCGTGCCGAGAAGCATGGCCGAGCGGGCAGGCTTGGTAAGATGCGCGGCGATTCCGTATTCGACGACCAGCCGGCCGAAATCGATATGGTCGACCGAGGTCAGAAGCACTACGGGAATGCTGGAGAGCCGGGCGTCGGAGCTTATCGCCTTCGCGACATCGGCGCCGCTCATGCCGGGCATCTGGTAGTCGAGGATGACGCAGTCCACCGCCGCGCCGAGTTGGCTGGCGCGGTCGAGGAAGGCGAGGCCGACAGCGCCGCTTTCGGCGGCCGCGCAATCGAAGCCCCAGCTTCTCAACTGCTCGAGAAGTATCTCGCGGTTGACCGGATTGTCGTCGATGACCAGCACACGCGCGCCGGTGACGTCGACCGGGACGATTTCGTTCTTCGCGCCGGCGGCATGCACCGGCAGCGGAACTGCGAACCAGAATACGGAGCCGCGGCCGACCTCGCTCTCGATGCCGATCGTGCCGCCCATCAGGTCGACCAGCCGGGCGGCGATCGCGAGCCCGAGCCCGGTGCCTTCATGGCGGCGGGTCGACGAACCATCGACCTGCGCGAATTTCTCGAACACCGTCTGCAGCTTGTCGGCCGGTATGCCGATGCCGGTATCCTCTACGCGCACCTTGAGCTGGACCGTCTCGTCGACCACCTCGCCGGAGACATCGATCAGCACATGGCCTTTTTCGGTGAATTTCACCGCATTGCCGACCATGTTGGTGACGATCTGGCGGAGGCGGCCGACATCGCCAATCAGGTCGCTGGGCAGGCGCGGATCGACGCGGACGATAAGTTCGAGGTTCTTCTCGGCGACACGGGCCGACATCAGCGTGGCGACATCTTCGACCGCCTCGGCCAGCCGGAACGGCGCGGGATCAAGCGTCAACTGGCCGGCATTGATCTTCGAGAAATCGAGAATGTCGTTGATGATGGTGATCAGCGCATTGCCGGATTTGACGATGACCTCGGTGAAAGTCTTCTGGCGCGGCGTGAGCTCGGTCTTGGCCAGGAGTTCGGCCATGCCGAGCACGCCATTCATCGGCGTGCGGATCTCGTGGCTCATATTGGCCAGGAATTCGGATTTGGCGCGGTCGGCCGCCTCGGCCTTGAACAGCGATTCCGAGGATTGGGCGAAAGCCCGGCGAATCGCCTTTTCCATCGGACGGAATATCCAGATGGCGACGCCCGCGATCACCGCCAGCAATGCGGTGCTCGCCCAGAGCAGCAACCTGTTGCCCTGCGCCTCGACCAGCTTGTGTTCAGCATCCAGCGCTGCCCCTGCCCGGATTAGCGACGGCTGGGCAAAAAACTTGTTCTGGTTGTCGATCTCGCGATAGGCGGCTTCGCTCGGGGTCTGGGCAGTAGCCACCACGCCCAGATTGCGGATCATATCGCGGGCAGACCAGAACAGGTCGCCATTGACGGAGGCAGAATCGAGTTCGTCCGCGGCCCGCTTGGACAAGCGCGGCCTGACATTTGAAACGGCCGCGGTAAGCGTCTCGATGCTGGCGTTCAGCCGCTCGGCATGGCCGTGGGCAGCCGATTTCAGCGCGTCGCGCGTCTCGGCGCGCCATGCCGTGGTGGTTGTCTCGGCGAAGTTGGTGGCGTTGCGCAGATCGCGCGCGAGCGAGACCATCTGCTCGCTGATCTCGTCTATGTCATGCCGGAAGGCGTTGACGCCGTTCAGCGCATACATGATCACGCCGGAGGTCAGCGCGAAGGCAAGCAGCCCGGAAAGATACCGGATCCGGATCGACCGGATAAACGATGAATAGTCTGGCAACGCACTCTCCGGACTCATACGCAAAATTTTACAGATCCGGATTACGCCTCATTACCATTAAAGAAGCGTTCAAGCGCAAGGCTCTGGGCCAATATTGCCCGCTAAGCGCAAAGCAACGCTGCGATGGAAGTGCCGGTCAGTTGCGCCGGTCGGCTATGAAGCTTGCGGCCGACTTCAGAACCGCTGCGCGCTCGCCATAGGGTTCCAGTATCGCATGCGCCTGTTCGATCAGGCCGGAAAGCTGGCTGCGTGCCCAATCCACGCCGTGCAGCGCCGCCAGCGTCGCCTTGCCCGCCGCCTGGTCCTTGCCGGTCGCCTTGCCCATGGTTTCGGCATTGGCGGTAAGATCGAGAAGATCGTCGGCGAGCTGGAAGGCCAGCCCGATGGCCGAGCCGAATTCGGCCAGTCGCTCGCGATCCGGTGCCGGCGCACTGCTGACGATCGCGCCGGCCTCGCAGGCAAAGCGGATCAATGCGCCGGTCTTCATAGCTTGCAGCGTGATTATGCCGGTCTCGTCCGGCGGCGTGTGCTCGGCCTGCAGGTCGAGCGCCTGTCCTCCCACCATGCCGCCGGCGCCTGCGGCGCGCGCAAGGCCAAGGACAAGGTCGAGCCGCGTCTGCGCCGAAAGCGCCCCGTCAGTCGGTTCGGCCGCTGCGTCATCGGCCAGTATGTCGAAGGCCAGCGTCAGCAGGCCGTCGCCGGCGAGGATGGCGGTCGCCTCGTCGAAGGCCCTATGGACGGTCGGCTGACCGCGGCGCAGATCGTCATCGTCCATCGCCGGCAGATCGTCATGAATCAGCGAGTAGCAGTGCACGCATTCCAGCGCCGCGGCGGCCCGCAGTGCGGCTTCGCCGCTGGATTCAGCATCGAAGAGGGCAGCGCTTTCCAGCACCAGGAAAGGCCGCAGCCGCTTGCCGCCATTGAGCACGCCGTGCCGCATCGCCGCCATCAGGCTTGCCGGCCGCGCGATCTCGCCGCTGCGGGCGCGGTCGTCAAGCAGCCGCCGCAGCAGCGCCTCTACCTGTTCGGCGCGCGACTCGAGAATTGCCTCGAACGGAAAATCGGCTGAAATCGTCATGATCCGACCGTTTACGGCAATAACGCACCCGGTCAAGCGTCCGCAATCGCGCCGGTTGCCGGCTCGGACATTGCGTGGGAGGCCAAGCACCATTATGCCGGGTGGAAGAGAGAGGCAGAGGCAGGCGGCTTGGACGAACCGATAGTCGATCCCGAGACCGAAAGGCTGGCGATGGCGCCGAAGCGGAGACGAAGATCGCGCGCCGCGACAGGCCTGTGGTTCCGCCGCGCCGTGACGGCCGCGATCCTGCTCGCGCTTCTGCCGGTGGTCCTGACGTTCGTTTATCTCGCGCCCTTCGTGCATCCGGTCTCGACGCTGATGCTGAAGGACCTGGCGACCTTTTCGGGCTATGACCGGCGCTGGGTGCCGCTTGAAGACATCGCGCCGGTGCTCGCCCATTCCGTCATCATGTCGGAGGACGGGCAGTTCTGCTCGCATCACGGCATCGACCTCGGCGAATTAAAAGTGGTGCTCGACGACGCGCTGGCCGGCGAGGCGACCCGCGGCGCTTCCACGATCCCCATGCAGACGGTGAAGAACCTCTATCTGTGGAACGGCCGCTCAGTGGTGCGAAAGGCGCTCGAACTGCCGCTGGCGGTCTATTTCGATATCGTGATGCCCAAGTGGCGGATCATGGAAATCTATCTGAACATCGCGGAATGGGCGCCCAACGTCTACGGCATCGAGGCCGCCGCGCAGCACCATTTCGGCGTACCGGCCAGCAGGCTGACCCCGCGCCAGGCGGCCCTGCTGGCGGTCACGCTGCCCAATCCGGCCGCCCGCGACCCCGCCCGGCCCGGCCCTGGCCTGAAGCGCCTCGCCAACACGATCCAGCGGCGGGCGGCAAGGTCGGGCGGCTATGTGCGCTGTCTCCAATAGGCGTCGCCCCGAGGGCCGCTGGCGGATCGGCGGGCATAGCGCCGCATGCGCCAAAAAATTTCGCGGCGGGCTGGTCAATCGCGGCTTTGCCGTGTATAGGCTCGCCGACTTTCTCAGATTCCGGCCCGGATCGCACGGCTCTTCAACGAGAGCATGCCGGGCCTTTACCGATAGATGGAGCAATTCCATGGCTGTGCCAAAACGAAAAACTTCGCCGTCCAAGCGCGGCATGCGCCGTTCGGCCGATGCGCTGAAGGCCCCGACCTATGTCGAGGACAAGAATTCCGGTGAGATGCGCCGCCCGCATCACATCGACCTGAAGACCGGCATGTATCGCGGCCGCCAGGTTCTGACGCCGAAGGAAAGCTGAGCGCCTACGGCGTTTCATGCCTCGACGAATAAGGACCGGCCAAGCGCCGGTCTTTTTCGTTTGGGTTGCCGGTGCTTGACGCGGGAGAATTCCGCCCCCAATAGGGCCGTTGTACAGAGCTGAGCGCATGATCTGATCTGAAAAGTCTGCAACTTTTCAGGATCATGCTAGGTGGGAGAATTCCAATGCTTTCGAGCATTCCGCTGCTGATCGTGCCGTTCATTCTCTACAATATGGGCCTGGCCGGCTTTTTCGGCGGCGGTCCGGAAGGCGATCCCTGGGCGACGGAGATATTCTCCTTCGCCATGATGTCCGGCGGCGAGTTTTCGATGACGCTCGGCATTTCGCTGATCGTCGTCGCGCTCCTGCTGCTGTTCGTCGAGATCGTGAAGTCGACGCGCACCTCGAACGCCTCGGTGGTCGACCATCTGCTTTCCACCTTCGTGTTCGTGGCTTTCCTGGTCGAGTTCCTGCTGGTCAAAGGCGCGGCCCATCCGGTGTTCTTCACGCTGATGGTGATCACCCTGGTCGACGTGCTGGCGGGATTCTCCGTGTCCCTGCGCGCCTCCGGGCGCGACGTTCATCTGGGATAGCCGGCGCACTTTCTCATTGCCACGCCCGCTCTCGCGTCTGGCTATTGTCCTTCGACCCTTCGACCCTTCGACCCTTCGACAAGCTCAGGGTGAGGTCGAAGGAGTGGTCGGGAAGCGGGGCGCGAGGCCGAGCCTTCCTAAAGTAGATGTAACGTGGCGCGGTCCTCGCACCCCGCCAGCGCTTTGTCGTTTCCGTCCGTTCCGCTGTGCGGTTTGCCGGGACTGAAGCCCATCGCCTCATCGGCATTGGGCTTCACGGTGGCGGCGGCAGAAGCCGACTGCGGCCACCTGATCCCGGGCCGCCCTATGTGCTCGTCCAGCACTCCGGGACCGTAGTGTCCCGGCGGGAACCCTTGGACGGAACCTGCCCGGGCCTGCCGCTACGTTGGCGGCAGGCCTGAGGCGCCGGTTCCTCCCCACAGATCACCGTCGCGACCGGCGTTCCCGTGGGAGAAACTGCCGGGGATTGTGCGGGAAGCGCTGGGGGTGTGAAAAAAATTTCTCCCAGAATTTTACAAGCCGTTGATCCCAAAGGAAGATTTCTTCGATCCACCGGCCAGAATGGAGGTGGATTTATCCACGCAGCCCGGCGGACTCCCCTGCCGCGTGGCAAAGAAAATCGTCGCATTTGTCGGGAGGCCGCCTTGTCGTTCGTCCTTGAAACGAGAAGCGGCTGCGTCCGGGTTTTCCGCGCCGCGCCCGTTTCGGCTCGATCTCAAGGAAGGATCACCGCGATGAAGGTTACTCAACATCTCTGGTTCGAGAAGGACATGGAGGCGGCAATCGGCTTCTACACCTCCCTCATTTCCGGCTCGTCGGTCCAGTGGGTCTCGGCGGTGCCCGCCGACAACCCGAGCGGACCCGCGGGCAGCGTCAAGATCGCAGTCTTCACGCTCGGCGACCAGCGCTACATGGCGATCGAGGCCGGTCCGCTCGATCCGTTCAACCACAGCTTCTCGGTCATGGTCGAATGCGAAACCCAGGCCGAGATCGATCGTCTGTGGGACGCTTTGAGGGAGGGCGGCTCGGCCGAGCATTGCGGCTGGCTGAAGGACCGCTGGGGCCTTTCCTGGCAGATCGCGCCCAGGCGGCTCGGCGAACTCATGAACGATCCAGACCGCGATAAAGCCAAACGGGTTGCCGAAGCGATGCTCAAGATGGTGAAGTTCGATATTGCCGGGCTGGAAGCGGCGAGAGGTTGAGCCTGTCGGCAGTGGCGAATTCGCGTTCCGCGAACCGGCGGCCTGCCCGGCCCGCCGCTAGGGCTCCGGGCGTTCGAAGCTCAAAAAGCCAAATCGTTGGCTTTTTGCCGGCTTCGCCGGACGCTCCCTGCCGGGTCCCCGCTGCTTCGCAGCGTCCCGGCGTTCGCTCGCCTTCCGCCATGCCACCGGCATGGCGAATTCGCGTTCCGCGAACCGGCGGCTCACCCCATAGAATCGATCTTGCGCTGCATGGCGGCGATCTGGTCCTTCAGTTCCTGAAGGTCGTCGGATTTCGGAGAGGTTTCCTTCTTCTCAGGCTCCGGCGGCTGCGGAGCTGAGGAGCCGGCCGGCGGGAAGGGCGTGAACAGGCGCATGGCGTTCTGGAACATTTCCATGTTGCGCCGCGTCTGCTCCTCCAGCGCTTTCAGCGGCGCGGGCATCTTCATCATGTCGATCGGGCCTTTGCCGAGCGTCGCTTTCATCTGCTCGCGAAAACGCTCCTGCTCCTTGGCGAACGCCGTCATCGACTGTTCGAGGAAACTCGGCACGATCATCTGCATCTGGTCGCCGTAGAAGGCGATGAGCTGGCGCAGGAACGGGATCGGCAGCATGTTCTGGCCGTCCTTGTTCTCCAGCTCGAAGATGATCTGAGTCAGCACCGGATGGGTGATGTCGTCGCCGGTCTTGGCATCCTGAACGGTGAAATCCTCGCCCCTCTTGACCATCTCGGCCAGATCTTCCAGCGTCACATAAGTGCTGGTGCCCGTATTGTAGAGCCGTCGGTTGGCGTATTTTTTTATTACGACCGAGTCGTCTTTTGCGGGCATCCACATTCCTCCCAGGAAGGCCGGAGCTTGCGTAAGCAGCCGGTAACGATTGCGCCGAAAACAGGATATGCGCAAAAGCGTCACAAATCCAAGCGCTTTGTGCAGTGCAAAAGTTTGTGCTGCAAGCATGCTGCAGTCATGCTGCGGCGAACGGCGCAGCATGCGGGCTGTCCGCCGCCTGACGCAAGATTGCGGGTCGGCAATTCGATTTGACTCAGCTTGTGGAAAGGGCAAGAAAAAGCCTGAACGTTGCCAATTCCCGCATCAGCCCGGAGACGAAAATGTCCGCTTCCAACACAATCGTAGTCGCCAGCGCCGCCCGCACGCCGGTGGGTTCCTTCAACGGCGCCTTCGCCAACACCACGGCGCACGAACTCGGCGCGGTCGTCATCAAGGAAGTGCTGGCGCGCGCCGGTGTCGACGGGCAGGAGGTCGATGAGGTCATCCTCGGCCAGGTGCTGACGGCTGGCGAGGGCCAGAACCCGGCCCGGCAGGCTTCGATCGGCGCCGGCTTGCCGAAGGAGACGACGGCCTGGGGCTTGAACCAGGTGTGCGGATCGGGCCTGCGCGCCATCGCTATCGGCATGCAGCAGATCGCAACCGGCGACGCCAGGATCATAGTGGCCGGCGGCCAGGAATCGATGTCGATGTCGCCGCACTGCCAGCACATGCGCGCCGGCGTGAAGATGGGCGACTTCAAGCTGATCGACACAATGATCAAGGACGGGCTGTGGGACGCATTCCACGGCTACCATATGGGCATCACCGCCGAGAACGTGGCGCGCCAGTGGCAATTGAGCCGCGAGATCCAGGACGAGTTCGCGCTTGCCTCGCAGAACAAGGCCGAGGCCGCGCAGAAGGCCGGAAAGTTCAAGGACGAGATCGTCGCGGTGACGGTGAAGGGCCGCAAGGGCGACACGATCGTCGACCAGGACGAATATATCCGCCATGGCGCGACGATTGACGCCATGCAGAAGCTGCGCCCCGCCTTCGACAAGGAAGGCACGGTGACGGCGGCCAACGCGTCAGGGCTGAACGATGGCGCGGCGGCGACGGTGCTGATGACGGAAGCCGAGGCGGCGCGCCGCGGGATCACGCCGCTGGTGCGCATCGTTTCCTGGGCGACTGCCGGCGTCGATCCGCAGATCATGGGCACCGGACCCATTCCCGCCTCGCGCCGCGCGCTGGAAAAGGCCGGCTGGTCGGTCGGCGACCTCGACCTCGTCGAGGCCAACGAGGCCTTCGCGGCGCAGGCCTGCGCCGTCAACAAGGATATGGGCTGGGACCCGGAGATCGTGAACGTCAATGGCGGCGCCATCGCCATCGGCCATCCGATCGGCGCATCCGGCGCGCGCATCTTCAATACGCTGGCCTTCGAGATGAAGCGCCGCGGCGCCAAGAAGGGCCTGGCGACGCTGTGCATCGGCGGCGGCATGGGCGTGGCGATGTGTTTTGAAGCGATGAATTGAGCGAATAGGGAATAGCGAATAGGGAGTAGGGAAGAAGAGCGAAAGCCTGTTGGCAGCCGATCCGGCCAGTTCCCTATTCGCTACTCCCTACTCACTATTCGCTCATCGATTTCAGGAGGAGGACCATCAATGACCAGAACCGCACTCGTCACGGGCGGATCGCGCGGCATAGGCGCGGCCATCTCGATTGCCCTGAAAAAAGCCGGCTACAACGTTGCCGCAAACTATGCCGGCAATGACGAGGCGGCCAGGAAATTCACGGACGAGACCGGGATCAAGACCTACAAATGGTCGGTGGCCGACTACGATGCCTGCGCCGCCGGCATCAAGACGGTCGAGGAGGATCTCGGGCCGGTGGAGGTTCTGGTCAACAATGCCGGCATTACGCGCGACGCACCGTTTCACAAGATGACGCCGCAGCAGTGGCGCGAAGTCGTGGACACCAATCTTTCGGGCGTGTTCAACATGACGCATCCGCTGTGGAATGGCATGCGCGAACGCAAGTTCGGCCGCGTCATCACCATCTCGTCGATCAACGGCCAGAAAGGCCAGTTCGCGCAGGCGAACTATTCGGCGGCAAAGGCAGGCGACCTCGGCTTCACCAAGGCGCTGGCGCAAGAGGGCGCGCGGGCGGGAATCACCGTCAACGCGATCTGCCCCGGCTATATAGCCACCGACATGGTGATGGCGGTGCCGGAAAAAGTGCGGGAATCGATCATCGCGCAGATCCCGGTCGGGCGGCTCGGCGAATCGGACGAAATCGCCCGCTGCGTCGTGTTCCTGGCGTCGGACGAAGCCGGCTTCATCACCGGCTCGACGATCACCGCCAATGGCGGGCAATATTTCGCCTGATCGGCAACTTTAACACGAATGAAAACGGCGCCCGGGAGGCGCCGTTTCCCGACTGTGCCGCTGGTTCAAGCCGGCGTGCCGACGACGACGCCCGGCCGCTTCTCGAACAGGGCATTGTTGGCAAACCCAGCCAGCGCGGCGCCGAGGAGCGGCGCGACCCAGAACAACCAGAGCTGCTGGATCGCCCAGCCGCCGACCAGCAAAGCCGGTCCGGTCGAGCGGGCCGGGTTTACCGAAGTATTGGTCACAGGTATCGAGATCAGATGGATCAGCGTCAGCGTCAGGCCGATGGCGATCGGCGCGAAACCCGCCGGCACGTCGCCGGACGTGACGCGCAGGATGATTATCAGGAACATGAAAGTCAGCACGATTTCAGCCAGGAGTGCTGCGCCCATCGAATAGCCGCCGGGCGAATGCTCGCCATAGCCGTTGGAGGCGAAGCCGCCCGCCAGCGAGAAATCCGCCTTGCCGCTGGCGATGAGATAGAGAACCACCGCGCCCACGACCGCGCCGACGATCTGGGCGGCAACATAGGGAATGAGATCTTTTGCCGGAAACCGCCCGGCGACGAGCAGGCCGACCGAGACGGCCGGGTTGAAATGGCCGCCGGAGATGCCGCCGACCGCGTAGACCATCGTCAGAACCGTCAGGCCGAAGGCCAGCGAAACACCAAGCAGCCCGATACCGACATCGGGAAACGCAGCGGCGAGAACGGCGCTGCCGCAACCGCCGAACACAAGCCAGAAAGTGCCGAGGAATTCGGCGCAGAGACGTTTAGACATGGTGAATGCCCTCCAGCTACCAAGGAACTGATGAGGCCACCATTTCGCGAAAATTACAATCGGAGCGCGAAAAGATTTCGGTGCGGAAAGCCTCGCCCGCTCCTTACGGCTTGCTGCCCGCCGACAGAACCGGCGCGGGGCCGGGAACGCCGATCGACACCCATGCGGCCGCGTTTTCGGAGGACTGGCGCTTGATGAATTTGTAACCCTTCGCGGCATCCCAGGGCCGAACCGCCGGATGAAGATTGTCGAGCACGAAATCTCCTTCCGTGGTTCGCAGCGTCAGGATGGCGTGGCCTTCGCCGTTCCTTCTTTTCACTACCGTCAGAAGAACGTTTGAAGGCGAAAAGCCCTGTTCCTCAATCAGGATACGGCGCTTGAGCAGTGCGTAATCCTCGCAATCGCCGGCAATTTCGGGAAAGGTCCACAGCTCGTCCTTGCCGAAGAGTTCCAGGTCCGTCTTCGGAATGATCTCGGAGTTGATGCGGTCGTTGATCTGCCTGACCGCCGCCCATGCGGCTTCGCTGAGCGCCTCGGGTCCGGACGGCTCCGCGATCCTGGCGCATTCGTCGCGCCATTTCTTGCAGAATTCGAAATGGCCGATCGGCGACATGACCGGGTCGCCAATTTCCATCGGCTGGGCCTGCATTTCCAGCGCTCCCGCCATCAGGGCAAAAATTGCCGCAAAAATCCTGATCAGGACCGGATCCCCCTGTTTTGTATGCTCAGCATTTAGAAGGAAACGGCGTGCCAGCTTCAGCTTGGCCGCCTGGCTAATTTATCCTTCGTTAAGGATTTCGATGGGTTGGGAAGCAGGCGGCAGCGGCCTGCGGCGCAAATTTGATCATGTCACCACGCAAGAGCCTAAAATATGGGCAGAAGTTTGCTTAGCCGGTCGGCAGAGTGCCGGCGCAGGCTCCAGGGGAAGAGTTCTCCCCCTTACCCGTAGCGGCTCACGCCAAGCGCGGTGACGTCGATCTCCGGTCGTCGGCCGGAGACAATATCGGCGAGCACGCGGCCCGAACCGCAAGCCATGGTCCAGCCGAGCGTGCCATGGCCGGTGTTGAGGAACAGCCCGCCGACGCCGCTTTCGCCGATAATGGGCGGGCCATCGGGCGTCATCGGCCGCAAGCCGCACCAGAAAGTCGCATCCTTCAGCGAACCGCCGTGCGGAAAAAGTTCGCCGACCGAATGCTCCAGCGTGTCGCGGCGCGCGTCCTGCAGCCTGAGATCGTAGCCCGAAATCTCGGCGGTGCCGCCGGCGCGGATACGGTCGCCGAGCCGGGTGATCGCGACCTTGTAGCTCTCGTCCATGACGGTCGAGACCGGCGCACCCTCCGGATCGGTGATCGGAACGGTGATCGAATAGCCCTTGACCGGATAAACCGGAACGGAAAGGCCGAGCGGCTTGAGGATCAACGGCGAATAGCTGCCAAGCGCCATGACATAGGCGTCCGCTGTCAGCAAACCTGTGCTGGTCGCCACGCCGGTCACGGCGTTGCCGGAGGCCAGTATCTTTTCGATGGCCGTTCCGAAGCGGAATTTTACGCCAAGCCCCGCGCAGAGCGCGGCCAGCCGTTCGGTGAACATCTGGCAGTCGCCGGTCTCGTCGCCGGGCAGCCTGAGGCCGCCGCTGATCTTGTCGCGTACCGCCGCGAGCGCCGGTTCGGCGGCAATGCAGCCGGCCGGGTCCAGCACTTCGAACGGCACGCCGAACTGTTTCAGCACCTCGATGTCGCCGCCGGTGCCGTCGACCTGCGTCTGGGTGCGGAACAGCTGCAGCGTGCCGCGGCTGCGTTCGTCATAGGCGATGCCGGTCTCCTGGCGCAGCGCGCGCAGGCTGTCGCGGCTGTATTCCGCGATCGGCACCATGCGAGCCTTGTTGACCGCATATCGCGTGGAGGTGCAGTTGCGCAGCATCTTCAGAAGCCACGCCCACATGGCCGGGTCGAATTTCGGCCGCACCACCAGCGGGCCGTGCCGCATCAGCAGCCATTTGATCGCCTTCAGCGGAATGCCCGGCCCGGCCCAGGGCGAGGAATAGCCCGGCGAAACCTCACCGGCGTTGGCGAAGCTCGTCTCGAGCGCCGGCCCGCTCTGGCGGTCGACGACCTCGACCTCGTGCCCCGCCTGCGCGAGATAGTAAGCGGTGGTGACGCCGATCACCCCGCTGCCCAGAACCAGAACCTTCACCTGTCCAAAACCCCTTTTGACCCCAACGGCCTCAGCGCCCGCCTATTCGTCCCTGTAGATGCGATGAAACCGGCTGCCGAGGCCGGTCAGGATTTCGTAGCCGATCGTGCCTGCCTGCGCGGCGACGTCGTCCACGGCCTGATGCGTGCCGATCAGTTCGACCGTATCGCCTGCGCTGAGCGTGCCCGGCGGTAGTGCCGATATATCGAGAACGATGCTGTCCATCGACACGCGGCCGGCAAAAGGCAAAGGCACGCCGTCATGAAAGGCGCGCGATGCCGCATGCCTCGGCCAGCCATCGGCATAGCCGAGCGAGATCGTGGCGACGCTCAAGCCGCCGGCGGCGCGATAGGAATGGCCGTAGCCGACGCCGGCGCCCGCCTCCAGCGTCCGCGTCTGGATCACCTTGGCCGCGAGGCCGACGACCTGCCGCATCGGGTTCGGCTTGCCGGGCATAGGATTGACGCCGTAGAGCGCCGCGCCCGGCCGGGCGAGGTCGAAATGAAAGCCGTCGCCGAGGAATATGCCGGAGGAATTGGCGAGCGACGCAGGCGCGGGCGGCAGCTTCGCGCACAACGTTTCGAAATTGCGGAGCTGCAGGCTATTCGCCGGGCTGTCGGGCTCGTCGGCGCAGGCGAGATGGCTCATGACGAGCTTCAGATCGATCCCGTCCAGCACCACCGGATCAGCGGCGATCGCATCGACTTCAGAGGGCGCAAGACCGAGCCTAGACATGCCGCTGTCGATTTGGAGAGCGGCAGGCAGCGCGTTACCGAGAAGGTGGGCGGCGGCGCGCCAGGCATCGAGCTGCTCAGTGCTGTTGAGGACAGGAATCAGCCCGGCCGCCGCGCATTGCTCTTCAGCGCCGGGAGGGATTCCGTTGAGTACGTAGATGTCGACATCCCGCCCGATCGCGCGCTGGAGCTCAATTCCCTCCGCGACATGGGCGACGAAGAAATTGTCGCAGCCATCCTCCATCAAGGCTTTCGCAACCCGCGTAGCCCCCAGCCCGTAGCCGTTCGCCTTGACCACGGCAGCGCATCGGCCGCGCGTCAGCCGGCTCCGGAGCATACGATAATTTTCCCGTATCGCGCCGAGGTCGATGGAGAGGATCGCGCCGGCCTGGTTCAGGTCCTGCGGTTCGGATGAGTCTTGCACGTGGAGCGCCCGCTTCATGCAGTTTTCGCAGCATCAATAATGCGCTCGATGATTCAACGCAATATCTCGCGGCAGAACTGCTGAACAATGCAAAACTTCGTCGCTCATCGGCTACACAACGATAAGACTCATCTAAAATTCGGGATTCCACAAGCTTTCTTTGCGTAGATTTTTCTCTCAGCCCACCAGATGCCGGAAGGTCCCGATCACTTGTTCATAGACCTTGCGCTTGAACGGCACGATCAGGCCGGTCAGTTCGTCCATCCTCTTCCAGTCCCAGTGGTCGAATTCGGGCGAATGGCCGCCGGGCGGTGGGTTGATACGGATCTCCCTCTCGTCGCCATGGAAGCGAAAAGCGAACCATTTTTGCGTCTGGCCGCGGTATTTTCCCTTCCAGACGATGCCGACAAGTTCGGGCGGCAGGTCGTAGTTGATCCATTCCGGCGTCTCGGCAAGCAGCTTCAGGCTTTCCATGCCGGTTTCCTCGAAGATCTCGCGGCGCGCCGCCTCCAGCGGCTCCTCGCCTGGATCGATGCCGCCCTGAGGCATTTGCCAGAGCTGATGCGAAGTCGCCATTTCACCGTCGGGTTCGGCAAGGCGATGCCCGACCCAGACCCGGCCCTCGGTATTCAGCACCATCGCCCCGACGCACGGCCTATAGGGCAGGTCCTCGGCCCTGACATTGCGCTTCTTCGGCATGCTCTAACCTCTTTCGGGATCTGTCGTCAGGGCTGAAATAGGTACGATCTCGATGCCCCGCTTCCTCGCCTCCTGCGCCCAGGATGCGACCGCATCGACCGTAACGTCGAAGGCCGAGCCGGTGCCGATGGCGTAACCCTTGGCGCGCGCTGTGCGTTCGAGCTCATCGAGCTTCTTCAGGATCTCGCCGCGATTGCGGACCCCGTCGATGGCTGTGTCGCCGACCGCGAAGGGGACGCGGTTCTTGAGGGCGAGTTCGGGCGCCACGCTGCGGGCCGTCGAACCGTCGTCGAGATAGAGAAGACCGCGTTTGCCGAGTTCGGCGAAGAACGGGCCCATGGCCGTGGCGTTCGCGGAAAAGCGCGCGCCCATATAGTTCATCACGCCAGTATAGTTGGTGGTGCGCGACAGCGCCCAGTGCAGGTGCTCCAGATTTTCCTCAGCCGAGGCGTCCACCGTCAGCGTATTACGGCCCGGACTGACATTGGGAAAGTCGAACGGCTCGAGCGGCACCTGCATGATGATCTCGTGACCGGTGCGGCGCGCCTCCTGCATCCAGCGGCCGATGCTGTTGCCCTGAGGTGCAAAGGCCAGCGTGATCTCTCCGGGCAGTTTGCCGATCGCTTCCTGGGTGCCGGTCTGGGACAGGCCGAGGCCGCCTATCACGATCGCAACGCGCGCGCCGCGCGCGCCCGACCAGGGACGGGCGTAAACGTCGACGGGACGCCTGCCGTCATCGCCGCGCACCGGGAGCGGACCGGTCTCGCTCTGTTCGATCAGCGCCTTGTCGGGAAGATGGGCGACCCGCAAATTCTGGCCGAGCTCCGATGGATCGCGGATAATCACGACGCCCTTGCCGGAGCCGTCGGGCGGATTGACGTTGATGATGGAGGGACCGTCGGGAACGGCAGCCGGTTCGACCGGCGCGGCGGCCATCTCGGGCGCGTTCGCTTGCGCCGGCGCTTCCACCTGCGGGGTGGAAACCACGATCGCCGCCGGATTGCGGAACGGCCTTTCGCGCAGCGCGATGGCGCCGGAAAAGGCGACGACGCAGAGCGCGGCCGCAACCGCAACGACCCGCCCGGCGCGGAAACGCGGCCACGGTCTGCGTGCCGGCCGAACTGCCTGCCCCAGCGGGCGTTCAATATCCTTGTCTGCTTGCGTCACGCCAAATCCCCCCGGCGGAACAGTCCCTGAATCAAACTGCCGGAACCTGACGGTCCCGGCAGCAACATTGCACAAGTGAACTCGAAGTTACCGCCGACCTATCCTGCCGACGGAAGCACGGAACCCGCGCCACACCGACCGACCGAAGAGCAGCAGCCAATCTTACTGATTCATCACGGCCTTTTCCGGATTGGGCGGAAACGCCGGATCCGTCTTCTGGCCGCGCAGCAGCTCAAGCGCATACTGGAGCTGGACGTCGTCCTTGGCTTCCGGCGGCACATAGGCTGCCGAACCCGAACCATCCTCGCCTTCCTCGACGCCCTTGATGTGACCTCTCAGGTCCGACTCGCCACGAGAGACGTCGCGATCCTTCAACTCTTCCGGCAGCGGCTGCTCGACCTTGATGTCGGGCGCGATGCCCTTGCCCTGGATCGATTTGCCGGCCGGCGTGTAGTAGAGCGCAGTCGTCAGGCGCAGCGCGCCGTTCTCGGCGAGAGGGATGATCGTCTGGACCGAACCCTTGCCGAACGAGGTCGTGCCCACCACCGTCGCGCGGCGGTGATCCTGCAACGCGCCGGCAACGATTTCCGAGGCGCTGGCCGAGCCGCCGTTGACCAGCACGATCAGCGGCTTGCCGTCGATCATGTCGCCGGGGCGAGAATCGAAGCGGGTGATGTCCTTCGGGTCGCGTCCGCGGGTGGAGACGATCTCGCCGCGATCGAGGAAGCTGTCGGAGACGCTGACCGCCTGGTCGAGCAGACCGCCCGGGTTCAGGCGCAGATCAAGCACGTAGCCCTTGAGCTTGTCGCCAGGCACCTGGCTCTCGATCGAATTGATTGCGGCTTCCAGATCGTCGAAGGTCTTCTCGGTGAACGAGGTGATCTTCATGTAGCCGACATCGTTCTCGACGCGGAACTTCACCGCCTTCACCTTGATGATGTCGCGCACGATGGTGATGTCGATCGGCTTGTCGGAGCCTTCGCGAAGGATGGTCAGCTTGATCGGCGTGTTGACCAGCCCGCGCATCTTTTCGACGGCGTCGCCCAGCGTCAGCCCACGCACTTCCTCGCCGTCGATCTTGGCGATGAAGTCACCGGCGCGCACGCCGGCCTTGGCGGCCGGTGTGTCGTCGATCGGCGTGATGACCTTGACCAGATCGTTTTCCATGGTGACCTCGATGCCGAGGCCACCGAACTCACCCTTGGTCTGGACCCGCATGTCCTTGGCGGCATCCGGATTGAGATATGAGGAATGCGGATCGAGCGAGGTCAGCATGCCGTTGATGGCGTTCTCCACCAGCGACTTCTCCTCGGGCGGGGTCACATACTGCGCCCGCACACGCTCGAAAATGTCGCCGAAAATCGCCAGCTGGCGATATGTGTCGGAGCCCGCCGCATTGGCTGTCGACCCGGGCGCGCCATAGACGAGGCTCATGGCGGATGCGCCCATCAGCGCACCGGCAAACAGAAGCGACAATTTACGTACCATTTCCTGTCCTTCCAGAAAGACGCTCCGCCCACCATGGGGCCGGATCGACGGGTTTTCCATCTTTGCGGAACTCAATATAGAGTTCCGGCGCGGTATTTGCACTTGCAGCCGAGGCGTTAGCTACCCTGGCTTCTCCCATCGCTCCGATCGGTTCACCGGCTAGGACGGACTGACCGAGAGTGACGTTGATTCTGCTCATGCCCGCCAGAACCACATGATAGCCGTCTCCGGCATCCAGGATCAAGAGTTGTCCATACGAACGGAACGGCCCCGCATAAAGAACACTGCCATCGGCAGGCGCGGTGACGATGGCTCCCGATTGTGTCGCAACCATGTCGCCGAGCATCACGCCGCCGTTACCGTCCTTGGCTCCGAAGCGGCGCTTCATGCGGCCCGCCACAGGCATCGCCACCTGCCCGCGCAGAGACGCAAACGGCGCGGCCGAGAGCAGCCGGTTGGCGTCGGGCAGGGCCGCGATTTCCGCCTCGCGCTCGGCTTTTTCCTTCTCAGCCTTGAGCCGCGCCTCTTCGGCCTTGCGGTTTTCCTCAGCCTGCTTTTCCAGCGCGGCGATCAGCTCCTTGAGGCTCGACGCCTTGGCGGCGAGTTGTTCGGACTTGCGCTGCTCCCCGGCGAGCGCGGCTTCCGCCTCGCTCTGCAGCTTCTGCTTCTCCTGGAGCAGAAGGTTCAGCCGCTCTTTTTCCGCGACTTGCTCGCCTACCGACGCCACGAGACGGCCGCGCTCGGCCTCGATCGAGCCTGAAAGCCGCATCATCTCTTTCATGTCGGCCAGCAGGATTTCGGTCTCGGCGCGCAATTCCGGCACGACGGCGCCGAGCAGGATGGCGCTGCGCACCGAAGACAGCGCGTCCTCCGGCTTGACCAGAATCGCCGGCGGCGGGTTCAGGCCCATGCGCTGCAGCGCGCCCAGCACTTCGGCGAGCACGCCGCGCCGGGCGCTCAGCGAGCGCCTGATGCCGTCCTCCTGGTCCTTCAGCGCTTCCAGCCTGCCGGTGATGTCGTCAATGTCCTGGCTGAGCTTCTGCTCGGTCTTGGCGGATTGGATAAGGCTGGCGGTGATCGAGGCATGGTCCTTCTTGACGTCTGCGATCTCTGCCGCGAGTTCTTCCAGCCGCTCGGCCGAAAGCTCGGATTCGCGCAGCACACGCTCATATTCGGCGCGCCGCATATCGGGTGCTGCCGCTTCCGGAATCCTGCCTTGGCCCTGGGCGAAACCTGCGGCAAGCAGCAGCATCGCGGCGGCAAATATGCCGCGGCGCATAAGCTCCGCTTTCCGTCCCGTCATAATCGTCATAATTCGCGCCACTTGCCGTCCGGATTCTATCGGCTCGTTCGTTAACGGACCATCAACCATAACGACAGGGGCAAGACACGCTTTCGGCGAAACACACCCGAGGTCAGGCACGATGATAGGGATGGCCCGACAGTATGGTGGCGGCGCGGTAGAGCTGTTCGGCCAGCATGATACGGACGAGCTGATGCGGCCAGGTCATGGCGCCGAACGACAGGACAAGCGCGGCCTGTTCGCGCAACGAAGCTTCATGGCCGTCCGCCCCGCCGATCGCGATGACGAGCCCGCGCCGGCCATCGTCGCGCATTGAACCGATCTTCCCGGCGAATTCTTCCGATGACAGGTTCTTGCCGCGCTCATCAAGCAGGATGAGGGAAATGCCGGCTCCAAGCTGCGCCTGAAGCCTTTGCGCCTCGTCCCTGCGGCGCTCGCCGGCGGTCTGGGCGCGGCTTTCCGCGATCTCAGTCACGCCGGAAAATTCCAGGCCCAAGGCCGGGCCGCTCTTGGAAAAGCGATCGAAATAGCGCTCGGCCAACTCCTTGTCGGGGCCGGACTTCATCCGGCCCACGGCATGTACGGCTATGCGCATCCTGTCCCGGCCGTGAACGGTTCAGTGAACCGTTTCTTCCTCGAGATCCGGCGTCTGCCACATCTTTTCGAGATTGTAGAATTCGCGGACTTCGGGGCGGAAGACATGGACGATAATATCGCCTGAATCGATCAGAACCCAGTCGGCGCCCGCCAGGCCCTCGACGCGCGCAGTGCCGAGGCCGGCATCCTTGAGCGCCGTGAGCAGTTGGTCGGCAACCGCCGCGACATGACGGTGGGAACGGCCCGAAGCGACGACCATATAGTCGCCGAGGCTCGATTTCCGCTGAATGTCGATGGAGACGATATTTTCGGCCTTGGAGTCTTCCAGACTTGCAAGGACGGTGTCGAGGGCGCGGGACACGGCTGCGTTTCCGCTCATCCCGGCCGGCGAAGGCATGACGACTGCCTTCTTCCGTAGTGCTGTTCTCAGTGTCTTTCCTTTCGAAACAGGAACAACCAACATCCGCATTATTGCGGATACACAATAGATAGGCAGAGTCGGGTAACGGTTTCAAGACATGGTCCGGTTTTCGGCCAATTACCGGCCGTCGGAGTCTTCGTCCGTCGAGAAGGCGAGTTCGACCGGCAGCGGCGCCTGCGCCGTCATCGGCGAATATCCGGTCACGGTGGCGGCAGCGACGGCCTTCGTTGTGAGCACGCGCCAAGCGACGAAAAGGCAGAAGGCGGCGCCTATGGCGATTGCCACATACATGAAGGACTGCGTACCGTAGACCGCAGTCAGGATCGTTCCCAGTCCGGGCACGAGGAACCCCGACAGCGACCAGGCAAACAGCATCGTCGAGGAAAGGGTGACGAGGTCGTCCTTCGAGGCGCGGTCGTTGGCGTGTGCGCTCGACAGCGAATAGATGGATTCGCTCGACCCGCTCCACACGACATAGATCGCGATCATGACAGCCAGCGCGCTGCCGTCCATCCGGCTCGCGACTATGCCGGCCAGGACGACGAGCAGCGCTGCCACGATCAGCACATTGCGCCGGTCGGTGCGGTCGGACGCCCAGCCCAGCGGAATCTGGAACAGCAGCGTGCCGAGCGGCATGGCAAACATCAACGTCGCCACCTCCTGCTGCGAGTATCCACTCGCGGTGGCGTGGATCGGCGCGAAGCCGGCGACCATCATCGACAGGCCGCCGACGGCCAGCATGCCGGCCATGCCGACCGGCGAGATGCGCCATGCCTGCCCGAGCGCGACGGAAGCGGATTCCGGCGGAGGCGGCGGCCGCAGCCTAGTCAGCCCGACAGGCAGGATCGACAGCGCGGTGAATACGATGCCGACCAGCGGCGCTTCCGGTGTGGCGATATCGACGAAGCTCAGCATGTACGAGCCGACGCCCAGCCCGACGATGTAGCTGACATAGAAGATCGCCATCACCCTGCCGCGGATCGAGTTGGCGACGACATCGTTGAGCCAGCTCTGCGCCACGATGAACACGCCGCTGATGGCGAAGCCGTAAAGCGCACGTGCGACGATCCACAGCACCGGATAGGCGCCGGCGCCGACCAGTGCGTTGGAGAGGACGATCAGCGCGGAAAACACCATGAAGGCGCGGGCGTGGCCGACACGGCGCACGATCCGCCCTGTCAGCAGGCAGCCGGCCATGCCGCCGGCCGACAGACCCGTCAGGATGCTCCCGGCCCAGGTCGGCGGAAGTCCTTCCGCGCCGAGCCGCACCGGTATGTAGGCGAACATCAGCCCGTTGCCGATCGCCACCAGCGCCAGCGCCACGATGACGCTGGCGACCGCGATTGCCGGGGTCGGCACATCGCCGGCCTCGCTCTGCTCGATCGGTTTCTGGTGCGCGGCGCTCATGTCGCGGCGAGCTTGCCTGCGGCACGGGATTCAGAAAGCGGCAAAAGCGACATCGAAAGGCGGGCGGCGTGCTGGACCGCCGGATTGGCGCGCCTGGATCATGCCGGCGGGGCTTTGCCCTTCGAGCCGTTGCGGATGGCGGTGGACGACAGCGAGGAGCGCGGTCCGTGGATAAAGGTCCAGGCCGGCGCCTTCATCCGCGCCAGTCGCGGTGCGTCCGCCTCGTCGATGCGCGCATAGTCAAAGGTCTTGGCCACCACCGAGGACAGGAAGGACAAGGTCGAGCCCGGCCTATCGATGACGGCGATCGGGAAGGTCAGTGCGATCTGCCGCCAGCGCTGCCAATGGTGGAAATCGCGCAGATTGTCCGCGCCCATGATCCAGACGAAATCGACGCCCGGATTGCGCGTCTTGATCAGTTCCAGCGTGTCGGCCGTGTAGCGGATATTGTGGCGCGCTTCGAAAGCGGTGACCTTGATGCGCGGATCCCTGGCGATCGTCTCGGAAAGCTCCAGGCGCTCGGAGAGCGGCGCAAGCTCGCTGGAGGCCTTCAGCGGATTGCCGGGCGTGACGATCCACCAGAGCTGGTCGAGGCGCATCCGTCTCATCGCGATCTCGGCAACCAGCGCGTGGCCGCGATGTGGAGGATTGAACGAGCCGCCGAACAGGCCGACCGCCATGCCTTTTTCGGCATGCGGCATGCGGAGGTAACCGGGGGAGACGCCCTGAGCTGTCACGCCGAGGCTCAAGGCCGTCGCTCCGTATGGCAGAAGCAGCGCTGCCCCTCACCCTTACCCTCGCCCGGTGAAGAACGGGGAGTGGGGGACGTCGACGTTGCCCCTTTACCCTTCTCCCCGTTCTTCACGGGGAGAGGGTGCCGGCAGGCGGGTGAGGGGCGGCGCCAAGCCGAGAAGGAAAAGCGCCGGATATCACGCCCGTACCTGCCCCGAACCGCGCACGCGGTACTTGAACGAGGTTAGTTGCTCGACGCCGACCGGGCCGCGCGCATGCATCTTTCCGGTGGCAATGCCGATCTCAGCGCCCATGCCGAACTCTCCGCCATCGGCGAACTGGGTCGAGGCGTTGTGCAGCAGGATCGCCGAATCGATCTCGTTGAAGAACCGTTCGACGGTTGCCGCGTCTTCAGCAACGATCGCCTCCGTATGATGCGAGGAATAGGTCTCGATATGCTCGATAGCACCGGAAACCCCATCGACGAGTTTTACCGCGATGATGGCGTCGAGATATTCGGTGAACCAGTCGGTTTCTGTCGCAGGCGTTGCGTCCGCAAACGCTGCAAGCACATCTGTGTCCGCATGGATTTCGCAGCCGGCCTTTCGCAGCGCCTTCAGCACCGGGAGGAGGTGCGTCGAAGCGGCTGCCCGGTCGATGAGCAGCGTCTCGGCCGCACCGCAGATTCCGGTCCGCCTCATCTTGGCGTTGACGGCGATCGCAATCGCCATGTCGAGCTTGGCCGAAGCGTCGATATAGAGGTGACAAATGCCTTCGAGATGCGCGAAGACCGGCACGCGCGCCTCATTCTGAACACGCTCGACCAAGCTCCTGCCGCCGCGCGGAATGATCACGTCGAGATTGCCGGAAAGCCCTTTCAGCATTTCGCCGACGGCTGCCCGGTCGGTGGTCGGAACCAGCTGGATCGCGTCGGCCGGCAGCTTCGCCGCTTTCAGCCCCTCAACCAGACAGGCATGGATCGCGGCCGACGAGTTCGATGAATCCGAACCGCCGCGCAGGATAACCGGATTGCCGGCTTTCAGGCACAGCGCCCCGGCGTCGGCTGTCACATTGGGCCGGCTTTCGTAGATTACGCCGACGACACCGAGCGGCGTGCGCACGCGCTCGATATGCAGCCCGTTCGGGCGGTCCCATTCGGCGATGACCTCGCCGACCGGGTCGCGCAGTTCGGCGATGGCCCTGATGCCATCGGCCATGTCGCGGATGCGGGCCGGCGTCAGCTTCAGGCGGTCCATGAAGGAAGCGCCGAGGCGGGCCTCTTCGCCATTCCTGAGATCGATGGCGTTGGCCGCCAGGATCGTGTCCTCGCCGCGCAGAACGGCATCGGCCATTCCGATCAATGACGCGTGCTTGCGCTCCGCACTGGCGATGGCCAAAGGCCGCGCTGCCGCTCGTGCCCTCCGGCCGATATCGGCCATCAGGGCGGCGGTGTCCTCGCGGGGTTTCTCATGCGTCGTCAGCATGGCTCATCCTTCCGCCCGGGCTTCTTCCACCGGTTCATGCAGGCTCACCACCAGATCGTCGCGGTGGATCATCGCCGAGCGCGCCTCGTAACCCAACACGGCCTCGATCTCGGCCGTCTTCAACCCGGCAATCCTTACGGCATCGGCGGCATCATAGGCAACAAGGCCGCGCGCCATCTCACGGCCTTCGGGCGTGAGGATCGCCACGGTGTCGCCGCGCGAGAAATTGCCGCTGACCAGCCTCACGCCAGCCGGCAGCAGCGACTTGCCCGAAAGCAGCGCCCCGACCGCGCCGGCGTCGACCGTCAGCCGTCCCGCCGGTTCGAGCTGCCCGGCGATCCAGCTCTTGTAGCCTTTGACCGGGTTGGCGCTCGGCCTGAACCAGGTCGCACGCTCGCCGCGCTCGATCGCCATCAGCGGCGACAGCCTTGTGCCGGAGGTGATTATCATCGTGGTGCCCGCGGCCGTCGCGATCTTGCCGGCGTCGAGTTTCGTGCGCATGCCGCCGCGCGACAGTTCGGAGGCCGCAGCCCCCGCCATCGCCTCGATTTCGGGCGTGATGCGTTCGACGACCGAAATGAATTTCGCCGACGGGTCGTGTGCCGGCGGGGCGGTGTAGAGGCCGTCAATGTCGGACAGCAGCACCAGCAGGTCGGCGCCCATCATGGTGGCCACGCGCGCCGCCAGCCGGTCATTGTCGCCGTAGCGGATTTCAGACGTCGCCACCGTGTCATTCTCGTTGATGACCGGCACCGCCTTCATCTTGAGCAGCGTCGAGATTGTCGCGCGCGCGTTCAGATAGCGGCGGCGCTCCTCGGTGTCGCCGAGCGTCACCAGAACCTGGCCCGACCTTAGGCCGCAGCGCGCCAGCGCCTCCGACCATGCGCCGGCAAGCTCGATCTGCCCGACGGCGGCTGCCGCCTGGCTTTCCTCCAGCTTCAGCGCCCGCTTGCCGAGGCCGAGCACGGTGCGCCCGAGCGCGATCGCGCCCGAGGAGACGACCAGCACGTCCGCCCCGCCGGCGGCGAGCGCCGAGACATCCTCGGCCAGCGAGGCCAGCCATTCGCGCTTCAGCCCGGCAGCCCGATCGACGAGCAGCGCCGAGCCGATCTTGACGGTGATGCGTCTGTATTTTTTCAGAGACTGCATTGCCGACCTATTTCTGCCAGCGGGTATCGACTTCGGCGGGAGCGTCTGCTTCGCGGGCGCCCTGGACCTCCGCCATCAATGCGCGCAGCACCGGTTCCACGCCCTCGCCTGTCACCGCCGACATGACGAACGGGGCTTGCCCGCTTGCCCGTTTCAGCGCGGCAAGCTTCTTCTTGCGCGCATCGGCATCCAGCGTGTCGGCCTGGCTCAGCGCCACGATCTCCGGCTTGTCGGCCAGCCCCCCGCCATAGGCTTCGAGCTCAGCGCGCACTGTCTTGTAGGCCTTTGCCGGGCTTTCCTCCTGCGCCGAGACCAGGTGCAGCAGCACCCGCGTGCGCTCGACATGGCCAAGGAAGCGATCGCCGATCCCAACGCCCTCATGCGCGCCCTCGATCAGGCCGGGAATATCAGCGATGACGAACTCGCGGGCATCGACGCGGGCAACGCCGAGATTGGGATGCAGCGTCGTGAACGGATAGTCGGCGATCTTCGGCTTGGCCGCCGTGACTGCCGCCAGGAAAGTCGACTTTCCGGCATTGGGCAGGCCGACGACGCCGGCATCGGCGATCAACTTCAACCTCAGCCAGATCGTTTTTTCCTCGCCCGGCAAACCGGGATTGGCGCGGCGCGGCGCCTGGTTTGTCGATGTCTTGAAATGCTGGTTGCCGAAGCCACCATTGCCGCCGGCGGCAATGCGATAGCGCTGGCCGACCTCGGTCAGGTCGCAGATCAGTGTCTCGTTGTCCTCTTCATAGACCTGCGTGCCGGCCGGCACCTTCAGCACCACGTCGGCGCCCTTTGCGCCGGTGCGGTTGCGGCCCATGCCGTGCACGCCGGTCTTGGCGCGGAAATGCTGCTGGTAGCGGTAGTCGATCAGCGTGTTCAGACCGTCGACCGCCTCGATCCAGACATCGCCGCCACGGCCGCCGTCGCCGCCATCCGGCCCGCCGAACTCGATGAACTTCTCGCGCCGGAACGAGACCGAGCCCGCGCCGCCATCACCGGAACGTATGTAAACCTTGGCCTGGTCGAGAAATTTCATCGGATTGACAGCTTGCGCCTGTTTCTGGTCTTGGAACGGACTGCTCTAGCGCAAGCGGCACCTAAGCGCGAGAGCCGAATTGTGGGAGCGGGGCCGGGGAACATGCCATGAGATGCGTGAGCTACAACATCCAGTACGGCGTCGGGCTCGACGGACACTATGATATCGGGCGCATCACCGATGCGGTCCGCGGCGCCGACGTGATCGCGCTGCAGGAGGTATCGCGCAACAATCCCAGGAACCAGGGCCGCGACATGGTGAAGGAAATCCGCGCCGCCCTGCCCGGCTATTTTTCCGTTTACGGGCTGAATTTCGAGGCCGATGTCGGCTCGCATATGAAGGACGGGCAGGCGGTCAATGTCACGTTCCAGTTCGGCAACATGGTGCTGTCGAAAACGCCGATCCGGCTGTCGCGCAATCTGCTGCTACCGCGCACCCGTACCTACAGCCATACGAACTACCAGCGCGGCGCGATCGAGGCGCTGATCGACACGCCGCTTGGGCCTATCCGCTTCTATTCCACCCATCTCGATCATCGAAGCCCCGACGAAAGGCTGGCTCAAGTCAATTTCCTGCGCGAGCGAGTACTGAACTACCCGCTGGAAGGCGGCGCGCTGAGCGGGCTTTCGGAAATGGGATTTCCCGAGCCGCCGCATGCCGAGGCCTTCATCGTCATGGGCGACTTCAACATGCTCGCAGGCTCTCCCGAATATCTCGAAATGACTGGCCGCGCCGATCATGAATTCGGCATGCCGCTTCTCGCCACCCACCCCGCCGACGCCGCCGCACGTATCTCGGGAGGCGAGCCGGCGACGACCTGGGTCGACCCGAAGCGCCCTGAGGACAAGGGCCGCTGGAAGCGCATCGACTACGCCTTCGTCAGCGCAGGCCTGATGGCAGGCGTGCGCCGCAGCTGGGTCGACGCTGCTGCAACCGGCTCCGATCATCTGCCGCTGTGGATCGAGCTGGAGTGAGCGGCCGGCGCAATCACGCCGGCCGTAACACCGCTCACCGGCCCCACGTCCGCAGGCTGACCCAGGTCTTGCGGTCGAGCCGGTAGCGCTCGACCGGCACCTGGCCGGCGACGATCGAGTTCAGCATGCCCTGGCCGGAATACTGGAACCCGCATTTGTGGATGACACGGCGCGACGCCGGGTTGATGACCCGGCACGAGACGTGCAGCACGTTGATCGCCGTGGCGCGGAACGCCAAATCAACCAGCGCGTGCGCAGCCTCCGTCGCATAGCCGCGCTTCCAGTACGGCTCGCCGATCCAGTAGCCGAGTTCGAGGCCGCGTTCGGTGCTGTTGAGGCCCGCGCAGCCAATGAACGCGCCGCTGTCGGCGAGCGTCACCGCATAAATGGCGCCCGCCGCCTGCTTCTCGGCCGATCTGGCGATAAAGGCGCGCGCCTCGGTCTCGCCATAAGGGTGCG
>NZ_AHAM01000036.1 GCF_000236565.1 Mesorhizobium alhagi CCNWXJ12-2 | reverse complement strand
GTCCCGTCCCCCAGCCGCGAAATGCCGATGCCCTATGGCTGGGGCACCGGCGGCGTGCAGGTGACGGCCTCGATCATCGGGCCGGACGACGTCCTGAAGGTCATCGACCAGGGCGCCGACGACACCACCAATGCGGTATCGATCCGCGCCTTCTTCAAGAAGGTCGCCGATGTCGCGGTGACGACGGAGACGGCCAAGGCGACGATCATCCAGACGCGGCACCGGATTCCGGAATATCCACTCGCGGAGGGGCAGGTGCTGGTCTACCAGGTTCCGATCCCCGAGCCGTTGCGTTTCCTCGAGCCGCGCGAGACCGAAACGCGCAAAATGCACGCGCTTGAGGAATACGGGCTGATGCACGTCAAGCTCTACGAGGACATCGCCAAGCACGGCCGCATCGCCACCACCTATGCCTATCCGGTCAAGGTCGAGGGCCGGTACGTGATGGACCCCTCGCCGACGCCGAAATTCGACAATCCGAAAATGCATATGTCCCCGGCGCTGCAATTGTTCGGGGCCGGCCGCGAAAAGCGCATCTACGCCATTCCGCCGTTTACCGAAGTCGTTAGCCTCGATTTCGAGGACCATCCATTCGAAATCCAGAGCTTTGACCAGCCATGCGCGCTCTGCGGCGCGGAGCAGGTCTATCTCGACGAGGTCATCCTCGACGACCACGGCGGGCACATGTTCGTCTGCTCCGACACCGACCATTGCGAGAAGCGGCGGGAGGACGGGCATCGCGGAGAGATGGCGGCGGATAAGATGGAAGCAGCGCAATGACCGACGAACCCCTTCTCCGCGTCAACTCCCTCTCAAAATTCTACGGCTCGCGCGTCGGCTGCGAGAATATTTCCTTCGACCTCTGGCCAGGCGAGGTTCTGGCCGTGGTGGGCGAATCCGGCTCGGGCAAGACGACGCTGCTGAACTGCCTGTCGACGCGGCTGATGCCGACTTCGGGCGCCGTCAGCTACCGCATGCGCGACGGCGTCTTCCGCGACCTCTACCGCATGAGCGAGGCGGAGCGGCGCTTCCTGATGCGCACGGACTGGGGTTTTGTCCACCAGAACCCGGCTGACGGACTGAGGATGACCGTCTCGGCCGGCGCCAATGTCGGCGAGCGGCTGATGGCGGTCGGCGACCGGCACTATGGCAACATCCGCGCCACGGCCGTCGACTGGCTGTCCCGCGTCGAGATCGCCGAGGACCGCATCGACGACGAGCCCCGCGCCTTCTCCGGAGGCATGCGCCAGCGCCTGCAGATCGCGCGCAATCTGGTGACCGGCCCCCGCCTCGTCTTCATGGACGAGCCGACGGGCGGGCTGGATGTGTCGGTGCAGGCGCGCCTGCTCGACCTGCTGCGCGGCCTCGTCACCGACCTCGGCCTGGCGGCGATTGTCGTCACCCACGATCTCGCCGTGGCGCGGCTTTTGTCGCAGCGCATGATGGTGATGAAGGACGGACACGTCGTCGAGACCGGCCTTACCGACCGGGTGCTCGACGATCCGCGCGCGCCCTACACGCAGCTCCTCGTCTCTTCGATATTGCAGGTGTGACCATGGCAACCCCGCTCGTAGTCTCGCAGCTCGCCAAGAGCTTCACCATGCATCTGCGCGACGGCATCCGACTGCCGGTTGTCGCCGGCGTGTCGTTTTCGATCAGGGCAGGCGAATGCGCCGTTCTCGGCGGACCGTCCGGAGCCGGTAAGAGTTCGATCCTGAAAATGCTCTACGGCAATTATTCCGCCGATGAGGGCCAAATCATCGTCGATCACGGCGGCCGACTCGTCGATCTCGCCAAAGCCAGTCCGCGCGCCATCCTGCAGATCAGGCGCGACACGATCGGCTATGTCAGCCAGTTCCTACGCACGGTGCCGCGCGTTTCGGCGCTGGATGTGGTGGCAGAGCCGCTGGTGGCGCGCGGCGAAACGCGCGCCGCTGCGCAGGACCGCGCGCGAGAATTACTAGGCCGGCTCAATCTGCCCGAAAAGCTTTGGGCGCTGCCGCCGGCCACCTTCTCGGGCGGCGAGCAGCAGCGCGTCAACATCGCCCGTGGCTTCATCACGCCGCATCCGGTACTGCTGCTCGACGAGCCGACGGCCTCGCTGGACGCCAAGAACCGCGAAGTGGTGATCGAGTTGATCGCCGACAAGAAGGCGGCCGGCGTGGCGCTGCTCGGCATCTTCCACGATGCTGATGTGCGCGAGGCGGTCGCCGACCGCATCATCGACGTCACCGAATTCGCAGCCGGAAAGATCGCGGCATGAGCGGCAAACTCTCGGAGCAGCCGACGGTTCATCCGACGGCGGACGTGACCAGCTCGACGCTCGGCCGCTACGCCGAAATCGGCGAGCGCACGCGCTTCATCGAATCGTCGCTCGGCGACTATTCCTACCCCGTCCAGGATTGTGGCGTCTGGTGTGCGACGATCGGCAAGTTCGCCAACATCGCGGCGGCCGTCCGCATCAACGCCACCAACCATCCGACCTGGCGGCCGACGCTGCATCACTTCACCTACCGCGCTTCGGACTATTGGGACGACGCCGAGCACGAGACCGATTTCTTCGAATGGCGCCGTTCGAACGCCGTCACCATCGGCCACGACACCTGGCTCGGTCACGGCTCGACCATCCTGCCAGGCGTGACAGTGGGCGACGGAGCAGTTGTCGGGGCCGGCGCGGTCGTGTCGAAGGATGTCGCCCCATACACGATCGTCGGTGGCGTGCCGGCAAAGCCGATACGCGACCGCTTCGATCGCGGGACGACGGAGCGCTACCAGGCACTCGCCTGGTGGGATTGGGATCATGCGAAGTTGCGCTCGGCGCTCGACGATTTCCGTGCGCTTTCGGCCGAAGCGTTTTTGGAGAAGCACGGCGGCTGACGCCGCCGCGCAAAAGCCGGTACTTAGGCTTCCTGGATTGCCGAAAGCTTCCAGTCGCCGCCCCTTTGGCGCACGAATGTCCAGAGTTCGGTCGTCTCCGTCGGCTCGTCTGCACTGCCTTCGACGACCCTGCCAGTCGCGCGGTCCACGGTCACGTCGCGCGACGAATATTGCAGCGCGGCCGTGGCATAGTCGCTGTCGCCCTCGCGCCAGCTTTCGGCAATGTCGGCCTGATGGAGCTGAACGTCGGAAACATCGTTGCGCAGTCCCTTCTGGGCATTGTCGGCCAACTCTTCGGAGAGGTAGGAAACCATTTCAGGCGTGACCAGCCGGCGCAGTGCGGCATGGTCCTCACGGCCGAACGCCTCCTGCACCTCGGTCAGAAGCCGCTCGAAGGTGTCGAGGTCATCCTGTTGCAGGCTGATTTCCTCGCCTGAAACCTGGTGGGGCGATGCCTGCGAAGTCGACCCTATGTTCGGGATGCTGAAAGAGCGGCCGTTGCTGCCGTCGCGCGGCGATGCGTCCCGATAGGCAAAATCGCCGCGGCCGGAGGCTCCGGCCATCGCCGGTTCGCGCGAACGCGCCGGCTGCGAACGGAACAGGCGGATGGCCAGCCAGATCGCGCCGCCGATCAGAAGCGCCTGCAGCAGCAAGCCGAACATGCCGGCAAGACCGCCGAAGCCATGGCCGAGCAGAAGGCCGATAAGGCCGCCGAGCATCAGGCCGCGCAGCATCGAGCCGCCGAAGCCGTTCATGAAACCGGGCCGCTGCTGCGACATCTGGGTCTGCCGCGCGGTGGTCGGCGCGGTATTGGGTGTCATCGAGCGCTCGACCGGCGCGGTCGGCTGCGGCGCCGTCCTGGTCGGCGGAGCCGATTGGAAGGTGCGCATCCCGCGGCTGCCGAAGCTGCCGCCGCGGCGGGCGTCGGCGTGATCGACGGCGATCATCGAGAATGCAAGGAACAATCCTGCAAACAGCGTGGCAAATCGGGTCGTGCTGGAAAGCCGCATCGGTTCCTCATAGAGCGGTGACGTCGGCCTTCATATAAGGATTAACCGGCCTCGCGCCAGAACGATTGAAAGAGTACCCCCGAATTCATCGCCCCTGGTTGAAGAGGTGCGCGTTGGCGAACGTACCGGCGCGAGTATAGTATCCGCCCGATAGCATCAGGAGGATGCCATAAGTCGCATCATCACCGCTGCGTTTGCCGCTCGCCGCGACACCGCTTGCTGACGACCCCCTCCCTTGTGGGGAGGGATCGTCAGCGCCGTACCTCATCCATATGCAATAGCTCTGCCACTAACGGGGAGAAGGGAAGCGCGTGCTCACTCCTTACCCATCATGTCCTTGAGCTCCGTCACCTTCTGCATGCAACCGGCCTCGTCGCCGGCATCCGCCATCTGGCGGGCTTCGGTCATCAGTGTCGCTACCTGATCGGCATCATCGCCGGTGGCTCCGCCCGTCACCTCTTCCTGGTGAGGCGATACGGCCTCCACCTGATCGGAAGCAGCTCCGGTATCGGAGGTAGCTCCCGTCGTCTCCGTGCTCGTTCCCTGGGTGTCCTGCAGAACCTGTTCCTGATGCTTCGTCGCGGTGCCGGTCTCGCTGGTGGCTGCGCCCGTCTCGGCGGTGACGGCAGGCTGCTCGAGCATCGTGAGTTCCTCCCGGCAATCGGCGAAGGCCGGCGCCGCGAGCATTACCGATAAAGCGGTGAACGTCGCCAAGCGTATCGACATCAGACTCTCCTTTCATAAGAGGCCGCTTTTGGATGATGGGCTAGAACGACCGGATAGCCGAAGTGTTCCGGTTCGCGGGAGCGATTTTCCCTGAAGTGCGACGCCATCGTCCGACGGCCTGTGGAATGTAACGAAACTGACATCAAACCGACATTCCCCGTTCATGCGGCTGGCTTAGGCGAAGGTCTGAAAGTGCGAAAAGCCCCGTCGCAAGGAAGCCATCATGCTCGAAATCCGCAATGTCACGCGCCGATTCGGCAAGACAACTGCCGTCAACGGTGTCGCGCTCGAAATTCCGCAGGGTCAGATGGTCGGAATTATCGGCCGCTCCGGCGCCGGCAAGTCCACACTGCTTCGCATGATCAATCGTCTGATCGACCCAAGCCACGGTTCGATTTTCTTTGCCGGCACGGAGGTGTCCGGCCTGCACGGCTCCACACTGCGGCGCTGGCAGCGCGACTGCGCCATGATCTTCCAGCAGTTCAATCTGGTGCCGCGCCTCGACGTTCTGACCAATGTGCTGCTCGGCCGCCTCAATCACCGCTCGACGGCGCTCAATCTCCTCAACATCTTCTCGCGTGAAGAACGCGCGATGGCGATCTCGGCGCTGGAGCGCCTCGACATCGCGCAGACCGCGCTACAGCGCGCCGGCACGCTTTCCGGAGGCCAGCAGCAGCGCGTGGCGATCGCGCGGGCACTGATGCAGCAGCCGAAAATGATCCTTGCGGACGAGCCGATAGCGTCGCTCGACCCGCTCAACGCCAAGGTCGTGATGGACGCATTGCGCGACATCAATTTGCGCGAAGGCATCACCGTCATCACAAATCTGCACACGCTCGATACCGCGCGGAACTATTGCGAGCGCATTATCGGCATGGCCGGCGGCAAGGTTGTGTTCGACGGCGCGCCTGAGGAACTCACCCGCGAGGCCGTCCGCATGGTCTATGGCGCCGACAGCGACGGGGCCGAAATCTCCGAGGCTATCACCTCGACCAGCATCCGCGGCGAAAAACCCCGGAAGATCGCAGCCAGCGCGCCGTTCAAGCCGGCCCTCGCCGGCGCCTGAGGCTGCAATCGCATCGCCCCCGTCAAGGGCCCACTCAAAAACACTATCAGCGACCGGCCGCATGCCGGATGATAACAGGAGAGACATCATGTTCAAAAAAGCACTTCTAGGCGCAGTTTCGCTCGTCGCCATGTCCGTCGGCGCGGCACAGGCGGAAGACCTCAAGGAATTCCGCATCGGCATCATCGGCGGTGAGAACGAGGCCGACCGCCTGCGCAACTTCCAGTGCATGATCGACAAGCTGCCGGGCGCGCTCGGTGTCGAAAAGGTTTCGCTTTTCCCGGCCGCCGACTATGACGGCACGATCCAGGGCCTGCTCGGCGGCACGCTCGACTATGCCGAGCTCGGTGCTTCCGGCTACGCCAAGATCTATCTCGAAAACCCGCAGGCCGTGGAGCCGATCCTGACCACCGTCCAAACCGACGGATCGACGGGCTATTATTCGATCATGGTGGCGCGCAAGGACTCCGGCATCAAGACGCTGGAAGACATGAAGGGCAAGAAGCTCGGCTTCGCCGATCCGGATTCGACCTCGGGTTATCTGGTCCCCTCCGTCACTCTTCCGGGCGCACTCGGCGGCGTCGCGGTCAAGGACTTCTTCGGTGAGACAGGTTTCGGCGGCGGTCATGAAAATCTGGTGCTCGAAGTGCTGAAGGGCACGTTCGACGCCGGCACTACCTTCGGCTCGGGCGTCGGCGATTTCAAGGACGGCTACACCTCCGGCAATCTCGCCAAGATGGTTGAGAAGGGTGTGCTCGACATGGACGATCTCGTCGAGTTGTGGAAGTCGCCGCTGATCCCGAACGGCCCGGTCGTCGTCCGCTCGTCCATGGATGCGGACATGAAGACCAAGTTCAAGGAGTTCATGCTCGGCCTGCCGAAATCCGATCCGGACTGCTTCTCCGCCATCCAGGGCGGCGATTTCACCGGCTTCACTGAAGTGACGCCGGAATTCTACCAGCCGATCATCGACGCGCGCAAAGCGCAGATCGGCAGCTAAGCCATCAGGCAGCCAGAACGCGTCGCGGGCACCCCGCGGCGCGTTCTCGCTTTTTGCAGGAATCCCTCATGAGCGTGACACTTTCCGAAACCGGGCTGGCGGTCGAGCGGCACTGGCGCGAACTGGCGAGCCGCCGCCGGCTCTATACGCTCGGCGGGCTGCTGTTCATGACCGTCGCCATGAGCGGCTCGCTGTGGTTTGCCAATGAAAGCAATGCCGGCAAGTTCTGGGACCGCCTGCCCTATCTGTTCGATTTCATCGGACAGCTTTTGCCGCGCGACGGCTTCGAGATCTGGCGCGCAATGTTCGACCTGCCCTCGCCCTATGACGACGGCAGCCTCAAATACAATTACCCCGAAGGCCGCATGTACCTGACGGAGACGTTCTACGTTCCCGAGTATCTCTACAAGATGCTCGAGACGATCAACATCGCCCTGGTTTCCACCCTGATCGGCTTTGCGATCGGCTTCGTCCTCTGCTTCCTGGCCGCTTCCAATGTCGTCACGCAGCGCTGGCTGCGCTTCTTCGTGCGCCGCTTCATGGAGGTGCTGCGCGCCTTCCCCGAGATCGTCATCGCCGGCTTCTTCCTCGCCGTGCTGTCGCTCGGCGCGGTGCCGGCGATCATCGCGGTCTCGATCCACACGATCGGCGCGCTCGGCAAGATGTTCTTCGAGGTGGTCGAGAATGCCGACATGCGGCCGGATGAGGGCCTGCGCGCCGCGGGCGCCAACCGGCTCGAGCGGGTGTGGTTCGGCATCGTGCCGCAGGTCATGCCGAATTTTCTGAGCTACGGCCTGCTGCGCCTCGAAATCAACGTCCGCGCCTCGACCATCATCGGCGCGGTCGGCGGCGGCGGCATCGGCGAGGTGCTGCGGCTGTCGATCAGCCAGACCCACGAGGCCAAGACGCTGGCAATCGTGCTGCTGCTCCTCCTTACCATCATCGCAGTCGACCAGTTTTCCGCCTGGCTGCGGCACAGGCTTGTCGGCGAACAGGCGTTCGCCTTTGGCCGGGGAGACTGACATGGCCGTTCTTTCGCTTTCCGAGGTCGACGAGATCGCCGCCCGCCATCCGCAGGTCTTTGCAGGCTCGCTGCGCAAGCGGCTGGCCGGCTGGGCGATCGGCCTGGGCGTCGCGATCTACCTGGTGTTCGCCTGGTGGTTCTTCGCCATCGGCGCGGTGTTCGCCAACGGCAACTGGGACATAGCCGGCGCTTACCTGGCCGACTGGGTTACCTATGAGGCCCGGCCGACCATCGGGATCGAGGAAAACCATCTCGAAATCTCGTTCCCGCGCTTCGACCCGGTTGGAGAGCGAGGCAGCATCGACTGGCTGACCAGCGAAACGGCGATGGTCGAGCGGGCCGCCGCGGCGCCCGCCGGCAACGCAGCCGGTTCCAGTGCGGGCAGTTCGGCGGGAAGCTTCCTGGGAACCGTCGGCGGCAAACCGGCGCCGACGGGAAGCTCAGCGGCGGCCGCGCCTTCTCCGACGACCGGCGGCGCGGCCATACGCCAGGAAGAAACCGTCAGCGCCGCCGTGGAAATCGGTTCGCGCAATCTGATCGAAATCGTTCCGGGCGTTGTCACGGTGACGCGCGGATCGGAAACGCTGGTGGCCGACATCGTCCAGAACCAGTCGGTGACGGCGCGCGGTCCGCTGCCCGATTGGGCGGAGCAGAAAGCGCCGGGATCAAAGATAATCGTCCGTTTCGGCTTTCCCGGCCGCGCCGAAATCGAAGACGACGAGGTCAAGATCCGTCACCGCTTCTGGGGCTGGGCAAACTTCGTCTTCGACACCAATTCGCCTTTCTGGGGCAAGCCGGCCGGCGAGGTGTTCTCGCTGATCGCGTCCGGCGAGCGCATCGATCCGAAGCGGTCGAACCTGGCGCTGGCGTGGGACAACATCCTCAACAATTCCGAATGGCAGCATCTCGACGTCTGGACCAAGCTGCTGCAGACCATCGTCATGGCGTTCGTCGGCACTGTGTTCGCCAGCCTGCTCGCCTTCCCGTTGGCCTTCGCCGCCGCCCGCAACATCACGCAGAGCCGCATCACCAACCAAGTCGCCAAGCGCCTGTTCGACTTCCTGCGCTCCGTCGATATGCTGATCTGGGCGCTGTTCTTCACGCGCGCCTTTGGCCCCGGGCCGCTGGCCGGCATTTCGGCGATCTTCTTCACCGACACCGGCACGTTCGGAAAGCTCTATTCGGAGACGCTGGAGAATATCGACGACAAGCAGCGCGAAGGCATCCGCTCGGTGGGAGCGGCGCCGTCACTGGTGCAGCGCTACGGCGTGGTGCCGCAGGTCCTGCCGGTATTCCTCAGCCAGTCGCTCTATTTCTGGGAATCCAACACGCGTTCGGCGACCATCATCGGCGCTGTCGGCGCCGGCGGTATCGGCCTCAAGCTCTGGGAAGCCATGCGCACCAATTCCGACTGGGAGAACGTCGCCTATATGGTGCTGCTCATCCTGATCGTCGTGTTTGTCTTCGACAATATCTCGAACGCCCTGCGCCGCCGGCTGATGGGCGGCGATCCGGCCGGCGCCCAGCCGGTCTGACGAGTCAGGCTGGGGGTAGCGCAGGTTCCGGCAGCGTGCGCCAGGCGAGCCAGCGAGCCGACGGCCAAGATGATGCATCAGGTTCATGAGTGTTGCGCCGAGCAGGCGACGGTCTTACATCCGACCGGCCCCGCCCACGACGCAACCTGTGAGAGCGCCCATGTCGTCCGAAACCGCCATCGACCTGAACAACAATCCGCTCACCCTGTGGAACGGACCGCTCGGCCTGCCTGATTTCACCCGCATCGGGAGCGGCGATTTCGGGCCGGTGTTCGATGCCGCACTGGCGGCCCACACGGAAGAGATCGATGCGATCGCCGGCAGCGCGAATGCGCCCACGATCGAGAACACGCTGGCCGCGCTGGAGCTTGCCGGCGATCCGCTCGACCGCGTCTCGGCGATATTCTGGTGCATGGCCGGCGCCAACACCAACGATATCATCCAGGCGACGGAACGCGAGATATCGCCGAAGATGGCGCGGCATTTTTCCGCGATCTCGATGAACGCGAAGCTGTTCGCGCGCATCGACGAGCTTTACCAGCGCCGCGAATCGCTCGGGCTCGACCCGGAAACGCTGCGTGTCCTGGAAAAGACCTGGAAGCGCTTCGTCAAGGCCGGCGCGAAGCTCGACGAAGCCGGAAAGAAGCGCCTTGCGGCGATCAACGAGGAACTGGCTTCGCTCGGCGCGAAATTCGGCCAGAATGTGCTTGCCGACGAGCGCGACTGGGTGCTGTTCCTGGATGAGCCAGACCTTTCCGGGCTGCCGGAATTCCTGAAGAACGCGATGGCCGAGGCAGCCGAGATGCGCGGCCAGAAGGGCCGGTACGCGGTAACGCTGTCGCGCTCGATCTACGAGCCCTTCACCACTTACTCCGAACGGCGCGACCTGCGCGAAAAGGCGTTTCGCGCCTTCACCGGACGCGGCGAAACCGGCGGGCCGACCGACAATGGCCAGGTGGTCAAGGACACGCTGCGCCTGCGCGCCGAGAAAGCCAAGCTCGTCGGCTATGACAGCTATGCCGACCTGAAGCTCGACGACACTATGGCCAAGACCCCGCCGGCAGTGCTCGAACTGCTTGGACCGGTGTGGAAAAAGGCGCGCGAGAAGGCTGGGCAGGACCAGGTCGAACTGGAGCGGCTCGCCGCTGCCGAGGGCAGCAACAACCCGCTCGCGGCCTGGGACTGGCGTCACTACCAGGAAAAGCTGCGCGCCGAAAAGTTCGCTTTCGACGAAGCCGAACTGAAGCCCTATTTGCAGCTCGAACGCATCATCGAAGCCTGCTTCGATGTCGCGGGGCGGTTGTTCGGCCTGTCGTTCGCGGAGAAGAAGGGCATCACCGCCTGGCACCCCGACGTGCGCGTCTTCGAGGTCAGGAATGCCGACGGCAGCTATCGTGGCCTGTTCATGGCCGACTATTTCGCCCGGCCTTCGAAGCGCTCCGGCGCCTGGATGAGCTCGCTGCAATCGGGCTATCGGCTCGGCAAGGGCTCGAGCCCTGTAATCTACAACGTCATGAACTTCGCCAAGGCGGCCGAGGGCAAGCCGTGCCTGCTGTCGCTGGACGAGGCGAAGACGCTTTTCCATGAGTTCGGCCATGCGCTGCACGGCATGCTGACCGACGTGACTTGGCCGTCGGTCGCCGGAACGTCCGTGTCCCGCGATTTCGTCGAGCTGCCGTCGCAACTCTACGAGCACTGGCTGACGGTGCCGGAGGTGCTCGAAAAGCACGCGCTGCACTACGCGACCGGCGATCCGATGCCGAAGCAACTGCTCGACAAGATGCTGGCGGCCAGCACATTCGGCGCAGGTTTCGCGACGGTCGAGTTCACCGCGTCGGCGATGGTCGACATGGCCTACCATTCGCGCTCGGATGCGCCGGAGAACCCGCTCGCCTTCGAAGCACAGACACTGGAAAGGATCGGCATGCCAGACGCGATCGCCATGCGTCACCGCACGCCGCACTTCCAGCACATCTTCTCCGGCGACGGCTACTCGGCCGGCTATTATTCATATCTGTGGTCGGAAGTGCTCGACGCCGACGCCTTCGCGGCGTTCGAGGAAACCGGCGATCCGTTCAATCCCGAACTCGCCGAGAAGCTGCGCCGGCACATTTATGCCGCCGGCGGCTCGGCCGATCCGGAGGAGCTCTACACCGCATTCCGGGACAAGATGCCGACGCCGGACGCGATGCTTAAAAAACGCGGGCTGCTCCCGATGAGGGCGGGCGAAGAGCTCTGATCGGGCGGGCAGACTTCGCGACCGTCATGTAAAATTCATCCATTCGCAATCGTCCTGCAACACAGCGGGGCGATGGCTTTCCTGCATGTTCAGCCATCCAGGAGACAGCCATGAACAAAACCCTTTCCAGGCGCGCCTTCGTAACGTCGGCCAGCGCCTTGGGCCTCGTCGGCGTTTCGGGGCTCGCGCTCCCCTATTATTCCCGCGCCAATACGCGGCCAGCCTTTACCCATGGCGTCCAGTCCGGCGACGTCGACACCGTCTCCGGAATGGTCTGGACCCGCGTAGACCGCCCCTCGCGCGTCATGTTCGAAGTGTCGACCACGGAAAGCTTCTCGAACGCGGTAAAGCTGCCGCCGCTTGACGCGGTGCCCGAAAGCGATTTCGCCGTGAAGCGGCTTTTGACCGATCTCGCCTCGGACCAGGACATTTTCTACCGCATGACCGCGGCCGATCTGTCGGACATCAACGCTGTTTCCGAGCCGATCGTCGGCCGCTTCAAGACCGCGCCGGCCTCCAAGCGCAACATCCGCTTCACCTGGTCCGGCGACACTGCGGGCCAGGGCTGGGGCATCGACGACAAGGGCATGTACACCTATGCGACGATGGCCAGGCACACGCCGGACTTCTTCCTGCACTCCGGCGACACGATCTATGCCGACGGCCCGGTCCTCGGCGAGGTCGAGCTGAAGGACGGCACGAAGTGGATCAACAAGGTGCTGACCGACGAGAAGAGCAAGGTCGCCGAGACGCTCGCCGAATATCGCGGCCAGTGGAAATACAACATGATGGACGAGCATTGCCGTGCGCTCAACGCGGTCTGCCCGACATTTTTCCAGTGGGACGACCATGAGGTGGTGAACAACTGGTCGGGCTCGAAGGACCTGTCCAAGGACGACCGCTACACGGAAAAGTCGGTGGCGCTGCTGACTTCGCGCGCCGCCCGCGCGTTTCACGAAATGACGCCGATCCGTTTCACGCCGGCGGAGCCGGGCCGCGTCTACCGCAAGATCGGCTATGGTCCGCTGCTCGATGTCTTCTTCCTCGATCTCCGCTCATATCGCGGGCCGAACGGCGATTCGGTCGAAACCGAGATGACGCCGCAGTCGCGCATTATCGGCGAGGAGCAGCTAAGATGGCTGAAGCGCGAACTGGCGAACTCGAAGGCGACCTGGAAAGTCATCGCTTCCGACATGCCGATCGGCATCATCGTCTGGAACGACGCGGCGAACAAAAAGGGCGCCGAGGCCATCGCCAACGGACAGCCGGGCGCCGCTAGCGGGCGCGAATTGGAGGTCGCCGATCTACTGCGCTACATCAAGAACGCCGGCATCGACAATACGGTATGGCTGACCGCCGACGTCCACTACACAGCCGCGCACTATTACAATCCCGAGAAGGCTGCCTTCCAGGACTTCAATCCGTTCTGGGAATTTGTCTCAGGCCCGCTCCATGCCGGCACCTTCGGACCCGGCGACCTCGACATGACCTTCGGCCCCGAGCTGAAATATGTGAAGGCGCCGACCGCCGAGCAGGGCCAGAACCTGCCTCCCTCGGCCGGCCTGCAATTCTTCGGGCTCGTCGACATTGACGGCGCAAGCGAGCAGATGACAGTGCGGTTGATGGATCGCGACGACAACGAACTCTACAAGGTGACGCTCGATCCCGTCCATTCGGCCTGAGCGGGTTTCACGGCTGCCGGTCCGCCTCCCGGGCGGATCGGCGCACTAGCGCCGCGGGTAGCAGTCGAGCGGAATGTTCGGCCAGACGGCATCGGCGCACCGGGCAGCGGACTGACGCTCCTCGAGCGACGCGCTCGCCGGGCCGGTGACCATCGGATCGACGCCGTGCGGCGCATCGGGGAAGGCCTGCTCCGCCGGTGTTTTCGACGACTGCGTGGCAGGGCGTTCCGCGTCCCGCGTACCCATCGAATGCGCGACGCCGATCGCGCCGGCCGCCGAGGCGGAAGCTGCGACAAAGATACCAAGGAGCTTGATTTTGCTGATTGCCATACCACTTGAACCGTTCTGACGCCAAAACGATCCGTTTTGGTTAAGAATTTATTGTCGCACCCCGATGCCTAATTTTCGGTAACCATCGGGGCCTTTCGCATCTGCGAAAAAACATGTATGAGCCCGCCAACCGAAAAGGCGGCGCCGACCATTGTGCGCCCAAGCACCCCTGAGACAGATTTTATGAACCTCCGCAATATCGCGATCATCGCGCACGTCGACCATGGCAAAACCACCCTCGTCGACCAGCTTCTGAAGCAGTCCGGCTCGTTCCGGGAAAACCAGCGTGTCGCAGAACGCGCCATGGATTCGAACGACCTGGAAAAGGAGCGCGGCATCACCATCCTGGCCAAGGCGACCTCGGTCGACTGGAAGGACACCCGCATCAACATCGTCGACACGCCGGGCCACGCCGATTTCGGCGGCGAGGTGGAGCGCATCCTGTCGATGGTGGATTCGGCCATCGTTCTGGTCGACGCAGCCGAAGGCCCGATGCCGCAGACCAAATTCGTCGTCGGCAAGGCGCTCAAGGTCGGGCTGAAGCCGATCGTGGTCATCAACAAGATCGACCGTCCAGATGCGCGCCATGTCGAGGTCGTCAACGAGGTGTTCGACCTGTTTGCGGCGCTCGACGCCACCGACGAGCAGCTCGACTTCCCTATCCTCTACGGCTCGGGCCGCGACGGCTGGGTCTCGGAAAACCCGGAAGGCCCGAAGGATCAGGGCCTGGCGCCGCTGTTCGACCTCGTGCTGAAGCACGTGCCGGCACCGACCGTTCACCCCGGCCCGTTCCGCATGATCGGCACCATCCTGGAAGCCAATCCATTCCTCGGCCGCATCATCACCGGCCGCATCGAATCCGGCACGCTGAAGGCCAACCAGCAGGTCAAGGTGCTTCACCATGACGGATCGCTGCTCGAAACCGGCCGTATCTCGAAAATCCTCGCCTTCCGCGGCCTTGAGCGCCAGCCGATCGAGGAAGCGCAAGCGGGCGACATCGTGGCCATTGCCGGCCTGTCGAAGGGCACCGTCGCCGACACTTTCTGCGACCTGTCGGTTACCGAGCCGCTGCACGCGCAGCCGATCGACCCGCCGACCGTCACCATGTCGTTCATCGTCAATGACAGCCCGCTGGCCGGCACCGAAGGCGACAAGGTGACCAGCCGCGTCATCCGCGACCGCCTGCTGCGCGAGGCGGAAGGCAATGTCGCGCTGAAGATCGAGGAATCGCCGGACAAGGATTCGTTCTTCGTTTCGGGCCGCGGCGAATTACAGCTCGCGGTTCTGATCGAGACGATGCGCCGCGAAGGCTTCGAGCTTGCCGTTTCGCGTCCGCGCGTCGTCATGCAAAATGGCGAGAACGGCGAATTGCTGGAGCCGGTCGAAGAGGTCGTGATCGACGTCGACGAGGAGCATGCCGGCGTCGTCGTGCAGAAGATGTCTGAGCGCAAGGCCGAGATGGTCGAACTGCGCCCCTCAGGCGGCAACCGCCAGCGCCTGGTCTTTCACGCGCCGACGCGCGGCCTGATAGGCTACCAGTCGGAGCTTCTGACCGACACGCGCGGCACGGCGGTGATGAACCGGCTGTTCCACGCCTATGAGCCCTACAAGGGCGACATCGCGCAACGCACCAACGGCGTGTTGATCTCCAACGATCAGGGCGAGTCGGTGGCGTTCGCCATGTGGAACCTCGAAGACCGCGGGCCGATGGTCATCGATGCCGGCGTCAAGGTCTATCAGGGTATGATCATCGGCATTCATTCCAGAGACAACGATCTCGAGGTGAACGTGCTGAAGGGCAAGAAGCTCACCAACATCCGCGCCGCCGGCAAGGACGAGGCCGTCAAGCTGACGCCGCCGATCCGAATGACGCTGGAGCGAGCCTTGGCCTGGATTCAGGACGACGAATTGGTCGAGGTGACGCCGAAGACCATCCGGCTGCGCAAGCTCTTTCTCGACCCGAACGAGCGCAAGCGCTTCGAGAAGTCATCGAAGACGGCCGGCGCGGCTTAAGGCAGCGCTTCCTCCCCCAAAAGGGGAGGGATTCACGCCGCCGACGACAGGAAGGCCGGGCTTTCCTTGACGAGGGCCGATTTCAGCTTTTCAAGCGCCCGGCTCTCTATCTGGCGCACGCGCTCCTTGGATATGCCGAGCGTTTCGCCCAGCGCCTCCAGCGTCGCGCCGTCATCCTGCAGACGCCTTTCGGCGATGATGCGCATCTCGCGCTCGTTGAGCACGCCGAGCGCATTTTTGAGCCAGCCCGAACGGCGCTCGACGTCGATCGTCTCGCCGACGATTTCGTCGGGAAGCGGCGCGTCGGAAACCAGGAAATCCATGCGGTCGGCCGAGCCGCCGCCATCGTCGACCAATGGCGCGTTGAGCGAGGTGTCGGGTCCGGACAGGCGCGAATCCATCATCGCCACATCCGCCTCCGAAACGCCGAGTGCGTCGGAAATCTCCTTGTAGAGCGCCGATCCGGACATCGTCTCCGGTCCCTGCGCCAGCCGCGCGCGAAGCCGCCTCAGATTGAAGAACAGCGCCTTTTGCGCCGAGCTGGTGCCGCCGCGAACGATCGACCAGTTCCGCAGGATGTAGTCCTGCATCGAAGCACGTATCCACCAGGTCGCGTAGGTCGAGAAGCGCACGTCGCGTTCGGGCTCGAAGCGAGCGGCCGCCTCCAGCAAGCCGACATGGCCCTCCTGGATCAGATCGCCCATCGACAGGCCGAAATAGCGGAATTTCATCGCCATCGAGATGACCAGCCGCATATGCGCGGTGGTGATCCGGTGCATGGCGTCCTGGTCGCGATGCTCCTTCCAGCGTAGCGCAAGCTCATGCTCCTCGCCGCGGTCGAGATATGGCGCCTTCATCGCCGCCCGGATCATCGCTCTCTTGGCTTTGTCTCGCATTTGGCGCTCCCAAACTCTGGCGCAATTGCCCGCTAGTTCATTCTTTCCCGATCCTCGAGGGGACCACGCTCCGATTTCCGGGGCGCCGTCCGGGACATGGCCTTGACCTCAAGGCGAAGCGCCCTAGACGCCCTCCAACGCCCCGTGCCCAGGAATGTTCCATGATCTCGGTCGACCGCGCAGACATCTCCTTCCAGCTTTTCGACGCTCTCCCCACGGCCAGCCTCTCGGCATTGCCGCGTTTTGCCGATTATGACCGCGCCGCGATCGACGGCGTTCTCGACATGGCGGAGCGGGTCGCGATGGATCATTTCCTGCCGCACGCGGCCGATCTCGACCTCAACGAGCCGAAATTCGTCGACGGAAAAGTGGTCATGGACGAGCGCGTCGGCGCCGCACTCGCGGCCTATCGCGAGGCAGGCTTCTTCGGCGCCGGCTTCGATCACGAACTGGGCGGGACGCAGATGCCCGAAACCGTGCGCAGCGCCGTAGGCTTCATCTTCTCCATGGCCAATATCGCCACGGTCGCCTATCCGTTCCTGACCACTGCCGCCGCCAATCTGATCGACGCCTTCGGATCGCCCGAGCAGAAGGCGCGCTTCCTGAAGCCTATGGTGGAAGGCCGGTTCTTCGGCACCATGTGCCTTTCGGAGCCGCAGGCCGGCTCCTCGCTGGCCGATATCACCACGAGGGCCGAGCCTCAGGAAGACGGCTCCTATCTCCTGACCGGCAGGAAAATGTGGATCTCGGGCGGCGACCAGGAGATTTCCGAAAACATCGTCCACATGGTGCTGGCGAAGATCCCCGGCAGTCCGCCCGGCGTGAAGGGCATCTCACTGTTCATCGTGCCGAAATTCATCGTCGAGGAAGACGGCTCGATCGGCCCGCGCAATGGCGTCGCGCTGGCAGGCCTGAACCACAAGATGGGCTATCGCGGCACGGCCAACGCCGCGCTGAATTTCGGCGAGGATGGTCCCTGCCGCGGCTATCTGGTCGGCGATCCCGACAAGGGCCTCACCTACATGTTTCAGATGATGAACGAGGCGCGCATCGGCGTCGGGCTGGGCGCCGCAGCCCTTGGCGCGGCCGGCTAACGCGTCTCGCTGGCCTATGCCCGCGAGCGCCTGCAGGGCCGCCATCCTGACGACAAGGACGCCTCCTCGCCGCAAATCCCGATCATCGACCATGCTGACGTAAAGCGACTGCTTTTGGCGCAGAAAGCCGCCGTGGAAGGCTCGCTGGCGCTGCTCCTCTACGCCGCCTTCCTGGTCGATGCGATCAAGGCGGCGCCCAGCGAGGAGGCGCGCCACGAGACGCGCATCCTGCTCGACCTCCTCACCCCGATCGCGAAATCCTGGCCGTCGGAATTCTGCCTCGAAGCCAACAAGCATGCGATCCAGGTGCTTGGCGGCTATGGCTATACGCGCGACTATCCCGTCGAGCGGCTCTACCGCGACAACCGCCTGAACGCGATCCATGAAGGCACCCACGGCATCCAGGCGCTGGACCTGCTCGGCCGCAAGGTGATGCAGGAGAACGGCGCCGGCATGAAGACGCTCGCCGCAAGGATCATGGCCGACGTGAAGCAGGCACATGGCGTCGAGGGGCTGAGCGCCCATGCGGCCGATCTGGCGGCGCATCTCGCGGAGGCCGTCGCCACCACCGGCAAGCTCGCGGCAAAGGCCGGGTCAGATCCGCGCCTCGGCCTCGCCAATGCGACGATCTATCTCGACATGATGGGCCATGTGGTGGTCGCCTGGATGTGGCTGCGCCAGGCGATGGCCGCGACGCGCAGGCTCGGCTCGCCGGACCCGGACAGGAACTTCCTGGACGGAAAGCTCGCCGCCTGCCGCTACTTCTTCGCCTACGAACTGCCGAAGACCCGCACGCAGCGCGCGCTCCTCGACAGCCTCGACGACACCACGCTGAAGATGCGGCCGGAGTGGTTCTGAACTCCGCGCTCAGGAAAGCTTGATCTCGCCGTCCACCACATGGTTCAGATCGGTGCCTTCGGCCGTCAGCGTCATGCGCACGCGCAATTTATCGCCGCTGGCACGGCCTTCGCGCACGACCGCTTCGATCTCGCGCTGCGAGGTGACGCCAACCTCCTTCAGGAATTTGCGGATCGACATGTTGAATTTGTCTTCGTCCATGGCGGCGCTCCAGTCTTTATGGATTTCGGATTGTAGGCCATAGCCGCGGAGTGGCAAGCTGGCTCGGCTGCAGTCCAGGAAATGCCGGTTGAAGCTGAGGCAGCCCGACTGCTGGAGGACAACAAAAAACCCGGCGTCGCCGCCGGGTTCTTGTCTGTTACGCGAACGAAAGGCCCTTACGCGGCTTCTTCCTGTTCCGCGACCTCGGCTTCCTCATTGTCGGCCTTGGCGCCGCGCTTCGGACCCTTGTTCAGATTGGTCTCGATCATCCGCACCGCTTCGGTTTCGGAAACGCGGTTGACCGCGGCGATCTCGCGCGCCATGCGGTCGAGCGCCGCTTCATAGAGCTGACGTTCGGAGTAGGACTGCTCGGGCTGGTTCTCGGCGCGATAGAGGTCACGCACCACTTCCGAGATCGAAAGCAGGTCGCCGGAATTGATCTTGGCATCATATTCCTGCGCGCGGCGCGACCACATGGTGCGCTTGACGCGGGCGCGGCCCTGCAGAACCTTGAGCGCGCGGTCGACATAGTCCGTCTCGGACAGCTTGCGCATGCCGATGGCGGCCGCCTTGGCGACCGGCACTTTCAGCCGCATCTTGTCCTTGGCGAAGTCGATGACGAAGAGTTCAAGCTTGTGGCCCGCGACTTCCTGCTCGTCGATCGACACGATCTGGCCGACGCCATGCGCCGGATATACGATGTATTCGCTGGTCTTGAACCCGTGCCGGACTGCGGATTTCTTCTGCGGGGTTGCGGTTGCCATACGCGATGAACTCCTTGTTGGGCCGGTTTCAATGCCGGCTGATTGTTGCGGCCCGATGGGCCGAATCTAGTGCCGCAAACAGGCGAAACCACCGGAAAAGCCCAAGGCCCTGGCAATAAAAGTTGCCTGGCCCAAGTTGCCTTGGTCCGGATTAGGGTTTCCACCTTTCAGTGATTAAGGCTCAGCGCCATATTCGACGGTGTTGTCAGCGGCATGTTCGGACTGCATACCACAAAAACCGGCGAGAATCAACAATTTGCCGCACATGCGAAGAACCGCCCCTGTCAAGCGGCATCGAGACCGGTCGAGGGGGAACTTCAGCACCAAATTCCGGCGGCGAGGAGTTTAGTCGCCCTCGCCGGGATTCTCCGAAAAATACTTCTCGAACTTGCCGTCCACACCGTCGAACGCCTTGGCGTCCTCGGGCGGCTCCTTTTTGGAGGTTATGTTGGGCCATTTCGAGGCATATTCGGTATTGATCTGCAGCCACTTGTCGAGGCCTGGCTCGGTGTCGGGCTTGATCGCGTCGGCCGGGCATTCCGGCTCGCAGACGCCGCAATCGATGCACTCGTCCGGATGGATGACGAGCATGTTCTCGCCTTCGTAGAAGCAGTCGACCGGACACACTTCAATGCAATCCATATATTTGCATTTGATGCAGTTGTCGGTGACGATATAGGTCATGCTGCGGCTCCGGAGCCCTGCTTCTCACTAGTAATATGGGCGGTGAGGTATCGCCTTTACAGGGTTGTTGCAAGGGCGGCCATTCCCCGCAGGCGCCTCTTGGCGGAACGCAATTTCACGGCGGTCCGGCTTGATGGTGCGAATGACGGCTTATTCCTCGCCGTTGCGCAGCCGGTCCGTCTCGCGCCGCTCCTTCTTGGTCGGGCGGCCGCTGCCTGCCTCGCGCAGCGGCGGCAGCGCGTCGGGAAGAGCCTCGCCCTTCGGCACGGGCGGCGGCGACAAATCCTCATAGAGCGTCCGCGCCTCCTCGGCAGGACCGCGGCGGCTGCCCGGCTGCAGAATCTTATAGACAAGGATGCGCCGCTCGAGCGTGATGGTCAGCACGTCGCCTGGCTTAACCGAATCCGACGCCTGGCCGGCCTTGCCGCCATTGATGCGGACCCGCCCGGCGACCGCCAGCTTGGCGGCCAGCGAGCGCGACTTGACCACGCGCGCGAAGAACAGCCATTTGTCGATGCGCTGCCGGCCTTCGGCGGGCATCTACTTCTTGAGCTGGTCGCGCAGCGCCGCGAGCTTGGCGAAAGGCGAATCCGGATCAACGCGCACCGGGCGCTCCTCGCGCGGCGGCCTGGCCTGGAACGGCTGCTTGCCCTGGAAGCCGCCCTTGTCGCCGGGGCGATTGTCACGGCGATCCGGCCGCTGGCCGTCGGCATTCGGCTTGCCCCTGAATTTGCCCCGCTCGAAACGCTCCTTGCCGCCATTCTCGCGCGGCGGCCGGGCGTCGCTGCGCTGCGGGCGATCGCCCTGCGCCTTGCCGTCTCCGGCGGCGCCACCGTCGCGCTGGCCGCGGCGCTGGCGATTGTCCTGCCGGTGATGGCGTGGCCGCTGCTCGAAACGTGCCGGCCGCCACAAAAGGATCGGCTTGGGCTCTTCCGTCTCGTCACCGTCGCCTTTAGGCTTCGCTTCGGCAGACTCCGCGACAGGGACGGTTTCGCTCAACCCCGCACCATCCACGCCTTCCGAACCGACTTCTGCCGGAGGGGCGGCAGCTTCGCCAACGCTCTCCGGACCGGGCACAATGGGCGCCAGATCAGCGGGCAGCTCTCCCGCATCAGGCTTCCAGGTCGCCGCCTCAAGCGGCGGCGTGACGGCTTCCGTCGAAGATTCGGCTTCGGCAGGCGGCTCCTGTGTGACCGGCTCGTCCTGCACGACCGGCGCGATCGCCTCGGCGGCGGATGTCAAAGGTTCAGAAGCGACAGCTTCTCCCTCCGACGCAGTCAGTTCGGGTGCGGATGGTGAAGAACCGAGCACGTCGTCTCCAGCCTCCTCCGTCGCCTGCGGCGACACCTCCCCCGCAAGGGGGGAGGATGGCGCGGCAGCTTTTGCCGCCACTTCATCCGCTCCGGCGGCGGGCATATCGCCGCCGGTGACGATCGCCGCTTCGACCGGCTCACCGGCAGGCTGCTCGGCAGCCTTCTCGGCTTCCTTCGCCGCCTTTTCTGCTTCCCGCTTCGCGGCTGCGGCTTCCGCGGCCTCGCGTGCGGCCTGGTCGAGCGCTTCGAGCCGCGTCTTCACTTCGGCTGCCGGCTTCGGCTCGGCACGGTAGCCGAGGCCTTTCAGGATTTCTTCTATGTCGTCGGCATTGGCGCCAAGGATCGACATCATCGCCGGCGTCACCAGGAAGGCGCTGCCGTCGAACGCTCCATCGGGCCGCGGGCCGGTTCCGGCCTTCCATGCCAGCGCCGGCCGGATCAGATCGGCCAGCCGCTCCAGAATGTCGACGCGCACCGCGCGCCGTCCGAGCATGCGGAAGCCGGCAAGCTTGTAGAAGGCGCGGTCGAAGGCCGGGTCGACGACCACCGAAGTACGGCCGGCGGCAAGCGCGTGGACGACATCGCCGAAGCCGGGTTTTTCCTTGCCGTCGTTCTTCAGAGCCCAGAGCAGCGTCACCAGGCCGGCAGGGCCGGGCTTGAGCAGGCTGGGCACAAAAACATGGTAAGCGCCGAAGCGCACGCCGAGACGGCGCAGCCCCGCACGGCCTTCCTGGTCCAGCGACTTGATGTCGTCGGCGATCTCGCGCCGGTTGATCAGCCCGAAATGCTCGACCAGCTGGAAGGCGATGCCGCGCGCGATGCCCGAAAGTTGTTCGGCATTCTTCAGTTCGATCAGCGGCTTCAGCGCCGTCTCGATCTGGAAATTCACGAAGCGCTCGGCGCGCGCCGCGACCTTGTCGCGGGCCGGGCCGGTGAGTTGTTCGTCGGCAAGCAGGATGATGCGCGGCCGGAGAGCATCCTCGGTCGCGGCCAGCGTTCCGATCGGCGCGCCGATCCAGCGCAGAATGCCGTCGGAGCCGAGCGCGATGTCGTTGTTTCCGGAGGCGGAAAACCGCTCGGCGCGGCTCTCGAATTCCAGCGCCAGCGCCTTCTGCGCAGCGGCCTTGATCGCTTTGCCCTCCTCGCCGCCGGCGGACTGGTCGGCAGTGAATCGGAATCCCTGCAGTTCCCCGACATGGTGGCCCTCGACTAGGACCGTTCCGGCAGGACTAATTTCGGCTTCAAGCATCGTATTTTCTCTGAGGCGGCGCATGAGGACGGAAGTCCTGCGGTCTACGAAGCGTTTCGTCAACCGCTCATGCAGCGCATCCGACAATCTGTCTTCGATCTCGCGCGTTTTTTGTTGCCAGTGCTGCGGATCGGCAAGCCATCCCGGCCGATTCGAGACGTAGGTCCAGGTGCGGATCTGGGCGATGCGGTGCGACAGCGTGTCGATGTCGCCCTCGACCGTGTCGGCCCGGCGCACCTGCTCGGCCATGTAATTTTCGTCGACATGGCCGTGCCGCGCGATGTCGAGATAGATCGAGGCGACCAGCTCCGAATGCTGCGCCGGCGCAATCTTGCGATAGTCGGGAAGCGCGCAGACCTCCCACAGCCGCGCTACTCGCTCGCGTCCGGTTGCCAGCGCCCGGATCTCGGGATCCTGCGAAAGATGCTCCAGCGCCCGGCTATCCACCGCCGGCAGCGCCCGCGTCAGCCCCTCCACCGGCGCGGTGGTGTCGATAGAGCGCTTCAGCGCGTCGATGCTGGAAAAATCGAACTGCGCCGTGCGCCATTGCAGCACTTTCACCGGGTCGAAATCGTGGCTCTCGATCTTCTCGACCAATTCGTCCGGAAATGGATCGACCCGGCCTGTGACGCCGAAAGTGCCGTCGCGAAGATGCCGCCCGGCGCGGCCGGCGATCTGGCCGAGCTCGGATGCGTTCAGGTTACGGTACTGGAAACCGTCGAACTTCCGGTTCTGCGCGAAAGCGACATGGTCGAGGTCGAGGTTCAGTCCCATGCCGATCGCGTCGGTCGCGACCAGGAAGTCGACGTCACCCGATTGGTAGATGGCGACCTGGGCGTTTCGGGTGCGCGGGCTGAGCGCGCCGAGCACCACGGCGACGCCGCCGCGCTGGCGGCGGATCAACTCGCCGATCGCGTAGACCTCGTCGGCCGAGAAGGCGACGATGGCCGAGCGGGGCGGCAGCCGCGTCAGCTTCTTCGCGCCGGAATAGGCAAGATGCGACAGGCGCGGCCGCGTTACCACAGAAACGCCGCGCAGCAGGCGCTGGAGGATGCCCTGCATGGTCGCCGCGCCCAGGAGCAGCGTCTCCTGGCGGCCGCGCAGGTGCAGGATGCGGTCGGTGAAGATGTGCCCGCGCTCGAGATCGCCGGCGAGTTGCACCTCGTCGATCGCCACGAAGGCCGCATCGGTCTCGCGCGGCATGGCCTCGACGGTGCACACCGAATATTTCGCGCCGGGCGGCAGGATTTTCTCCTCGCCGGTCACCAGCGCGACCTTGTTCGCGCCGACCTTTTCGCAGACGCGGCCATAGACTTCGCGCGCCAGCAGCCTGAGCGGCAGGCCGATCAGGCCGCTCTCATGCGCCACCATGCGCTCGATCGCCAGATGCGTCTTGCCGGTATTGGTCGGGCCGAGCACGGCCGTCACGTCTCGTCCCGAAAGGATGAGCGGATCGTTCTTTGGCTGCTGCAGATTCATTGGGACGGGAAGCGGCCTTTCTGGCTCGGCTTATCGGCTCGGCATTCTGCGAACCGGCTGAATGGAGGCCGCTGCGGCGGCAAATGGCGTGAAGCCACAAATAAGGTTTCGATCCTCGAAACTAAAGGCGGAAAACGTCAAAATTAACGTTGGAACGAGTCTGGAACGAATCGGAGACGAATCAGTGACTCCACGCGATTCAGGATTTGTTCACGGCCACATTTAGCTCGTCCGAGGCAATCGCGCACCACATCGTGAATCGGCTTGGGAACGCCGCACTGCGGCTGGTCGCTAGGGCGTTAACTTTTGCCGCCCAACCGCCCAAGTGCGATTCAGTTGAAATATCAAGCATTTGATTCCAATGCAATTTTTCCCTTCAAGTGCCTATCTGTCGAAGCCCGCGCGACGCGCCGGTTAACTTCTCGGCCAAACACGGAACGAATCGGCGACGAATCGCTGATTCCGCCGTGTTCCTGCTTTGTTCTACACAACATATGGGCCTTGACAGGCTTTCGGGCTCCAGATGGTGAATCGCGATTGGGCGTCCGGCGGCGCATTTTCCGGGACGCATTAACCTTTGATCCGTCGACCGCCGCCGAAAGTGGATTTGATGGGCGGCGACGGCGGATCATTTGCCAAACCTTGCCACAACGCTGCCCGCCCGGGCCCTGGCTGCTGCGATTTCCGTTAACGTTCCGGCTAAAGCGGGAACGAAGCGGCGACGAATCGGTTATCGGCCTGGTTTCCGGCTTTGTTCATCGCAACATGTTGTGCCGGCTAACAGGCAAAGCAACCAATGGACGCTCGCCGTCCGCGTGGAAACCAGCTTCCCACGCGTCTTCGGTAACAGATTCGTGCCGCATCGGCACAGCGGCGGCTCACACGAAAAGCGCCCGTTCCCGCTCGACCGCCTTCGTGATGAATTCAGCCACGGTCTGGATGCGGCGCAGCGGGCGCATGGATTCGTGGTAGA
>NZ_AHAM01000037.1 GCF_000236565.1 Mesorhizobium alhagi CCNWXJ12-2 | reverse complement strand
AGCGCCCCCCCGCCATGCCTGATGATGCACATCGGCTATGGCCGGCGCGTCGCGCGGCTCTGCCCTTCTTATGTCGATGGTTACCGTATTCATGACTGGTTAACCATAAACGCGGCCGGACCGGAAACGCAAGAGTCCTGTAAGGCCGGTCGCGGCCGTGCACAGGCGGCTTAGATCAGTATAGCCTAGATCTCGACCAGGTGGTCGTCGAGTTCGTTGAGGTCGCCTGCCTCGACGGGAAAATGCTCGCTCAGGAGCTTTCCGACAGTTCCCACGGCCGAAACGAAGCCGTCGGCCAAATTCCCCCTTCGTGCATCTGCGATCAGACTGCCCACGACATCGTCCCACACCGGCTGCGCAACCCGGCTGTTTATACCGCTGTCAGCTACTATTTCCGCATATCGTTCTGCCAACGAAACGAAAATGAGGACGCCGGTGCGCGCGGCAGTGACGTGGACGTTGCGGGAAAGGAACTGCTTCAGCGCATTGTCGTGCGCCCGCCGATATTGCAGCTGGCGCGGCACCAGAAGGATGCGAAGCGACGGAACCAGCCAGAGCAAGACCAGCGCGGAGCCGAGCGCCAGCATCTGCGCCGCCACGAACAGCGGCGCGCGCAGCGTCAGCCACCAATATTCGAGCGCGAAAGCGGCAACGAGGCTGGCTATGAGCATAGCCACCATCAACGTGAAGGCGGCGGGAAAGAAATAGCTGTCGCTCGAACGAGCGACGACGCAGTAGATTTCGCCTGACGTGCCTTGTTCGGCGGTCCGGATCGCCCCTGTGATGCGGGCGTGCTCTTCGGCGCTCAGGGGTCGTGACATATTGCGCACCTTACCAGCTCCCCGAAGAACCGCCGCCGCCCGACGAGCCGCCGCCACCGGAAAACCCGCCGCCTCCGCTGCTGCCCGACGACCAGCCGCCGCCGGATGAGCCCCCCGAATACCCGCCGCCGGAAGAGCCGCCACCGAAAGAAACGTTCATTCCGAGCCAGCGGTAGCGGCCCGGCCCGAGTTTTTTGCCGAAGATCGGCGCAAGGAACGCGATGGCGAAGCCGCCGAAGAACAGCGTTCCCCAGACAATGACGAACAGGACGACCACCAGATCGGGAAATTCGTCGCCGGTTTCCTGGTTGCGCTCAGCGCGCGCCTCCAGTTCGGCGGCGTTGCCCTCCAGCACCATGATGATGTCGTCGACGGCCCCGCTGATACCGGCCGCAAAATCGCCGGCGCGAAAGGCGGGAACCATGGTGTTTTCGATGATCAGCTTCGAATGCAGGTCGGTCAGCGTGCCTTCGAGGCCGTAGCCCACCTCTATGCGCATCTTGCGGTCCGACTTTGCGACGACGACCAGAATGCCGTTGTCCTCGCCGGCCTGGCCAAGCCTCCAGGCGCGAAACAGCCGGTTGGCGAAAGGCTCGATCGCTTCGCCGTCGAGGCTGTCGATGGTGGCAACGACGATCTGGTCAGAGGATTTTCCTTCGAAGGCGGCGAGCTTTTCCGTCAGTCCCGCCTCTTCGGCAGCGCTCATCAGGTCGGCATTGTCGACCACGCGGCCGGTGAGCGCCGGCAGTTCGGCGGCGAGGGCGGCGAGCGGGAGGAAAAGCAGAATGGCCAGTATCGCCATCAGCGTCAGGCCGGCGCTCGACGTTGCCCCCCTCTGTCCTGCCGGACATCTCCCCCACAAGGGGGGAGATTGGCTGTCATCTCCCGCCGCGGCCACTTTGGAACGCAGAAAACTGGCGATGGCAGTCAAACGGCCAATCTCCCCCCTTGAGGGGGAGATGTCCGGCCCTTCGACAAAGCTCAGGGCTGAGGGGGGCGCGAAAGAACGCAAGGCTGACCGGTTCACGTTAGCAGGGCGAAACTACCCGCCCTGCTGGGTGCCGAAATCCACTGTCGGGACTTCGATCTTGTCTTCCGCCACGGTGAAATTCTGGAACGGTTCGTTGTCGGTGAACCAGAAGTTTGCCCAAAGCAGAGACGGGAAGGTGCGCAGCGACGTGTTGTAGACCCGGACCGCTTCGATGTAGTCGCGGCGGGCGACGGCGATGCGGTTTTCAGTGCCTTCGAGCTGCGCCTGCAAGGCCAGGAAGTTCTGGTTGGCCTTCAAATCGGGATAGTTCTCGACCACCGCGAGCAGCCGCGACAGCGCGCCGGTCAGGCCCGCCTGGCTTTCCTGGAAAGCCCTGAACGCCTCGGGATCCTCGAGCCCTTCAGGCGAAAGCGTTGTCTGGGTGGCCTTGGCGCGCGCCTCGACGACCGATTGCAGCACTTCCCTTTCATGCGCGGCGTAGCCCTTCACGGTCTCTACGAGGTTCGGAATGAGATCGGCGCGCCGCTGATACTGGTTGAGCACCTCGCTCCATGCGGCCTTTGCCTGTTCCTCGGCCGTCGGAATGGTGTTGAAGCCGCATGCCGACAAAGCCGGCAGAACAAACGCCAGGACCAGCACGGCCCGGAAACTGCGAAAAACGGAAGGGGAAAAAAGGCGCTGGGCGAGCATGGAAACTCCTTGGGTCATCACAGAATGGTGAACGATTACCACATTGCCGGGCCAAAGGAATGGCTGGCCTCGCAGATATGCGGCCCATGCCTGTGCTCGCCTGCCCAAACGCGCTAGGCTCTTCGTGCACAAGGAAGGCTTTCAGTGGCAGGCAGGGAACCCGACAGGGATACGGAATCGCGGCGAATTCTCGACCGCATCGCGCGCGAGGCCGATTCGAGCGCCCCGCCGCCGCTGGTCTCGCGCACAGCAAAGCGCACGCGGGACCATTTGACGGCTGCGGATGCCGATCCCGCCGATCCGATCGAATATTGGGGAACGCGCATCGGACGTGTTATTGGGCTGGTCGTGACAATCGGCCTGATCGTCTGGCTGGTGATTTTCCTGGTGCGCGGGTAGGGTCAGATGAATTTGGTTGAAGCCGACGCGCCGCGCGCGGTCATCGTCGTTTCCAGTCATGTCGCCCGCGGCTCTGTGGGCAATCGCGCCGCGGTCTTCGCGCTCGAAACGCTGGGATATCCGGTCTGGGCGGTGCCCACGGTCATACTGCCTTGGCATCCAGGCCATGGCCGGGCGACAAGGATCGTGCCGGAACCGGAACAATTTGCGGCGTTGATGAAGGACCTCGAGCAAGCGCCGTGGCTGGGCGAAGTCGCCGGCGTGCTGTCCGGCTATCTCGGCAATGCCGAGCAGGCACATGCGGTTGCTTCGCTGGTCCAGGCGGTGCGCGCCAAAAATCCCCGCGCCACCTATATCTGCGATCCGGTCATGGGCGATGCAGGCGGCCTCTATGTCGCCGAGCCGCTGGCCCGTGCGTTGCGCGACGTGCTGGTGCCGATCGCCGACATCGCAACCCCGAACCGCTATGAGCTGGAATGGATGGCGGGCGCCAAGCTCGACGACATGCGCTCGGTGATCGCAGCCGCCAACGATGCCGGGCCGGCGACGATGCTGGTCACGTCCGCGCCGGCGATGATCGCGGGCGGCATCGGCAATCTGCTCCTGACCCCATCAGCGGCGCTGCTCGCCGAGCACCGGATCATCGAGCGGCCGCCGAACGGGCTCGGCGACTTGACCGCCGCCGTGTTCCTGGCGCGCCTGCTCGACGGGCAGCCTGCCGCCAAGGCGCTGCAGTCGACCACCGCCGCCGTTTACGAGATCCTGGCGCGCACGGCGAAACGGGGCGGCGACGAGCTGCAGCTCGAGACCGATGCGCAGAGCCTTTCACACCCGATGGCGATGGTGCAGTTGCGCCACCTCACGCATCCGGGCCGCGACCGGCGCGCATAACGCCTCGGTCAGGCCTGACCCGAGACCGAAAGTTCGACCCGATCGGCGGCGAAGCGCGTTTCGGAGAACTGCAGCGGCGAGCCGTCCAGGGTTTCGTTGATCGCAACCGTCACCAGCACGATGGCGCCGGGCGACAGGCGCAGATCAGCGAGGTCGGCTGAGTCCGCATGCCGCGCCGAAACGAGCGTCGAGCGGCGGACATAGTCGGACACGCCGAATTCCTGAAGCGCGGCTGTAATAGAGCCGCTCTGCGCGAACGCATTTTCGAAGCCGGCAAAATGGTTCGCGTGGAAGAAGCTCGTCGCACGAGACACCGGCCGGCCATCGGCCTCGCCCATGGTTTCAAGCCGCAGCACCGGCGCGCCCTGCGGCAGGTCCAAAGCCTCGGCCACCCGGCTGGTCGCCGGTTCGATCGCATGTGACAGAAGATTGCTGCGGCGGTCGCGCGCCTGACCTTCCAGACCTTCGGAAAAGCGGGTCCGGGCCGCAATCGGATAGGCGAGGCGACGGCGCGTTTCCACGAACGTGCCGCGACCCTGCTCGGCCCTCAGTACGCCTTCCTGCACCAGCGCCGCTATCGCGCTGCGCACCGTATGGCGGTTGACGCCGAAACGCTCCGACAGCGCCAGTTCCGGCGGCAGCCGGCCATCGGCGCCCAGCGTTCCGGTGCCGATAGCCTGCCTGATCTGGTCGGCGATCTGACGCCATAGCGCCACGCCGCTCCTGCGCGTCACCTCCCGCTCCAGTCCGGTCCCGATCAAATTCTTCTCCTGTCACGCACACGTCATGGACACGCGCTAGAACCCAGCTATAATTTGTTTGGTTGTATAGAACAATAGACAAATAGATGGACGTAGAGTCATGAAGAACGGCAGGCGGGAAGAAGCGGAGCGGAGCGCCGGGCGCAAGGCTGCGATGGCCGTCCTGACAGTCGCCTCCGGCGGCGAGATCAGGCGGCTGTGGGATGCGGCCGGCATCCAGACGGATGCGCAGGCGCTGCGCGGGCCGGAAACCCGGCTGGTGACGGTGCGCGGACGCATCGGCGGCGCCGGCGCGCCGTTCAATTTTGGCGAGGCGACGGTGACGCGGGCGACGGTGCGGCTGCCCGGCGGCGAGGTCGGCCACGCCTATGCGCTTGGCCGCGACAAGGAGAAGGCGAGGCTTTCGGCGATCGCCGATGCGCTTTGGCAGAACCCCGCCCGCCGCGCCGAAATCGAGGAGAAGATCATCGCGCCGCTCAAGGCTGCGCAATTGGGCGCCGACGAAAAACGGCGCGCGGAGACGGCCGCCACCAAGGTCGACTTCTTCACCATGGTACGAGGCGAGGACTGATGGACATGCTCGGCCAATCGATCGACGGCGGTTTCGCCGATCCCGTATTCGACGCGCAGTCGGTGTTCCGCACGGTCATGGAAGCCATGGCGCGGCCCGGCACGGTGCAGCCGATCGGCCGCCCCGCCTCGCCGCCAGCTCCGCTGACGCCCACCGCGGCGGCCGTGGCGCTGACGCTGTGCGACCACGACACACCGCTCTGGCTCGACCAGGCGCTGCTGGCGTCGGACGCTGCGAAGACCTGGCTTGGCTTCCACACAGGCGCGCCGCTGGCGCACAATCCGGCGGAAGCGCATTTCGCTCTGGTCTGCGACCCGGCCGGTATGATTGCGCTGGAGAATTTCGCCCAGGGCAACCAGGAATTTCCCGACCGCTCGGCAACGCTGATCCTTGCGGTCGAGAGCTTGACATCAGGCCTCCCGCTTCGCCTCGAAGGTCCCGGTATCGAGACGGAGGCGACGATCTCGCCGACGCCGCTGCCGCGCCACTTCGTCGAGCAGTGGAAGCAGAACCACGGCCGTTTTCCGCGCGGCGTCGATGTGATCCTGGCTGCGCCGGATCATGTCGCCTGCCTGCCGCGCACCACCCGCATCAAGACGATGGAGGCCTGACATGTATGTGGCCGTGAAGGGCGGCGAAGCCGCCATCGGCAACGCGCATGCGCTGCTTGCCGACCGCAGGCGCGGCGACCGCGACGTGCCGGCGCTGCGCCTCGACCAGATCGTCGAGCAGCTTGGGCTCGGCGTCGACCGGGTGATGGCGGAGGGTTCCCTTTACGACAGGGAACTTGCGGCTCTCGCCCTCATGCAGGCGCGGGGCGACATGATCGAGGCGATCTTTCTGGTGCGCGCCTACCGCACCACACTGCCGCGCTTCGGCTATACCCGCCCGATCGACACGGCGGCCATGCAGGTCGAACGCCGCGTCTCGGCGACCTACAAGGACCTGCCGGGCGGGCAATTGCTTGGCCCGACATTCGACTACACGCACCGCCTGCTCGATCCGGACCTGGCCGGCGGCGCGGATGTCGCCCAGCCGGAGCGGCGCGAAGCCGCGGCCAAACCCATGCCGCGCGTCTCCGAAATCTTGGCGCATGAAGGGCTGATCGAGCCCGACGGCAGCCTGCCGGACGGCCACGTCACCGGCGACATCACCCGAGAGCCGCTGGAGTTCCCGATGGAGCGCGACATCCGCCTGCAGGCGCTGTCGCGCGGCGACGAAGGCTTTCTGCTGGCGCTCGGCTATTCGACGCAGCGCGGCTATGGCCGCAGCCATCCCTTTGTCGGCGAAATACGCATCGGCGAGGTCGAGTTGGAGCTGGATGTGCCGGAATTGCCGTTCCCGGTCACGCTCGGCCGCATCCGCGTCACCGAATGCCAGATGGTCAACCAGTTCAAAGGCTCGGCCAAGGCGCCGCCGCAATTCACCCGCGGCTACGGCCTGGTCTTCGGCCAGTCGGAGCGCAAGGCGATGGCGATGGCGCTCTGCGACAGGGCGCTGCGCGCCCGCGAGTTCGGCGAGGATGTGGTCGCCGCGGCGCAGGACGAGGAGTTCGTCATCTCGCATTCCGACAATGTCCAGGCGACCGGCTTCGTCGAGCACCTGAAGCTGCCGCACTATGTCGACTTCCAGGCCGAACTCGACCTGGTGCGCCGCATGCGAGCCGAACACGAGGCAAAATCCGCGCCGGACGACATTCGCAAGGAGGCCGCGGAATGAACGTCCAAACCTGCCCAGCCTCGTCAGGCTGCGTCGCGTACAGAAACCACGATTTCCTTGCCGAGCGCCGCAAGCGCGGCTTCAAGCGCCTGAACTTTGGTAGGGTGATCCGGGTCGAGGATGCGGCGCGCCTCTCCCTCGGCCTTGCCCAGTCTGCGGGCAAGCTCGGATTTCGACAGGCCACTGGCATTGAACGCCTCAACGACAGCCAGCTTCAACGCCGTCGCCGCGTTGACCGGCACAGCCACCAGTCCCTTGCGTCTTGTGGCGGGCTTCGGAAGCGGCCAACCGAGAACCAGATAACCCCGCAGCGCCAAGCCGAGCGCCTCGGCGGCGTTGGCCCGAGCCTCTACCATGTTATCGCCGCCGGTGATCGCTTCCGGGACGTCCGGAAAGGTCACAAGGAATCCGCCATCGGGATCGGGTTCGATCTTCGCCGCGAAGGTGTATTCCATTTCAATCTCCACTGTGGGTGCTGTCGACCAGCGGCTCTTTCCAAAGCGTCCGCCCAAAAGTTACAGGATTCCCAACTGCTTCTTGATGGTTCTCACCTTCAAGTCAGACAGGTCGCCGGACTGGACGGTAGTCATCCTGTCTCCGAGTCTCACACGGTAGTGGGAACCCTTTCCTCTGTTCGTAAATACTTCGAAGTCCTTGTTCTGCTTTCTGGCCAGAGCCCGCAGCTCCCGGATCAGAGCCTCACGTTTCATTCGTCACTCCCCCCGAGCAAAATGAAACTCGCACATTTTTGTGCGTGCAGCAAGCGGCGTCCTGAACGGCAGCCCGGCTATGCCGAAGGCATGGAGCGCGCATAATGACTGAAATCGCCACCTACAACTTCGCTTATCTCGACGAGCAGACCAAGCGAATGATCCGCCGGGCGATCCTGAAGGGCATCGCCATTCCCGGCTACCAGGTGCC
>NZ_AHAM01000038.1 GCF_000236565.1 Mesorhizobium alhagi CCNWXJ12-2 | reverse complement strand
GGCGAGACCCGAGATACAGCGCAGCCGCAATGGCCGCCGCCACTGGCGCCGCAATATAGACGATATGTAGCCGCCAAGGCGTGGAGAATGCGTAAGCTCCGTAGGCGTGATGGACCGCCGTCAGTACCAAGAGCAGGAGCGCGGCGCCGCCTGCACGCCATTGCAGGCTGCGGCTCGATAGCTTCATCGCCAACTCTATCATGGTGGCTTCCTCCTTCGCTGGACAGCGGCGGCCTAACACGCTACCGAACATCGTGTTCGAGAATTTGCGAACAACGCGGCAGCGGAAATCCAGAACCGGACTCTCCAGCAGCGGTTGTTCGGAAAAGCGCGGAGCGCACCGGAATGGCTGTGGATCGAAGAGTCGCCCGAACCCGCACGGCGCTCTATGACGCGCTTGTCGCCCTCATCCGCCGCAAGGACTACGATCTCATCACCGTGCAGGACATATTGGAGGAGGCGAATGTCGGCAGGGCAACCTTCTACGCGCATTTCACGTCGAAGGACGACCTTCTCAAGCGCGCAGTCTCGAACGGCTTCGGGATCTGCTGACGGCCGTCCAGGGCAGGCGGTCGGACGCGCCCTTCCACTGGAATTCTGAATGGAGTCCCAGCCGCGCGCTGTTCGAACATGTCGCAGACTTTGCGGACGTGCAGTCCGCACTGGCCAGAGGGCGCGGCGGAGCGCTCCTGCGGGACGCCATCGACGAGGTGCTGGCGAGTGTCCTGCGTGCATCCATGCCGTCGGAAGGAAATGTCCGACTTCCGCGTGACCTCGTCATCCTGCACATTGTCTCTACGGTCAACACGACTTTACGGTGGTGGCTCGAACGCCGGAGGGGAATGACGGCCGCCGACGCGGACGCTCTCTTCAAGGAACTGGTCCTCGGCGGGGTTCCGGAAGAGGCTTGCGCTTCCTTCATCACCCCCGCGGCAGATCCCATGCCCGCATACGGCAAGTTCGGCGGCAACGCGCGGCAATGACACCAGCTTATTGTGCATCGCCTTGCCTTCGCCTCACTCTGCGTTAAGCAGGAGAATACGCAGAGGGGAAGGGGCTAAATGGAGCAGTCGATCTATCTCGTTACGCTGGTCGGCGCTGCCCTTGTGCTGGCCGCCGCGTTTTCGAGCCTGATCGCCTTCCGATTCGGCGCGCCGCTGCTTCTGCTCTTCCTCGGCATCGGCTTGGCTTCGGGCATCGACGGCCTCGGGATCCAGTTCGACAACGCGCAGTTCGCCTATTTCGTCGGCTCTCTGGCGCTGGCTGTCATCCTGTTCGATTCGGGCTTCGGCACTCCGCTCAACGTGCTCCGCCAGGCAGCGCTGCCGGCCCTATCGCTCGCGACAATCGGCGTGCTGTTGACGGCCGGCATATTCGGCGTCGTCGCCTTCTATATGACCGATTTCACCTGGCTGGAAAGCTTCCTGCTGGGAGCAGCCGTCGCCTCGACCGACGCTGCCGCGGTGTTTTTCCTGCTGCGCGCCGGCAATATCAATCTGCGTGAGCGCGTCCGCTCGACACTCGAAATCGAATCCGGCACCAACGACCCGATCGCCATATTCCTGACCATTACCCTGGTCGAGATTATAGCCGCGGGCGCCGATCCCAGCGCCGAACTCCTGTTCATCGACCTCGCCGTCGGCTTCATCACGCATATGGGGCTCGGGGCGGCCGCGGGACTGATCGGCGGCTTCCTGATCGTACGTCTGGTCGAACGCCTCAACCTCGATCAGGCGCTGCTGCCGATCTTTGTCTTGACGCTGTCGCTGATAGTGTTCGCCGCCGCCGGCGCCATCCACGGGTCGGGCTTTCTTGCGGTCTATCTGGCCGGGCTGGTGGCCGGAAATTCCGACATCAGGGCGGTTTCGGTGCTGAGGCGCTTTCAGGCTGGTATGTCCTGGCTGGCCCAGATCATCATGTTCCTGGTGCTCGGCCTGTTTGCTACACCGTCGCAATTTCCGGAGATTCTGGCGATTGCCTTCGTACTCGGCCTGTTCCTGATCTTCGTCGCCCGCCCGCTGGCGGTCTGGTTCTGCCTGCTGCCCTTCAACATGCCGCGCCAGGAGACGGCGTTCATTTCCTGGGTTGGCCTGCGCGGCGCAGTGTCGATCCTGCTCGCCATCACACCGATACTCGGCGGGCTGGAGAACGGCCGCGAGATCTTCAACATCGCCTTCATCGTGGTGCTGGTCTCGCTGCTGATCCAAGGCTGGACTGTCGGCCCGCTGGCCCGCCGCCTGGGGTTGATCATTCCTGCGCGGCTCGGTCCGCTGGAAAAGGTGGAGCTGGAGCTGCCCGGCTCCGCCCATCACGAACTCCTCGCCTATACGATCGTGCCGGGCAGCCCGGTGGCGCGCGGCCAGCGTATTCCCCGCTGGGCGCGGCCGTCGCTGGTGGTGCGCGAAGGCCGTTCGATAAAATTCCAGGATGCCGGCCGGCTGATCGAAGGCGATCACGTCTACATCTTCGTGCCCGACCGCTATCCGCGCCTGCTCGACCGGCTGTTCGCCAGCCGGACCGAGGTCGACCCGGAGGACACCGAATTCTTCGGAGCGTTCGCCGTGGACCCAACCCGCCCGGCTGCTGACCTCGAAGCCGCTTATGAGACAGGCCTGACGGAAGCCGAAACCGCCATGACCATCGGCCAGTTGATCCTTGCCCGGCTCGGCGGACATGCCGAATATGCCGACCGCGTCACCATCGGCCCGATCGAACTGATCGTGCGCGAGGTCGACGAGAAGAGCCGCATTGTCTCGGTGGGCGTGTCGCTTGAGCCGGCAGCGTCGCCGCCGCCGATTCCGGCGTTCCTGAGCGCCAGCGAAATCGGTGAGTGGTTGCGCGGGCTTTTCGCCCGGCTGAAGAAACGCGGCGCTACGTCGGCTCCCGCCGCCGATGCCGAGACTCCCGATTCCTACAACAGCCGCGGCCATTGAACTCATTGCATCCGCCGTTCGGCACGATAGGCTGCGGCAAATTTCAGTAAAAAGGGTGGCGCAATGGCCGGTTTCAGGACGCTCGACGACATTGGCGATATCAAGGGCAAGCGCGTACTCGTCCGCCTCGATTTGAACGTGCCCGTCGCAGACGGCAAGATCAGCGACTTCACCCGCATCGAGCGGATCATGCCCACCCTCACCGAACTATCCGACAAGGGCGCCAAGGTCATCCTGCTGGCGCATTTCGGCCGGCCGAAGGATGGCCCCGACCCGGTCTTCTCGCTCGACCCGGTAGCGAACGCCGTATCGGCGATGATCGGCCGGCCGGTCGCCTTCGCCGCCGATTGCATCGGCCCCGAGGCGTCGAAAGCGGTTTCCGCGATGAAGGACGGCGACATCCTGCTCCTGGAAAACACCCGCTTCCACAAGGGCGAGGAGAAGAACGACCCCGACTTCACCAAGGCGCTTGCCGCCAACGGCGACCTATATGTCAACGACGCCTTCTCGGCGGCGCACCGGGCGCACGCCTCGACCGAGGGCCTCGCTCATCTGCTGCCAGCCTTTGCGGGGCGCACGATGGAGGCGGAGTTGCAGGCGCTGGAGAAGGGCCTCGGCAACCCCGTCCGCCCGGTGGTCGCCATCGTCGGCGGCGCCAAGGTTTCGAGCAAGCTCGACCTACTGATGAACCTGGTGAAGAAGGTCGATGCACTGGTTATCGGCGGCGGCATGGCCAACACCTTCCTCGCGGCCCGCGGCGAAAGCGTCGGCAAATCGCTCTGCGAACACGATCTGGCTTCGACGGCGCGCCAGATCATGATCGAGGCCGCGAGCGCCGGCTGCGCCATCATCCTGCCTTCCGACGGGGTCGTCGCCCGCGAGTTCAAGGCCGGCGCGGCAAACGAGACGGTAGCGATCAGCGCTGTGCCCGATGACGCCATGATCCTCGATGTCGGCCCGAAAACCGTCGAGGCTGTGAATCAGTGGATCGACCGCGCGGCCACGCTGGTCTGGAACGGACCGCTCGGCGCGTTCGAGATCGAGCCCTTCGATGCCGCGACCGTTGCCGCAGCCAAGCACGCAGCAGAGCGCACCCGCGAGGGCAAGCTGATTTCCGTGGCCGGCGGAGGTGATACGGTCTCGGCGCTCAACCATGCCGGCTCGGCCGACGATTTCACCTATGTTTCCACCGCCGGCGGCGCGTTTCTCGAATGGATGGAAGGCAAGGATTTGCCGGGAGTGAATGTGCTCAAGGGGTAGAGCACTTTGCAGCCAGGTGGACCGCTTGGTGTCGCACAATGCGGTTAATAGTCAGACGGGTCGGAGTGCCCCGAATGCATTCAGCTTCTTCTCGGGGCGAGATGAAACACTTCCACACCGCAAGTGATATCTTTCAATCGATTCAGGTTTTTGCTGGCATTCCATCGCAAAAAATCTTCTGATAATCGCCCGGGCAGACAATCAGGAGAGTGATGAGATGAACAAGGAAATGGCCGCGCAGGCTGCAAACAAGGACGGATTTATTGCAGCGCTCGATCAGTCCGGTGGCTCTACGCCGAAAGCGCTCAAGCTCTACGGCGTTGATGAAAGCGCCTGGTCGAATGAAGCTGAGATGTTCGACCTCGTTCACCAGATGCGCACGCGGATCATAAAATCTCCCGCCTTTACCGGCGACAAGGTCATGGGCGCGATCCTGTTCGAGCAGACTATGGATCGCGATATCGACGGCACGCCGACGGCGCAATATCTCTGGGAAAAGCGCCACGTGGTGCCGTTCCTGAAGGTCGACAAGGGGCTGGCGGACGCGAAGGACGGCGTCAAGCTGATGAAGCCCATGCCGGATCTCGACGCGCTCCTGAAACGCGCCGTCGCGAAGGGAGTATTTGGCACCAAGATGCGGTCGGTGATCGATGCGGCGAACCCGAAAGGCATCGCCGCTGTCGTTGATCAGCAGTTCGAAATCGGAAAGCAGATCCTGGCGCACGGCCTCATCCCGATCATCGAGCCGGAGGTCACGATTTCGATCCCGGACAAGGCGGAAGCGGAGGACATCCTCCTCGCCGAAATCCGCAAGCACCTCGACAGCGTGCCGGCCGGCAAGCAGATCATGCTGAAGCTGACGCTGCCGACGAAAGCGAACCTCTACAAGCCCCTGATCGACGATCCTCGCGTCATGCGCGTGGTCGCGCTCTCCGGTGGCTATTCCCGCGACGACGCGAATAAAAAGCTCGCGCAGAACAAGGGCATGATCGCGAGCTTTTCGCGCGCATTGACCGAGGGGCTGTCGGCGGACCAGAGCGATCAGCAATTCAACGCCGCGCTGGCTTCGGCGATCGACAGCATTTTCGAAGCATCCCGCGCCGGCTGAAGGGTACCCTGCTTCGGCTCAAGGGGAACGACAGCGCCAATGTCGCGGCTCGCCACTCTCCTCACCTGGCTCGCCTTTCCGGTCTATGTCTGGCAGGGCCTCGGTGTGCGCCGGCGCACCGAGCGCATGTACCCGGCCAAGGGCCCCGTGCTGCATGCCATTCCGGGCGACGAGCCTGCGATCTCGCTACTGGTGCTCGGCGATTCGTCTGCCGCCTCGGTCGGCATCGGCCATTCCGAAAACGGCCTTGCCGCCCAGCTCGCGCTGATCCTGTCGCGCCGGACGGCCCGCGCCGTCCGCTGGCGCGCGGCGGGCTTCAATTCGGCGACGTCCGGGCAGGTTCGCGATCATGTGCTGCCCAATCTTTCCGCCGAGCCCTGGACGCATATCGTGCTGTCCATCGGCACCAACGACACCAAGAACTTCCATTCCGTGCCGCGCTTCAAGAAGGAGTTCGGCGGTCTTCTCTACGCGCTCCGTGCCAAATGGCCGGAGGCCCGCGTCGTGTGGTCGCCGGTGGTGGAGTTCACCCGCGTCCCGGCGTTGCCGCCGCTGCTCGGGCGCATCCTGGAAATCCGGGCTGGCGCGATCAACCGCATGGGCGAGCGCCTGTGCCTGGAGCGCGGCGCGGTGCCGGCGGCGCGCCTTCCGATCCTCGACCCTCAGCTTGGGTTTTCGACTGATGGCTTCCACGCCTCGGAAGCGGGCTACCGCGCCTGGGCCGAGCATCTGGCCGACCTCGTGCTCGGCGAAGTTGACGATTCAGCTCTGCCCGTGGCTTAGAAGGACCGTCAGCGAGATCGCCCCCAGCGCGATAACCGCCAGCTTCCAGAAATCGCGCCTGTGCCGCAGGCCCGGCAGGCCGAGCGGTTTGATGATCTGGATTATCATCATGGCGACGATGACGAGCGACAGAGCCTTGGACATGCAGCCTTTGAACAGGAACGGCGCACTCTGTCAAAGCTCCGGCTAGCCCATTAGTCAGATGGACGCATGCCGCTCCGATTGGCTAGAACTGATGCGATCCGGAACGGCGCATGGGAGGGCGGCGGAATGGCTTCGCGCTATCACGAAGTTTACGAAAGCTGGAAACGCGACCCCGAAGGCTTTTGGGCTGAAGCCGCGCGCGAGATCGACTGGTTCAAGCCGTGGGACGCGGTCTTCGATCCGAATTCCGGCCCGTACGGGCGTTGGTTCCCGGGCGCCGAGTGCAACACCTGCCACAACGCCGTCGACCGCCATGCCGACGGAGCAAGGGCCGAGCAACTCGCGCTCATTCACGACAGCGCTTATACGAGCGAGCGCAGAAAATTCACCTACGCCGAACTCAAAGCGGAAGTGGTCGCGCTGGCCGCCGTGCTCAGGGACCGCGGCGTCGAAAAAGGCGACCGCGTCATCATCTACATGCCGATGGTGCCCGAAGCGGTGTTCGCCATGCTCGCCTGCGCCCGTATCGGCGCGATCCACTCCGTCGTCTTCGGCGGCTTTGCCGCCAAGGAGTTGGCGACCCGCATCGACGACGCCAAGCCGAAGCTCATCGTCTCTGCGTCGTGCGGCATCGAGCCGGGCCGGGTCATCGATTACAAGCCGCTGCTCGACAAGGCGATCGAATTTGCGCGCCACAAGCCGGAAGGCTGCATCATCCTGCAGCGTCCGCAGCAGACCTGCGAACTGACGCCCGGCCGCGACACCGACTATGCGGAAAGCGTAGCCGCGGCCAGGGCTGCGGCGCGAAAAGTGCCCTGTGTTCCGGTCCTCGCCACCGACCCGCTCTACATTCTCTACACTTCCGGCACGACAGGCCAGCCCAAGGGCGTGGTGCGCGACAATGGCGGCCACATGGTCGCGCTGAAATGGTCGATGGAAAACGAGTTCGGCGTCAAACCGGGCGAGGTGTTCTGGGCGGCATCCGATGTCGGCTGGGTGGTCGGCCACTCCTACATTGTCTATGCGCCGCTGCTGCATGGATGCACGACGATCCTCTACGAAGGCAAGCCGGTCGGCACGCCCGACGCCGGTGCCTTCTGGCGCGTCATATCCGAGCACGGCGTGGTGGCCCTGTTCACCGCGCCGACCGCCTTTCGCGCCATCAAGGGCCAGGATCCGAAGGGCGAGTTCGTGCCGAACTACGATCTGTCGCGCTTCCGCACGCTGTTTCTCGCCGGCGAGCGCGCCGACCCCGAGACGGTCAAATGGGCAGAGCAGAAACTTTCCGTGCCGGTGATCGACCATTGGTGGCAGACCGAGACCGGCGGGCCGATCAGCCAGAATCCGGTCGGGCTCGGCCGGCTCCCAGTCAAATACGGCTCCCCCGGCGTGCCGATGCCCGGCTATGATGTGCGCATCCTGGACGACGCTGGCCATCCGGTGACCGCCGGCACGCTGGGCAATGTGGTGATAAAACTGCCGCTGCCGCCCGGCTGCCTGCCGACGCTGTGGAACGCCGACCGGCGCTTCCACGACGCCTATCTCGCGGAGTTCCCCGGCTTCTACAAGACCGCCGACGCCGGCTACATTGACGGCGACGGCTACCTCTTCATCATGGCGCGGACGGACGACATCATCAATGTCGCCGGCCACCGGCTGTCGACCGGCGCGATGGAGGAGGTGCTGGCCGAGCATCCCGACGTCGCCGAATGCGCGGTGGTGGGCATAGCCGACGCCATGAAGGGCCAGGTTCCCTGCGGCTTCGTCGTACTCAATTCCGGAGTCGCGCGCGATGCGGGGGCGGTCGAGAAGGAAGCTGTGGTGCTGGTGCGCGAGCGCATCGGCCCGGTTGCGGCGTTCAAGACGGTGGTGATCATCAAGCGGCTGCCCAAGACCCGCTCGGGCAAGATCCTGCGGGCGACCATGCAGAAGATCGCCGACGGCGAGCCCTGGACCATGCCCGCCACCATCGACGATCCGGCGATTCTCGACGAGATCGGAGAGGCGCTGAAGACGAGAGGCATCGGGGGATAGCGCCTCGCCTATGCAACTACCCGGGGCCTTTTCGTATTGCGCCGGCATATCACACGCTGCAAATTGCTCGGGATAGCTGGACAGCGGCGTGAGGCAATCCCATGGTACGGAACTGGATCGTCAGGTTCTGGCTGTCCTTCTCGACCATCGGGCTGCTGCTTGGAACGCTGTTTTTTGCCGCCTCGCTCACACCGATGCTCGTCCCGCGCAATTATCTGACGCAAGGCGTGCTCTCTGGATGCAGCCTGGCCGTCGGATACGGCATCGGCGTGTTCCTGCACTGGCTTTGGCGATATATGGAGTTGCCGGAGCCCAAAGCCCCCATCCGGCAAAACACCAAACTCGTCGCCGCACTCGCCAGCGCCGTTATCGGAATCGTCTTCCTGTGGCGGGCAACCGGATGGCAGAATTCGATCCGCGAGGTGATGGGGCTCGAGCCGGTCGACAGTGCCCGCCCGTTCGAGGTCGGCCTGATCGCGCTCGCCACTTTCGTCGTCGTGATTGCGCTGGCGCGGCTGTTCCAGCTGACGCTCATCTTCATATCCGAGAAGCTCAACAAATTCGTGCCAAGGCGCGTTTCCTACATCATCGGGAGCGCCATTGCGGTACTGCTGTTCTGGTCGATCGCCAACGGCATCCTGTTCCAATATGCGCTGCGCGCTGCCGACAGCTCGTTCGAGCAGCTCGACGCCCTCCTGGAGCCCACGACACAGCAGCCGTCGGACCCGACCAAGACCGGCAGCGCGGCATCGTTGGTTCGCTGGGACGAACTCGGCAGGCGTGGGCGCGAATTCGTCGTGACCGGACCGACCCGCGCCGAGATGAGCGCTTTCCTCGGCCGGGATGCGATGGAGCCGGTCCGCGTCTATGTTGGCCTGCAATCGGCCGAAACCCCGCAGGAGCGGGCGAAGCTAGCGCTGGAGGAGCTGAAGCGCGCCGGTGGGTTCGAGCGTTCCGTGCTTCTTGTCGTCATGCCGACCGGCACCGGCTGGATCGACCCGGCGGCCATGGGCCCGGTGGAATATCTGCACGGCGGCGACATAGCCAGCGTCGCCATCCAGTACTCCTACCTCGCAAGCTGGCTTTCGCTGCTGGTGGAACCCGGCTATGGCGGCGAGGCCGCTCGCGCCCTGTTCTCGGAGGTCTACGGCTACTGGACCACTCTTCCCAAGGACACGCGCCCTCGGCTTTATCTCTACGGCCTCAGCCTCGGCGCTCTGAGTTCGGAACTGTCGACCGAACTGTTCGAGGTGCTCGGCGATCCCTACCATGGCGCGCTTTGGAGCGGCCCGCCGTTCCAGAGCAGCGGCTGGCGCTCGATCACCAATCGCCGCAATCCGGGCACGCCGGAATGGCTGCCCCGCTTCCGCGACGGCTCCTTCGTCCGCTTCACCAGCCAGAAAAACGCCCTCGATATTCCGGGCGCAAAGTGGGGCCCGCTGCGCATCGTCTATCTGCAATACGCCAGCGACCCGATCACCTTCTTCGACTATCACTCGCTCTACCGCGAGCCCGACTGGATGAAAGCGCCGCGCGGACCCGACGTTTCGCCGGAACTGCGCTGGTATCCGGTGGTCACCTTCCTGCAGCTCGCGCTCGACATGGCGATGGGCACGACCACGCCCATGGGATACGGCCATGTCTATGCGCCCGAACACCATGTCGACGCCTGGATGGAAGTGACCGGCGTCCACGGCTGGACGCCTGCGGATGTCGAGCGGCTGAAGGCGAAGCTGGCGGCGCGGTAGCGAGCGCCATCGCAACCTGCAATTTTATTCCGCTGACCAGCCGGTCCTGAGAACGGCGTTCCACAACCGGCGGAACTCCTCGAAGCCCCGGCCTTGTTCGCAGCCGCCGCTGTCCTAGATTGCAGCGTCATCCCCAGCGGCGAAGAATCCCCCCGCAAGAATACGGAAAACGCATATGAACTGGCTCAAATCGCTCATCGTCGCAGGCGCCATCCAGGCGCTCGCTATCCTGCCCGGCAACGCCGGCGCGAATCTCGACGCCATCAAGGCCGCCGGCGTCTTCAAGATCGGCACTGAAGGCACCTACGCCCCGTTCACCTATCACGACGCGAGCGGCAAGCTGGTCGGCTTCGACGTGGAGATTGGCCAGGAGATTGCCAAGCGGCTCGGCGTGAAAGCTGAATTCCTCGAAGGCAAATGGGACGGCCTCATCGCCGGCCTCGACGCCAACCGCTACGACGCCGTCATCAACCAGGTCGGCATCACCGAGGAGCGCAAGGCGAAATACGATTTCTCCGATCCGTACATCGCCTCCAAGGCCGCGCTGATCGTTCGCGAGGACAATGCCGAGATCAAGGGCTTCGCCGACCTCTCCGGCAAGAGGGCGGCACAGTCGCTGACCAGCAACTACGGCAAGATGGCGGAACAGGCAGGCGCCGAGCTCATCGGCACTGACGGCTTCGACCAGTCGATCGCACTCGTCGTGCAAGGCCGCGCCGACGCCACCATCAATGACAGCCTTTCCTTCCTCGATTTCAAGAAGAAGCAGCCCAACGCGCCGGTGAAGATCGCCGCGACCGAGGACGAGGCGGCCTATTCCGGCGTCATCGTCCGCAAGGGCGACCCCGAACTCGTCGCCGCGATCAACGACGCCCTCAAAGAGATGAAGGCCGACGGCACGTACCGGAAGATTGCCGAGAAGTATTTCGGCCAGGACGTTTCGCAGTAAGCCGGCCGGAGGCGGCGGGCCGCGCCTTGCGGCCCGTGCCTTCGACCCGTTAAACACGATCCGACCGTTTGACGGGAGTTTCCGGTGCCGTACTGGCTGCAATTGATGCTCGATTCGCTCGGCCCGCTTCTGTGGGCCGGTCTCGTTTTCACCATACCGCTGACGCTGCTGTCCTTCGCGCTCGGCCTCAGCCTCGGACTAGTCTCGGCGCTTATCCGCCTGTTCGGGCCAAGGCCGCTGGCGGCGGTGGTCCGCTTCTATGTCTGGATCATCCGCGGCACGCCGCTGCTCGTTCAGCTCTTCCTCATCTTCTACGGCCTGCCTTCGATCGGCATAGTGCTCGACGCCTTTCCGGCCGCGCTGATCGGCTTCACTCTCAACGTCGGCGCCTACACTTCCGAGATCATCCGCGCGGCGATCTCGTCGGTCGCCAAGGGGCAGTGGGAGGCGTCCTTCTCGATCGGCATGTCCTGGGGCCAGACTATGCGCCGCACCATCCTGCCGCAGGCAGCCCGCGTCGCCGTCCCGCCGCTGTCGAACACCTTCATCTCGCTGATCAAGGACACCTCGCTTGCAGCCGCAATCACCGTACCTGAGCTGTTCCAGGCGGCCCAGCGCATCGTCGCAACCACCTACGAGCCGCTGATCCTCTACGTGCAGGCGGCGCTCATCTATCTCGCCATCAGCTCGGTGCTTTCGGCGCTGCAGGCGCGGCTCGAGACGCGGCTCGCCCGCTATGGCGGCTTCATGGAGGCGCGCTCGTGATAGAGCTGTCGCACATCGAGAAGAAGTTCGGCGACCACACCGTGCTGAACGACGTCACCGTCACCTTCGCGGAAGGCAGCGTCACTGCGCTGGTCGGCCCATCGGGCGGCGGCAAGTCGACGCTGCTGCGCTGCATCAACCTTCTGGAGATCCCGACTTCGGGCCGCGTCCGGATCGGCGACGACGCCATCGATTTCCATCCAGGCGACAAGGTCGGCTGGGCCGCCATCCAGCGGCTGCGCCGGCAAACCGGCATGGTCTTCCAGAACTTCCAGCTTTTCCCCCACCGCACCGCCATCGACAACGTCTCGGAGGCGCTGACGACGGTGCTGAAATGGCCGAGGGAGCGGGCCTTGCAGCGGGCGCGCGAACTGCTCGAAAAGGTCGGGCTGGCGCACAAGGCGGAAGCCTGGCCGGCGACGCTGTCGGGCGGCCAGCAGCAGCGCGTGGCGATCGCCCGCGCGCTCGCGCCCTCGCCCAAGGTGCTGCTTTGCGACGAGCCGACCTCGGCGCTCGATCCCGAACTGTCGGGCGAGGTGGTGGAGGTGCTCGCCCAGCTCGCGCGCGAAGGCACCACGATGGTCATCGCCACACACGATCTCCGCCTCGCCTCCACAATCGCCCAGGAAGCGATCTTCCTCGACGCCGGCGTGGTTGTCGAAAAAGGCCTAGCGCGCGACATTTTCACCAATCCCGAGCGCCAGCGCACCAAACGCTTCATCGCAACGCTGACCCAGAAGCCCACCGAGCAGGAAGGCAGCGGCATCTGACGGCGGCCCCCTGTCGGCCGCCACTGTCCGACGCCTGCCCCGCCCGCTATAAGGGCGGCGAGCAGGAGAGAAAGATATGGCGCTCGACGGCAAGACTGCGATCGTAACGGGCGGAGGCGGAGGGATCGGCTTCGCCATCGCGCAGCGTTTTCTTCGCGACGGCTGCAAGGTGATGGTGGCCGACATCGACCAGGAAAAGGGCGAGAAGGCGGAGCGTGATCTCGCCAAGCTCGGCGAGGTGCAATTCGTCAAGACCGACATCGGCAAGCGGCTCGACATCCACAATCTCGTGGCGGCGACCATTGATGCCTTTGGTGACATCGACGTCCTCGTCAACAACGCGGCGATCGTCCACGGCGCGGATTTTCTCGACCTCAAGGAGGCCGATTTCGACCGCGTGCTGCGCGTCAATCTGAAAGGTTCCTTCCTCGCCGGCCAGGCGGTCGCCCGCTACATGGTCGACAAGGTCAAGGCCGGCGGCGCGGCCGGATCGATCGTCAATATGTCTTCGGTCAATGCGGTCTTCGCCATTGCCGAACAGCTCGCCTATTCGGTCTCGAAAGGCGGCGTGAACCAGCTCACCAAGGCCATGGCGCTGTCGCTGGCCCCTTACGGCATAAGGGTGAATGCGATCGGCCCGGGCTCGATCATGACCGATATGCTGGCCGCCACCAATTCCGATCCGGCGGCCACGAAGCGCTTGCTCTCGCGCACGCCGCTCGGCCGAATCGGCGAGCCGGCGGAAATCGCCGCCATCGCCGCTTTCCTTGCTTCGGAGGACGCAAGCTACATCACCGGACAGACGATTTACGCCGATGGCGGGCGGTTGCCGCTGAACTACACGGTCGAGGCTCCGGAAACCTGATCTGGCGTCGCTGCTCCTGACAGACTGCTGTCAGGAGGGGTGTGCGATAGTGTCTCCATCAAACAAGGAGGCACCGCCATGAACAGCTTCACGCCAAACATCTTCCGCACCATCAGGTATTATACGGGCAAGGTTCAGTCGATGCGCGAGGAGGTTCGCACCGAAAGGCTCCTCAACTCGCTGCCGGCCTCGATTCGCAAGGACATCGGCTGGCCGGACTCCTATCCCGAAAGGCGCGCAAGGCGTTACTGAGCGCGCGATCGGAAGCTGAATGACCTCCGGCGAGGCGATCGCCATGCCGGAGGTCCAAAACAAGGGAGATCACCCGATGCCGGCTTCAAAAACCATAGGGTTCATCTTCATCGATGGGTTCGCGGACTGGGAGTACGGCCTCCTGTCGGCCTCCGCCGTCGAGTGGTTCGGGGGGCGCGCCGTTTCGCTCTCGCCTGACGGTGCACCCAGAAAATCGATGAGCGGCTTCCATCTGACGCCGGATCGTGGCTTCGATATTGCGGAAAACGCCGATCTCGACGCCATTGCCGTCATCGGATCAGACCATTGGGCTTCCAACGCACATCCCGATCCCTCACCCCTGTTGAAGGCCGTGGCGGCGCGCGGCGGCGTCGTCGGCGGCATTTGCGCAGGCACGCTGGCGCTCGCCCGCTCCGGCCTGTTCGAAGCCGCCAGGCACACCAGCAATGGTCGCGACTGGATCCTGATGCACGAACCCGCCTACGCCGGCTCGGGGAATTACCAGGACGTACCGCACGCGGTCGCCGATGGCAGGATTGTATCCGCCCCCGGCTCCGCGCCGGGCACCTTCGCGCTTGCATTCATGAAGGCGCTCTATCCGGAGCAGGAAGGGCAGCTCGCCGAAATGAAGACGCTCTTTGCCAGGGAATTTGCCGGCGCGCCGGCACAAGCCTCCTGACAATATGCTGTCAGGAGCAGCGTGCGATGGTGATCGGACCGATAGAGGGAGAATACATATGAACGCCCATGTACCTGCTCACGCCGCGGTCTGGTTCGAGATCCCGACAACCGACATGGAGCGCGCCCGCTCATTCTACGGCGCCGTTCTGCAGAACGAACTTTCGCTGAACGAGGATGGCCCGAATCCGATGGGAATGTTCGTCGCCAGGGACCAGGATTCGGTCGCCGGTCACCTCTATCCCGGCAAGCCGGCGGTTGCGGGAACGGGCCCGACCATCCATCTTTCCGTGGCTGCGCCGATCGAGGCGGCGATGGAACGCGTGACCAAGAATGGCGGGCAGGTCGTTTCGCCGGTCATCGAGATTCCCGCCGGGCGTTTCGCATACTGCCTCGACCCGGATGGCAACAGTTTCGGCTTGTTTGTGCAGTAGAGCGATAGATAACAGACAGGATATTGGCAGGGCAGACGATGCGGCGCGCAGACAGACTGTTCCAGATCGTCCAGCATTTTCGCGGCGGCCGGCTCGTCACCGCGCAGAAACTCGGCCAGTGGCTCGAGGTTTCGGAACGCACGATCTACCGGGACATCGCCGATCTCCAGTCGACCGGCGTCCCGATCGATGGCGAAGCCGGCGTCGGTTACATTATGAGAGAGGGTTTCGACCTTCCACCGCTGATGTTCACACGTGATGAGATAGTGGCGCTGGTCGCCGGCGCCCGCATGGTCCGGGCCTTCGGCGGGGCGGCGATGGCGCGGGCAGCCGACGAGGCCCTGGTCAAGATCGGCGCGGTCCTGCCCGACGCGGAGAAAGACCGCATTGCGCGCACTGAAATCCATACGCCGATGTGGGTAGTCAGCGACGCCGACCGCGTAAACATCGACCTGATCGAGCGCGCCGTCGAAAAGCGTCAGGTGCTGACGCTCGACTACCGCGACGAAGCCGCGCGCAGCTCGGTGCGCGACGTGCGTCCGCTCGGCCTGTGGTTCTGGGGCAAGGTCTGGACACTTGTCGCGTGGTGCGAGATGCGCAACGATTTCCGCGCCTTCCGCATCGACCGGATCGCGACCGTCGCCGCCGCTGACCGCACCTTCAAGCCCGAGCGCGGCAAGACACTCACCGATTTCTACCGCACCATGGAGCGCGGCGGAGAATCCAGCGACCGGGCGGCGCAGACTTGATTTGCGTCTCCCTTCTATCCTTGAGAGCCTGTTGCCGCGCAACGGAGCCTCAGGGGAAGAAGAGGACGGATCCTGAGCTTGCGAAGGGAGGCTGAATGAGGGGCGGGCTGAGGTAAACGCGCACGCCCCTGCCGATAAAGCCTGTCACTGGGAAGAAGACCTCAATGGTCCTTCGGACGCCGGGCTTCGAACTCGGCCTTTTTGGCCTCGGGAGCTTCGGTCTGGTGCAGCGCCTGCCAGTCGGCATAGGGCATGCCGTAGATGATCTCGCGCGATTCGTCCTTGGACATGTCGACACCGGCGGCGTTTGCCGCGTCGCGGTACCAGTTGGACAGGCAGTTGCGGCAGAAACCGGCAAGGTTCATCAGGTCTATGTTCTGCACGTCGCTGCGTGTCCGCAGGTGCTCCACCAGCGTGCGGAATGCCGCCGCCTCGAAATCACGCTTCTGCTCTTGGCTCAGTCCAGTCATCGCTTGCTCCTCACACGGGCCCGGTGCGCGAGCCGAATTGCTTGACTTCATGTATATCGGGGCGGGCGTTGATTGCGTCAATGATCGGCGCCAGCCTTACCGCCCAGTCTTCGGCGCCGGCCTCGTCGGCGATCAGATCCTGGCGGATCTCGATCAGCGCATGCGCGTAGCCGTTGACGATGGCGTGCCTGAACATTGTGTCGCCGCGCAGAGCGCCGTCATAGGGCTCGTTGTCGCCGACCGTCATGGTCTTGTCCGCAGCCAGCATTTCGATCAGCGGCCAGGCCGCGCGATGATCCATGTCCCACAGCACGCCTACCTGCCACGGGCGCACATGGTTCTGCATGATGGGTGTGAAGGAATGGACGGACAAGATGAACGGCGCCGCGCCGGATTCCCGCGCGACCGATGCCACGACCGAGCCGACGGCGTCGTGATAGGGCCGGTAGTAGCGCTCAAGCCGCCTTTCGCGCTCGTCGGCTGACATCGGATAGTTTCCCGGCACGACCGTGCCGTCATAGAGCTGGCGAATCAGCGTCGGATCGTCCTCGCCGCGATTGGGATCGATCAGGAGCCGCGAGAAATTGGCCATCACCGCGGGCGCGCCGGTGAGTACTGCCAGCTTTCGCGTGACAGTCTCGACGCCGATGTCGTAAGCGATGTGGCGCTGGAATTCTTCCGCCGGGAGCCCCAGACCGGCATATTCCTCGGGCAGGTCGCGTCGCGCATGATCGGCCAGCAGCACCAGGCCGAGCTTGCGGTCGCCTTCAACGACCTCGAACGGGGCAAAAAGTGCTGATCTCGTCATCGGCTGGAATGTCCCGGAGAGCGATTTTTGAACAGGAGGGGATTTGCCCTGTCTTTTCACGAAGGCTTGCGGCGTGCAACGCCGTTGTTTCGCCAATCTTTTTGGGCGAAATCGGACATGGGCGGAATGCGGTGCGGCGTGGCACTTTCTAAATCGATTGGATAGGCGCTGCTGCGCGCGTTGACATGCGCCCGGACATTTCCGAAAAGGGGCATCGATACATGTTTGCCGAGCAATCGAGGAGTTTGGGAATGGTACTGGCCGGTGGTATGCGGATTCGCTCCGCCCTGGCTGTGCTGGCGCTTTCGGTGTGTTTCCCGCTCTTTTCAGCCACTGCGGCGCTCGCCGATTTCCGCGTCTGCAACGCGACCCAAAGCCTGGTCGGCGTCGGCATCGGCTACCGCGCCAAGGCCGGCTGGGTGACCGAGGGCTGGTGGCATATTGAAGGCTCGACCTGCAAGACGCTGATCGAAGGTCCGCTGTCTTCGCGATTCTACTATCTCTACGCCGAAGACGCCGAGCGCGGCGGGCGCTGGGACGGCCCGATCAACATGTGCGTGGCCGAAAAAGAGTTCAAGATCGCCGGCGTCAACGATTGCGTCGCACGCGGCTTCCAGCGAGCCGGCTTCCAGGAATACGACACGGGCGAGCAGGCAAGCTGGATGGTCCAGCTGACCGACGAGCCCGCAACGGACGGCGCCGCAGCCGTCACGGGAACACCTCCTCAATGAGACGCAGCCGCAAGGTCAAGATACTCGCCACGCTAGGTCCCGCTTCCTCCTCGGAGGAAATGATCAGAAAACTCTTCGAAGCCGGCGCCGACGTTTTTCGCATCAACATGAGCCACACCGACCACGCCCTGATGCGGACGCTGGTCGGGCGCATCCGCGCGGTCGAGACCGCACTCGGCCGCCCAATCGGCATATTGGCCGATCTCCAGGGGCCTAAGCTCAGGGTCGGCAAGTTCACCGGAGGCAAAGTCGCGCTCGAGGCCGGACAGGCATTCACGCTGGACGACAATCTGGCGCTGGGCGACAAGACGCGCGTGCACCTGCCGCATCCGGAAATCCTTACCTCGGTCGAAGCAGGCGACCGCCTGCTGATCGACGACGGCAGGCTTGAACTGAAGGCAGTCAGCTCCGATGGCAAGTCCATCGTCAGCACTGTGGTTGCCGGCAACAATATCTCCGACAGGAAGGGGGTCAGCCTTCCCGACACCGATCTGCCGCTAGGCGCGCTGACCGAAAAAGACCGTGCCGATCTCGACGCAGTCCTGTCCACCGGCGTCGATTGGGTGGCGCTGTCTTTCATTCAGCGGCCGGAGGACCTGGCTGAAGCGCGCAAGATTGCGCGTGGCCGGGCGTTGCTGATGTCCAAGATCGAGAAGCCGCAGGCGGTCACGCGGTTGGCTGAGATCATCGAGCTTTCGGACGCCGTCATGGTGGCGCGCGGCGATCTCGGGGTTGAGATGCCGCTCGAAGCCGTGCCCGGCATCCAGAAGCAGATCACCCGCGCCTGCCGCCGTGCCGGCAAACCGGTAGTGATTGCCACGCAGATGCTGGAATCGATGATCGCCGCGCCGGTGCCGACCCGCGCCGAGGTGTCGGACGTTGCGACCGCGGTCTTCGAGGGCGCCGACGCGATCATGCTGTCGGCCGAATCCGCGGCCGGAGAATATCCGGTCGAGGCGGTGGCGACGATGAACCGCATCGCCGAGCGCGTGGAGCAGGATCCGACTTATGCCGGGATCATCAACGCGCAGCGCTCGGAGCCGGAAGCCACCGGCGCCGACGCGATTTCGCTCGCCGCGCGCCAGATCGCCGAGACGCTGAAACTGTCGGCGATCGTCACCTACACTGCATCCGGCACGACCGGATTGCGCGCCGCCCGCGAGCGCCCGCAGGTCCCGATCGTCGCGCTGTCGCCGGTGGTCGAGACGGCGCGGCGGCTGTCGCTCGTCTGGGGCACGCATTGCGTGGTCACGCCCGACGCTATCGACCTCGACGATATGGTCGATCGCGCCTGCCGCATCGCTTATGGCGAGACATTCGCAGGTACCGGCGATCGCGTCATCATCACAGCCGGCGTGCCGCTGCGCACGCCCGGCGCCACCAACATGCTGCGCATCGCCTATGTGGGCGCGGATGGGCATGGGGTGTGAGGAAATAGGGAGTAGGCAGTAGGCAGTAATTGTTCGAGGTTCCCCGAGATATTCCTTCTCCCTACCTATTGCCCACTGCCCACTGCCTACTGCCTACTGCCTGCTTCCCTCACTCCGGCGCCAGTTCCGGCTCCGCCGTCGGCGCCTTCTCGTTGACGCAGACGCCTTCGCCGGAGCGGTCGCCGGCAATCCGCGCCTCGACAGTCCGGGCAATGACGGGAAGATCGCGATCCATCCCCGCGGCCTTTTCGATCGCCGCCACCACCAGCTCCCGCGCAATCCAGTCCGGCTTGTGGCCGAGGTTCTTCACCCAGACCAGTTCCGCCCCGGGAATGTCACGGGCAAGGCCGGTCGAATGCAGTTCCTCATAGACCACTGTGTCGTAGTCGCCTGAAATCACGATGGCCGGCGCCGTGATCTCGCCGTAGCGCGGCGCGGCGGCGAGCGCGTGGCGGTAGAGCCCTTCGACATCTATCGCATTGGCACGGAAGGCGCGCGGCCTCAGCACCAGCGGGATCGAGGCTTCGTCGAGATAGGCTTCCGGCACAGGATTGGGCGCAAAGACGCAGGTCGCGGCCGCTACGATGCGCAGCGAGCCCGCCGGATTGGCGAACGTTTCGGAAAACAGCCAGCCGAGGACCGGAACGGTCGTCAGTTTGTAGTACCAGGACGTCTTGCCTCCCGGCCAAGGGTGGGTGGCTGCGGCAACGAACACCAGCCCGCGCGTCCTGTCCGCCTGTTCGAGCCCGAAGGCTGCGGTTATCGCCCCACCGAAGGAGTGGCCGACGATGATCGCGTCCCTGATGCCGAGATGGTCCATCAATGCGGCTATGGATGCGGCTTGGCCGGCCGGCGTCCCGTTGTTGCCTGGGCCGCGGCCCGACCAGCCATGGCCGGGCCGGTCGAGAAACAGCAATTCGGCCCGGCCTTCCAGAAGCGGCCGGAGCGGAATCATCTGATCCCTCAGATTGGCGCTAGCGCCATGGATGAAGACGATCGGGGGGAGGTCGGGATTTTCCGGCGCTGGCACATGGACATAATGCAGACGGGCGCCGTCGATCTCGGCGAAGCTGCCGATGGCCGGATTGCGACGCTCGATCAACCACGACCCAACGCGGGTGATGCCGACAAGCACCAATAGCAGTGCGAGCAGGAATGCGATGAGGGCGTAGATCAGGTTCACGCAGGAAATGTACGGCCGGAGGGAAGCGGAAGCAGAAACGAGAACTTGAAATTTCGCGCGTCCCCGCAGATGCGCATCAAATGCCGTCGCCGGCAAGCTCTTCCGAGAGGGTCGCGACCTCGTTCTGGGCGTTGCGCATCATCGGGTAGATGTCGAGAACCCGCTGATACGCGTTGAGCGCCAGCTCCTTGCTGCCGCGCTCCTTCATGATCTGCGCCAGGCCGGCCAGCGCCCCGAAATGGCGCGGTTCGAGCTGCAGCGTTCGGTGGATATCTGCCATCGACTTGCCGAAGCTGCGCATCATGAAATGTACGGTGGCGCGGCGATTCCAGCCTTCCGCATAGGTGGGCGACAGCGTCACCACCTGGTCGAGGAAGTCGAGGGCAATATCGAATTTTTGCGCCTCCATGGCCTTTTGCGACCATTGCATCATCAGATCGACGGAGGCGCTGCCTGAGCGGCTCCATTCCTGCTGGATCCGGGCAGCGATGCGCTCGGCCTTCCGTTCGTTGCGCTCGCGCTTCAGCTCGCCGAACAGCGTTTCGAGACGGCCTTCGGTCGTTGCGGCGGCAGGCTTGGCGGGAGGAGAGGGCGACGCTTCAGCGCCGATAGCCGGCGCGAACGTCAATGTCAGGGCAATGGCCGGCAGGAATGCAAAAAACTTCCGCATGCGCGGAATCTAACCCCGCGCAGCAGAAGGTCAAACTGAATTTCGCGTGATGGCGCGATCAGCCCTGGCGGGCCTTGTAGCGCGGAGCGGTCTTGTTGATGATGTAGATGCGGCCCTTGCGGCGAACCAGCTGGTTGTCGCGATGGCGGCCCTTGAGAGCCTTGAGCGAGTTCTTGATCTTCATGGTCTTGCCTGTCGAATGGGGCCTTGTCGGCCTAACTAAAAGACGCGCCCAAGGGCGCGCCCGAATTCGTGACAGGCTCATAGACGAGGTGGCCAAGGAATGTCAACCGCCGGCGCGGCAATCTTGGATGCGAAGAGGGCGACATGAGCTGTCCGCTGCCACCTGCGGAGCAATCGACGCAGCCAACTAAATGCCCCTCGGCTTTAGCCGTGTGAAGTGGCCCATCTTGCGGCCGGTGCGGGCCTCGGCCTTGCCGTAAAGGTGTAGAACAAGATCCGGCTCCGCCAGAAGCGCTTCCGTGCGCCGCACATCGTCGCCAATCAGATTTTCCATCGCACAGTCAAAATGGCGTCGCGTATCGCCCAGCGGCAGCGCGGCAACCGCACGGATATGCTGCTCGAACTGCGAGACTGTGCAGGCGGCCTCCGTCCAGTGGCCGGAATTGTGGACCCGCGGCGCGATCTCGTTGACGAGCAGCGAGCCGCCGGGAAGCACGAAGAATTCGACGCCGATTGCGCCGACATAGTCCAGCGCCTCCAGGATAGCGAAAGCCGCATCGGTCGCCGCTTTAGCGGTCGCCGGGCCGATCGCTGCCGGGACTGTCGAGCTGTGGAGAATGCCGCCGCGATGAACATTCTCGGCCGGATCGTAGGCGGCAAGCGCGCCGTCTGGCCCGCGCGCGGCGATCACCGAGATTTCGCGCTCGAAAGCAACAAAGGATTCCAGGATGAGCGGAACGCCGCCCATCGCGTCGAATGCCCCGGCGATGCTGCCGGAAAAATCGCGGAAGACGCGCTGGCCCTTGCCGTCATAGCCCATGCGGCGGGTCTTCAAGATTCCGCTGCCGCCGAATGCCGCCAGCGCGGCCGCCAACTCGCCGTCATTATCCACAGGTCGGAAATCAGCTGTGGATATCCCGATGCCGTTCAGGAAGGTTTTTTCGGCGAGGCGGTCCTGGGCGACCTCGAGAGCGCGCGCCGGCGGGTGCACGGGCACGCTTTCTGCGAGGAACTTCGCCGCATCGACCGGCACGTTCTCGAATTCGTATGTGAGCACGTCGCTTGCGGCAGCCAGTTCGGCGAGTGCGGCGCGATCATCATAAGCGCCGACGATCTGCCTGTTGGCTACCTGCGCCGCCGGGCAGTCCGCCTGCGGCTCGAGAATGACCGCTCGGTAGCCGAGACGGGCGGCGGCCATGGCCAGCATGCGGCCGAGTTGTCCGCCGCCGACGATGCCGATGGTCGAGCCCGCAGCCAGCGCCTGCATCACGGCGCGTCCGCCGGGGCGTCGGCCACCTTCGCTGTCTGCGCGGCGCGCCATGCATCGAGCCGGGCCGCCAGTTCGTCATCGCCAAGCGCCAATACGGCAGCGGCCAGCAGCGCCGCATTGATTGCACCTGCCTTGCCGATGGCGAGCGTGCCGACGGGAATGCCGGCCGGCATCTGGACGATGGAAAGCAACGAATCCTGGCCGGACAGCGCCTTAGATTCGACGGGCACGCCGAACACCGGCAGCGGCGTCAGCGCCGCCGTCATGCCGGGCAGGTGGGCCGCGCCGCCGGCGCCGGCGATGATGATCTTGAAGCCCGCCGCCTTGGCGCCCCTGGCGAATTCATAGAGGCGCTCCGGCGTGCGGTGCGCCGAGACGATGCGTTTCTCATGGGAGACGCCGAGGGCCGCCAGCGTGTCGGCGGCGTGCGACATGGTCGCCCAGTCCGACTGGCTGCCCATGATGATCGCTACGTCGGCGCGCTTGCTGCTCAAACTTCAATCCCTTGGCCTGATGAAGCCCGCGAATAACGGAAATCCGGGCATGCCGCAAGGATCGCCGCCAGCCCCCGCGCCGCCGGTCAGGCGATGATATCGGGGATTATCTTGTCTTCGAGCTTGGACAGCCTGTCCTTCAGGATCAGCTTTTTCTTCTTCATGCGCTGGATCTGCAGCGGATCGCAGGAGGTCGCGATCATGGCGTTGATCGCAGCGTCGAAATCCGCGTGTTCCTGCTTAAGCTTCGCAAACTCAAGACGAATCTCGGTCTGTTCCTGGTCCGACATCATGTACCGTCTGTAGAATTCCGGCGCCCGAATTGCGCCAATCAGGGCGGGTCCGGAAGCGGATGCCGCCCGGCGCGCAGCCCATAGCACATTTCGGTCATTCAGGAAATCCTACCAACGCGCATTCGACATCCAGACCGTCCGGTGGCACACTGTCATCGTACCGTCATGGAGCGCCCAGCGGTGGACGCGCCCGTGACGCGTACCGTCCGAGGAAATCATGAAAGGGAGAACCAATCATGTCGCTTGCCAACCATCTTGAAGAGCTGCAGCGGAAACACGGCGATATCGAACGCGAACTCGACCAGGCGATGACCCATCCTTCCGTCGACGACCTGGAGATCGTGACTCTGAAGCGGCGCAAGCTGGCGCTCAAGGACGAGATTGAGAAACTGAAGGCAAATCCCACGAAACATTAGTCTGAAGACAGCGCGCCCATAAAGCGCGGACAGCTTGCCGGCGGCACGCCGTGTCGCCGGGGTTATTTCCTTGTCATTTCAGGCGCTGCCTGTGCGGGTGACAGGGCGTTGATTTTTGCGGCGGGAAGCCATTCTCTCGGACGTTCACGCCTGCCAGAACTGATCCAGCCAGATATTGAGCTTGAGGAAACCGTGTTCGCTGACGGCATAGACGCGGCGCGCACCCTCGGGGCGTGCGCTGACCAGCCCGGCATCGAGCAGGACCTTCAGATGTTGTGAGACGGCGGGCCGCGAAACCGGCAAGCCGGAGGCCAGTTGGCCGACGGTCTTGGGTCCGCGGCGCAACTCCTCCAGGAGATGGCGCCGGTTGGGATCCGCAATGGCAATGAACGCATCGGTCGGGATCATTGCTTCTTGTGAGGCAATAATCGCCGAATCTCAACTGTCTTCTTCGGCCGGCGTGCGCGGGTCGAGCCGCACCGCCTCCGGTGTGACGCCGCGCTCGGAAGGCAGCGTCTTGAAGGCTTCACGCTCCTCGAGCGGCACCGGTGCGCGGCGGCCGATGCGAAGCACGGTGTAGCCGGCAAGCGCGGAATGGGCGAGCGCGGTTGCCAGGAATATGCTTTCCGGCCGCATCGCGCCCATCAGCAACGCGCCGATCACCGGACCGATCATCGTCCCGAAGCCGTAGAGCAGCAGCAGTCCGCCCGAAACCTTGACGAACTCCTCCGGCTTGGCGTGGTCGTTGGCGTGGGCGACGGCCAGCGAATAGAGCGTATAGGCGAGCGCGCCGTAACACGCGGTCATCGCGATCACCAAGACGCCGGAGCGCGGCGTCGCCACGAAGACCAATAGCCCGAACACGGCCGATCCCAGCGAAGCGGCGGCGAGAACGAAGCGGCGGTCGGTCCTGTCGGAAGCGCGCCCGACCGGCAATTGCATGGCGGCGCCGGCGACGACCACCAAGCTCATCATCAGCGCGATCTCGGCCGTCGAAATGCCGATGCGTGCGCCGTAGACCGCGCCGAGCGTGCCCCATGCGCCGTTGGCGACGCCGATCAGCACGCAAGCGACCGAGGCGACCGGCGAATTGGCGTAAAGTCCTTTCAGATCGAGCGAAACATCTTGCAGCGGCTTGGGACTGGCCGCGGTCGAGACGGCGGTCGGAATGAGCGACAGGCAAAAGAATATGCCTGTGACCATGAACAGCGATGCCGATCTGACATCCCCCACCGCAACGATCATCTGTCCGGCCATGATCGAAGCAAATGTGACCATCATGTAGAGGCCAAAGACCGTGCCGCGGTTCTCGTTGGTCGACGTCTCGTTGAGCCAGCTTTCGATGACCATGAAAGCGCCGGCCATCGTGAAGCCTGTAAAGGCACGCAGGATGATCCAGGCGAACTCGTCGATGACCAGCCCCGTCATTAGGGCGATAATCGCCCCCGAAGCGGCGAAAGCGCCGAAGGCCCGGACGTGGCCGGCGCGGCGGACGAGACGGGGCGCAAAGAAGCAGCCAGCGACAAAGCCGCCGGCCCAGGCCGTCCCCAGAAGTCCGAGGACGGCAGTCGAAAACCCTTCCTCCTGGCCTCGAAGCGGCAGAAGCAGGCCATGCAGGCCGGAGGCTGCCAGAAGAAAGGCGGTGCCGCGCAACAGCGAAAGGATCGGTCGGTAGTCGGCGAGCATGAACATGCGCTGGTCCGGGTGGAAGGAGAATCGCGGCCCGAACATAACGCCCTTTGCGGCGCTCCGGCGGCAGTGATGCGACTATCTGCGGCTGAAAAGCGCTTCCGCGGCGCTCTTGGTCGCGCCCTTGGCCTTAAGCTCGGCCTCCAGCCGGACGATCTCGTCTCGCAACAGGCCGATCCGCTCGGAAAGTTCGGAAGCGGAAAGGAGGGAGAGATCCTGACCGATCTCGTGCCTCGCCGGTTTTTTCGGTTCGTCGTCGAAGATCGCCATCGCCGCATCTCCAGTTTGCCTGATCGGCCGACAGACTACATAAGAGAGGGGCGGCGATGCAATCGCCGCGGGCGGCGGGCCGAGCCTTGAAGGATGCCGAGAATGGCCAATGGAGACAAGATACCGGCGAAGATGACGGCGGTGGCGATTTCGCAGCCCGGCGGACCGCTGGTGCTGAAGCCGGAAAAACGCGACGTGCCGGAGCCCGGCGAAGGCGAGATACTCATCCGCGTGCGCGCCGCCGGCGTCAATCGTCCCGACGTACAGCAGCGCAAGGGGGCATATCCACCACCGCCTGGCGCGTCCGACCTGCCGGGGCTCGAAGTATCCGGCGAAGTGGTGGCCGTCGGAGAAGGCGCCAGGCGCTGGCGTTTGGGCGACGCCGTCTGCGCGCTGACGCCGGGCGGTGGCTACGCCGAATACGCCAAGGTGCATGAGAGCAATGCACTGCCCGTGCCGCAGGGCTTCACGCTGACCGAGGCGGCAGCCCTGCCGGAAACTTTCTTCACGGTCTGGCATAATGTGTTCGAGCGCGGCGGGCTGAAGGCAGGCGAAACGCTGCTCGTCCATGGCGGCTCGTCGGGCATCGGCACGACGGCGATCCAGCTCGCCTCGGCCCTCGGCGCCTATGTGATCACCACCGCCGGTTCGGCGGAAAAGTGCGAAGCCTGTCTGAAGCTCGGAGCCGACCGCGTGGTCAATTACCGCGAGCAGGATTTCGTCGCGGCCGTGAAGGAGGCGACGGACGGGCGCGGCGCCAATGTCATCCTCGACATGGTCGGCGGCGACTATGTCGGCCGCAACTACAATGCGGCGGCGGTCGAGGGCCGAATCGTCCAGATCGCCACGCAGGGCGGGGCAGTGGCGAGCGCCGACTTTGCCAAGCTGATGGTCAAGCGGCTCGTTCATACCGGATCGACGCTCCGGCCGCGCACCGTCGAATTCAAGGGGCAGCTCGCGGCGGCGCTCGAGGCCCAGGTCTGGCCGTTGCTGGCGGCGCGGCGGGTGGTTCCGGTCATGGACATGATCTTCCCGCTCCGGGAAGCGTGGCGCGCGCATGAGCGGATGGAAGAGGGCGAGCATATCGGCAAGATCGTTCTGGACGTTGCATGAGAAGGCCGCGGGCAATAGCCACGGCCTTCTTTTGCAGTCCAGACCTCAGTTGACAGCTTCGATGTTGCCGAGGCGGATGAACAGCGTTTCGCCGGACGAATCGTCGACGCCGTCATTGTCGGTGACGATGAATGCCTCGCCGCCAGCGTCGATGGCGAAACCTTCGACTTTGTCGACGACATAGCCGTTGGCGGCCGCCTTCAGATCTTCGATCAGGTCGCGCACGAGCGTCTTTTCGACCAGCGGCAGTTCACCGCCGAGCGCCGCCGGTTTGAACGCGTCGAGCCCCACGCTGTAAACGCGCTTCACCTTGGCGTTCGCGCCGATCAGATTGTCACGCTCGACGATGTAGAGTTTGCCGTTATGGGCGGTGATTTCCGACAGGCCAATCCAGCCCGCGCCGGCAGCTTCGAGCGGATAGCGCACGGCCGACCATTCCTTGGCCTTCGGCTTGTAGGCGACAAGCTTGACCTGGCCCTTGGGATCGTCCTTCCACTCGCGCTGCATCGCCATGACGAGCGTGAGGTCGTCGCCTTCGCCGACTGTGGTGATGCCTTCGAGGCCGAAGCGGATTTCATGAGCCAGAAGTTCCGCCGGAAAGGCAATCTCCTGCTTGATCTCGCCCTTGTCGTTGACGCGGATAATGCCGTGCGGCGTCAGCTTGCCGGAATTGCCTTCTGAAGCCAGCCAGAAGCCGCCGTCACCGTCAGGTGCGATGCCTTCAAGGTCGAGCTTCTGGGCCGGCATGCCGTCGCGGGTGACGATCGTCTTTGCCGTGATCAGCGCCGGGGTCTGCGTCGTGTCGACGGTGAAAATCGAAGGCGCGGAGCGATAGACCGAATCCGAGACGGCATAGAGCTGGCCGGCACCCTTCGGGTCGGCGGCGAGGCCCGATAGCGCGCCCCAGCCGAGGGGCGTTCCCTCGTCGGTCAGCGCCGCCGTGATCTGCGGATAGGCGGCCGGGCCATCGGCGCGCTCGTAGACCATGACATGCGAGCGGGCGAGGCCGTCCTCGACGAGGTCTGCCTCGTTGGCAGTGACCAAGAGGTTGCGCGAGGGGATGGCAACCAGGCCTTCCGGGCCGACGCCAGAAGGCAGAAGCTGGAGAAGTTCCGGAGCGGCACCTGCGTCCTTGTAGACGGCGATCAGCGAAGCGCGCTCCAGCGCCACAAAGAACAGCTGCTCGTCGCCGAACTTGCCGGTCTCCAGGCCCTCCGGCTCGACGCCCTTCTTGTTCCGATGCTCCGGATAGTGTCCGACATTGGCCGCGGCGTGGTCGAGAGCGTTGCCAGCCTCGAACAGCACCTTGCCAGCCTCGAACAGCACCTTGCCGGCCTTGTCGAAGATGGTGAAGCCGCGCGAGCCGCCCTTGTAATCGCCCTCATTGGCGACGACGAGGCGGTCATTGTCGAGCCATTTCACGGCGTCGGGCTCGCGGGCGACATTTTCGGCCTTGCCGGTGAAGGTCAGCGCCCCGTCCTTCTTCGTGTCGATGTGTTCGAGCGAGGTGGAACCCGCCGAAAAATGCGTGGTTACCTGGCCTGTGGCAGCGTCCACGATGGCGATGTGGTTGTTTTCCTGCAGCGTCACAGCGATTTCGCCAGCTTCGTTGAAGGCGACGAATTCCGGCTCCGGATCGTCGCCCGCCACTTCCGCGATGCCGGTGAGCGTCACGGTCTTCATAGTCGCGCAGTCGGGCACGCCAGCCGAGAGCGTGAATATCTTCAAATCGCCCGCGGGCATTTGCGGGATTTCGCCGTCGTTCAACTCCTCGTCGCGCTCATTTTCGATAGCGACGGCCAGGAATTTTCCGTCCTTGCTCAAGGCGAGGGAATCCGGCTGGCCGCCGAGATCGCAAGTGCTCTCGATGGCTTTCGAGGCGAGGTCGATGACGGCAAGGTTGCCGGAAGGGGCAGTCTTGCTTTCCGACGTGTTGACGCCGGCCAGCACTTTCGTGCCTGCCACGACGACCGAGGTCGGCTCGCCTTCGATCTTGAGCATGCCTGCCGGTTTGGGCGCCTTGGGATCGGTGATGTCGATGAAACCGACGGCTCCGAGCGGGCTATCGGAATAGACCAGCGTCATGCCGTCCTCGCTGGCGGCGATGATTTCGGAGGAGGTCGGCTTTGTCCGGTCGGCATCGGCCGGCAAATTGTCGGCGACGGCGAAGGTGGCGATCCGGTTGAACATCATCTCGGCATGGGCAGGCATCGCGACCGAAGCCGCGAGCGCGGCGGTCAGGGCGAAAAGGCGGGAATAGCGGGGCATCGAAGAACCTCTCCTGTTCGATAGGGTGCGGTCCTGATTTGAGCGCCCGATATTTCAACGGGATGACGCTTCCACGACGGTTCCATGACAGGCTGTCGCCCCGGCGAAGATTTCTTGCCCCCGGCCGGAAACGGCGTTATATACGCCTCGAATTTCCCATTTTCGGTGGTCTGACCACCGCCCGCGCACGGGACGCGGGCGAACGAGAGGATATTATCTGATGGCCAATACGCTTCTGATGCCGAAGGCGACCGCAGTCTGGCTGGTCGACAACACGGCGCTGTCTTTCGAGCAGATCGCGCAGTTCTGTAGCCTGCATCCGCTTGAGGTGAAGGCTATCGCCGACGGCGAATCGGCGCAGGGCATCAAGGGCATGGACCCGATCATGACCGGCCAGCTCAGCCGCGAGGAAATCGCCAAGGCGGAAGCCGATCCGAATCACAAGCTCAAGCTGCTCGACCCGAAGGTCCGTGTGCCTGAATCAAAGCGCAAGGGCCCGCGCTACACGCCGCTGTCCAAGCGCCAGGATCGCCCCAACGCCATCCTCTGGCTGGTTAAGAACCACCCGGAGCTGAAGGACGCACAGATCTCGCGGCTGGTCGGCACCACCAAATCGACCATCGACCAGATCCGCGAGCGCAAGCACTGGAATTCCTCCAGTCTGGTGCCTATGGACCCGGTGACGCTCGGCCTTTGCTCGCAGATAGACCTCGACATCGAGGTGCAGCGCGCCTCGCATGGCAGGCAGCCGGCGGCTCCGGCCGGCGACACGCTGCTGCCGGCCTCGATGACCGAGCGGCTGACGCCGGAGACGGAGATGCCCAAGGACGAGGACAAGGAACTCGACGCCAACGCCGTGTTCGCCAAGCTGACGGCGCTGAAGTCGAAGGATAGCGAAGAAGACGAGTAGGCATTCTCCCTTCTCCCCTAGCGGACCTGTTGCATAATCCCAAACCGGACGAACGCGCTCCCGATCGGATTCTGGGATATTTCCCAAAAGATTCCAGGACCTTCCAGGAACGTTTGCGGACGCCGGAATTCCGCAACATGCCCGCGCTGGGGAGAAGAGGAAGCGCGACTTTCCCGCCGCAATCTCCGCTCCCCCAGAGGAAAGAGGATGGCGAGCCGTGTGAGGAGTAAGATCACATGCGACTGCTCGGGGAAGATGGCGGCTGGGACAGGGATTCTGCCCTTGACCCCTCCCGCGCCTTCGGGCATCGAACGCTCCACCTTGAGCCGCGAGTCGCGGACACCTTCCCCTGGAGAAATGCATGGCCGACGAGATCACCGAAACCAGCCAGACTGTTGCCGCAGGCCAGCTCCGCGCCTTCATCGAGCGCGTCGAGCGGCTCGAAGAGGAAAAGCAGACCATCGCCGACGACATCAAGGAAGTGTTCGCCGAGATGAAGGGAACCGGCTTCGACACCAAGGCGGTCCGCACGATCATCCGGCTGCGCAAGAAGGATCAGGCCGAGCGCCAGGAAGAGGAAGCGATCCTCGACCTCTACAAGGCCGCGCTCGGTATGGAGTAAGGCTACGGCTGGCGGCGTAAGCTTCATTTGGATCGCGGACGCCGCAGCCGTCAGTTGCCGCCAATGGGCTTCGCCATCGTCAGGGACGAGCCGGGGGCTATGTGCTTCGTCTCCGGAGACACAACCCAGAGATGGGTGGCGGTCAGATGACGTTTGGAAGCAACGACCCTGCGGTCGGACTCGGAACTCCGATCGCTGTCGGATATGTCGATCGGAGCTCCGTTGCGGTCGGCGGATGCACTTCGGTCAGACGATTCACGTCGCGTGAGTGCCGCCGGGCTCAACCACCCCGGTAAGGGCAACGCCGACCGTCGCCGGATCGTCCTTCAGCACCGCATCGGCCAACGAGATCACCCCAACAAGGCGCTTGTCTCTATCGACTACGGGCAGCCGCCTTACCTGGATGTTTCCCATATTTTGAACGACGTCTTCGATTTCTTCGTCGTCGAAGCAATATCTGACGTCGCGGGTCATCGCATCGGCCACGGTCGCATTGCCGTCCTTGCCCTCGGCGACGGCGCGCACGACGATATCGCGGTCTGTGATCGTTCCGACCAATCTGTCGTTTTCCCCGACAGGCAGGAACCCGACACCATCGGCGGCCATTCTTTTGGCGACCTTGCGCAGCGACTCCCCAGGGCTGGCGAGATGGACCTTCGGGGTCATTAGCTCAGCTACTTTCATTGTGCATCTCCCTGTTTCGGAGGCCGGGAACAGCATCGGCGCCTGAGCGGTCTTTTGGTTCGTCGATGAACCTCTTGCAGACTGCAGACCTGCCGCGCTTGTGGCGTTCGTCCGGCCTATCCATTCCTCATTCACCGAACCAGCCGGCATGAAGATGGTTCCCGCCAAACTACCGCTGCCTACCGCTCGCTCGCACCGGCAGCGAACCGGTTGGAACCGCGCCGGAAAAGAGAACAGGCAGACTTATGTCTGCCGGGTTGCCGACCGGAACACTTTTACCGAGCGGATGTTTGGGTGCGAGAGCACGGCCGGGTTCCACGGACAAACCGGGATGTCGCCGCCAAACAAAGGCACGGATATGGACCCGAAGAGTGAGATAACGCTGCATACTGGCAAGAAGATGCCCGTTCTGGGCCTCGGCACGTGGCAGTTGACAAACGACACGGCTGGAACTGTCGCCGCTGCCCTGGAACTGGGGTATGCCATGATCGACACGTCCGGAGATTATGGCACCCAGCCCGGTATTGCTGACGGAATCAATCGGAGCGGCATCGAGCGCGCGGACTTCTTCCTGGTCACGAAAGTGGAGGAAACGGACGACGCATATCTAGCGACGCGCAAAAATCTCGACGAACTGCGATTGGACTATGCCGATCTCATGCTCATACACCGCCCACCGCGCGCAGGAGCGGGAGAAGATCTGTGGCAAGGCCTGATCCGTGCGAAGGAGGACGGCCTGGCGAAAGACATCGGCGTCAGCAACTACTCCATCGACCTCATCGACGCGCTGATCGAAGCGACGGACGAAGTCCCGACGGTCAACCAGATCGAGTGGAGCCCGTTCGGCTACAGCGATGGCATGATGCGCTATGCCCAGGAGAAGAAGATCGTCATTCAGGCATACAGCCCCCTCACGCGCACCAGGCGACTGCGGGACGAGACGCTTGCCGGGATTGCCGCCAAGTACCGCAAATCCCCGGCGCAGGTGCTGATTCGATGGAACCTGCAGCGCGGCTCCGCCCCCTTGCCCAAAGCCAACCAGCGGCAGCATCTGGAAGAGAATATAGCCGTGTTTGATTTCGATATCGGCGAAGAGGATTTGGAGACCCTGAACCGCCTGAATGAGCGCTACTCGTCACTCGGGACGCTTCCCTACATTTAGGCGCAGGGTCACCCCGACTGCGCTCCCCATTCGCAATTTCAGCATTTAAAATATCGTCGGGGTATTGCCTTGACCGCCAGTCGAGCCCCCTGGCGTGCCGCCGGTGCTGCGTCCGGCGCCCATGAGAACACCGGCCCTGTTCTGGATCCGCAGATTGTTCTGCACGTGTTTCACTCCGGGAATGGATTCGGCGAGATCTTCGACGCGCCGCTTGACCGGCCGGCTCATGACCGTGCCGGAAAGCGTGACCTCCCCGCTCTCGACGGTCACTTCGATGTCGGACGCATCGATATGCGGATCCTCGGTCAGCCAATCGCTCACATCCTCGCGGATGCGCTGATCCGGACGGGTGTAACTGCGAGGTCCGCGTCCGCGATGACGGCCCTCCTCCGGAAATACCTGCCGGGCATCCGAGTAGCGATGCTCCCAGTCGTAGCGGCTTCCGACGACGTCCCGGTAGTCCAGCGCGGCGCCGCCGGTGCCGTAGCCGCCGCTTGAGCTGCCGCCGTAGCGCACGCCCGTACCGCCCAAATCGTTCCAGTTTTCATCGTCGCCGAAGGTCCGGTCCGGCATATGGTCGCCATCCGGACGGGCCCTCTGCATATCGGCGCCATACCTGCCGGGCCGCTCGTTCGCTGGATTTGCCATGGCCAGTCTCCTCGTCGGCGATTGCGAGGCAGCGCCTCGCTTGTTCCAGGAACGGTCGCCCGATGCGCTTGTTCCGCAAAAGCCGATCTTGGCCGACTGCTGCCACTTCGATGCAATCACCACTCCAGGTTCGGCCGGGCGATCATGAGCCAGAAGATCGCCATGACGGCGCCGAAAGCCGGAAACCCGAAAAGGAACCACAACCGGAACAGGCTGTGGTAGCGGGGCGGCAGCGGCGCTCCGATGGCAGCCGCCTGTTCCGCCAGCTTTCGCATTTCCATCTGCATCCCGACGACCGGAAGCCAGAAGGCGCCGGTGACCAGATAGAGTAGGATCGACAGGACGATCCATCCGTCCCAGAGCGAATAGCCGACATGCCAGGCCAGCGCGATGCCAGTGATGGGTTGCAGGACGACCGCGGTGGCGGTGAAAAGGAAGTCGGCGACGACGACGATCCTCGCAACGGCAGCCACTATGCGTGCCTCGCCCGTCCGGTGGGCGAGCAGCATGAAGAAGGCGATGCCGGCTCCGGTGCCGAGCAGCACCGACGCGCCGATGACGTGCAGATATTTGAGCATGAAGTACAGCATCAGCGCTCTTTCAGTATGGCCAGTGCGACAAGGTTCAGGGCGAGGATCGGCCAAATCTTGACCAGCGCGCCCAGCGGGTCGCTCCACAACCCCGGAAGCAGGATGGTGGCGGCGGCCAGATAGAACAGGGAGAGCGCCAGCGCACCGCTGAGGCCGTATCTGGCCGTGGGGCGGTAGGCGATGGCAAGGCCGACGGCAATATCCGCAAGCGCGCCGGAGACGACCCCGGGCGCTGCCAGCGCTCCCGCGCCTGCGCGCCGCATAAGGTCGACGCCCGCGTCATATCCCGTCGTGAGCGACACGATCCCCGTAACCAGCCAGAAGACAGGAAATACCGTGAAGATGACCGGCTTGAGGAAGAACAGTTTCGCATACCATTTTTCCTGAACGGACGCCGGTTCCGCCCGCAGGGCGGCCGCGAGAGGCCGGGGCTCGATTCCGGTCATCGCCGTCCACGGGCGCGGATCGCCTACCGCACCTCGTGCGATCTCCTTGCGGGCAGTCGTTCTCATCGCCGGCCGCCAGCCGAGCGAGCCGGCGAAATCGCCAAGGCGGTAGAGGGCCGCTGCAGCCCATTCGGGAAGCGTGATCGTGCGCGGGGGCGGCCAGCCCATCCACGCGCGGTAGCGGCCCACCACGTCCTGCATCGCGAGTTGTTCCGGCCCCGCCAGCTCAAGCGCACAACGCGCCGGAGCTGAGGGATCCACGAAGAACGAGACTGTGTCCAGGACATCGTCGAGCTGCACCACCTGGAGAGGTCCGGCATTCGGCATCACCGGCAGCCATGGCAATGCCGCCAAGCCGCGAAAGAGCGCGCTGGCGCCAAAGGCGTTGCGGCCGAGCACCACGGAGGGCCGCAGAATGACCCAATCCAGGTCTCGCGCCATCAGCGCTTCGTCACCGGCGAGCTTGGTCCTTGAAAATTCCGAGACGGTCCCGCGGTCGACGCCGATCGCGGAAAAATGGATGACGCGGCGGATGCCCGCCGCTTCGCACGCGGCGAACAATGCGCCTGCTCCTTCGGCATGGACCCCTTTCGTCGATTCCCGCGGGCTGTCCTGAAGCACGCCAGCGCAGTTCACCACAGCATCGACGCCAACAAGATGAGGCAGCCAATCCTCGGCCCGCGTTGCGGCCGCCAAGTCGACGACAATGGTGTGGCTGGCCGCAATGGCGGGAGAACCCTTGCCGCGCACGACAGCGATGACGGCGTGACCCTCGCTGGAAAGCCTTGCGCAGACGGCCGAGCCGATCAATCCCGTCGCCCCGGTCACGATGATCTGCATGCCGCACCTCGGTGTCCTGCGCCGTGAATGTCTATCACGCGCTCCGCAAATTCTGGAGCCCAGTTGATATTGAACCTGCGATCCCAGGAACAGTCTTGCTCCCGATTCGTTCGAGAACAGGACCGAGTGCGCGACCGGGATGGCGCTGCCGCAGCGCGCTCCAGGCTACGGAGGCTGAAATGAACCGTCCGCTGCAAACAGGATTGTCCGCGGCCATTTCGGGCACAGTTGTCAGCGTCGCCACCACGGCCGTGCTGGGCCTGCTTGCACGAACCGAAGGCAAGGGCGCCCTGCAGCCCACGAATTCGACCAGCCACTGGCTCTACGGCGAGAAAGCCGGATCCGTCCGCCATGCCGATGTTGCGCATACGCTTGTCGGCTACGGCACGCATCACGCCTCCTCCATCTTCTGGGCGTTCTTGTTCGAAACGTGGCTCGCCTCCAGGCCGCCTCGTCCGCCGCTTGTCATGCTTCGCGACGCATTGGGGGCTGCCGCGATCGCTGCGGCGGTGGACTACGGCCTCGTGCCCAAGCGGTTGACGCCGGGTTGGGAGACCGTGCTGTCGAAGCGGTCCATCGCGGCGACTTTTCTGGCGATGGCCGCCGGTTTGGCCGCAGGCGGGATGATCAATGATGAATTGCGCCGGAGAAGCTAGGCCCGAATCATTCGGCCGCCCGCCGACCGTTAGTCGACAAGCGAATGGACCGCGGAAAGCACAGTTTCGATTTCGGCTTCCGTGTTCCGGACGCTTGGCGTCAGCCGCACATGCGGGCGTGTGTAAGGCGCCACCGAGGCCACGATTCCACGCTCCCTCAAGGCTGAAACCGCCTGCTGCGGTGAAATGCCGTCGACGTCGAAAGACACGATTCCCGAGGAAAGCTCCGGCGATTGCGGCGTGACCAGTGAAACATTGGTGAATCCGGCAAGACCTTCCTTCAAGGCTCCAGCGAGTTCGTGCGTGCGCGCCGCAACGTTCTCCTTGCCCATTCCGTCGTGGAACTCGAATGCCTGCGTCAGCGCCCACCGGTGTTCGAAGGCTTTGAAGCCGCCGGGCGTCATCCGGGCGCCGTCGTTCGCACCAGCAGGCGCTTCGTTGTTGATCCATGCAGAGAAGGTAGAATCATCGATGAAGCTGGGGATGGTTGGCCGGGTGGCTGAAAAGCCGCGTTCGCTGGCTGCGATTATGCCGGTGCCGCGCGGGCCGAAAAGCCATTTGTGGCAGCCAGCCATCAGGAAATCGCAACCGAGACCGGGCATGTCGGAATCCTCGGTTCCAAAACCATGAACCCCGTCGACGCAAAGCAGCACCCGGTCGTCTTCGTCACGCCCGGCATTGATTTCCTGGAGCCGTTCGGCGATTCGGGCGACCGGAATCTTCAACCCGGTGCTCGAATGCACCCACGTGACGGCAAGGGCACGTGTTGACGGCCCAATCTCCCGCGCGATCCGATCGACGATCTCCTCCGCCGTGACGCCGTCAAGGTTCTGAAAAAGCGCTATTTTTCGCATGTCGGCGCCGCTCCGCGCCGTAGCAAGGCGCACCGATTCATGCGTGACGTAGTAGTCTTCGTCCGTGGTGATTATTTCCTGTCCTGGCCGCAGTCTGAGCCCGTTGTAAACAAGTCCAAGGCCCATCGTGGTGCTATCGGTAAGTGCGACGAGGGACGCGTGCGTGTCCAAGTACCCGGCTGCCGCCGAACGGACGGCCCTGGTCAATCGGCTGTCATTCCTTTCAAGGTAGCCAACAGGATCCGCATCGAGACCGCGCCTGTGCTCCTCGATCGCGTCACGAACGGGCTTGGGATGCGAGGCGATCAACATCGCGCTCATGTGAATGCGGTCCTCGGAGAGATCGAACGCCGCACGAACCGTGTCCCAGCTCCCGCTATTGCCCGTATCAGTTGCCGACGCCTGCCCGGTGGCTTGGTTGGGCTGGACCAGGGATCCTGCCGAGACCGCCGCCAGGCCGGTCCCCGTCAACATCAGGAACTTACGCCTGTCATGGCGCATCAGATCGCCTCGTGCGACCGCCATTCGCCGAAACGGACGCGCTTTCGTCTAAAAAGCCAATGGGCATGCTAGCCTCCTTGTCCTTGGCTTTCCTAACAGCCGAGTCTTCAGGCGGTTCCTAACCATGTTCAAAGTCGCGTGTTCGGCTGGCAACGGGTACAGGCATTGCCCCCTTTGGACCGGGCAGTGCCTTGCCGGAATGACTAGACCTGAGTGGAGTGCCGGTTGGCCCGGCGCAGCCGGCCGAAACGAAAGCCTTCCGGCACAGCAGCCCGCACCATCATCATCTCTCCGATGGTTTCGTAGGTCATGAGACCGACAAGGTGACCCGCACGATCGGTGACTGCGATGGCCGGCACACTCTTCTGCTGCATCATCCTCAAGCCTTCGCTGAGGGATCGGCGTGAATGGATGCTGGGTATGTCGGTCCGCATCGCGCTGGAAACTGGCGCTCCGGGTCCGGTCTCCTTCAGCGCGCGGATCATGTCGTCGCGGGTCAGCAGCCCTTCGAGACGGCCGGCGGAATCGACCACCGGAAATTCGCGCTGGGTCGTCGCCAGCAGCGCCTCGATCGCCTGGTCCATATTCGCAGTGCCCTCCAGCCTGACGAAGTCGGTGACCATCACGTCTCCGACCAGCACGCTGGCGGCGACGTCGCGGATTTGGGCATCCTGCGCTTCCGCCGCCGCGGCGAGATAGACGAAGATGCCGATGAAGATCAGGAACGGATTGTAGAAGAGCCCGATGAAGCCGAAGACGAAGGCGAGCCCCTGGCCGATCGAAGCGGCGATCTGGGTCGCTCGCGCCCACGACATGCGGGACGCCAGGGCAGCGCGCAAGACCCGGCCGCCGTCCATAGGGAACGCCGGGATCATGTTGAACAGCACGAGGAAGACGTTGACCCCGGCGAGCCTGACCAGAAATCCGCTACGCGGGTCCTCCACCTGCGCCATCTGCTCGACCCCGGCCGATCCGCCAAGTGCGACGAAGATGAGCGCGGCGATGACCACATTCACCAGCGGACCGGCGATAGCGATTACGAATTCCTGGCCGGGCTCTTCGGGCATGCGCTCGAGCCGGGCGACGCCGCCGATCGGCAGAAGCGTGATGTCCGGCGTCTTGATGCCGAAGTAGCGAGCCGCGGCGATGTGGCCGAACTCATGCAGCACGACGCAGGCAAAGATGGCGAGGATGAACGCGACCCCTTCCCAGGCCGCCGGCGCACCGCCGATGCGATAATGCATGAGCCATATCCACACGAGCAGGAGCGCAAAAGTCACATGCACGCGCACCGCCGTGCCGGCAATCGTTCCAAGATTGAAGGACCACGTCATTCGCCATTCGCTCCCGCGATGCTCGTATTCACCTGCCCGGCGTCGATGACCCGGTATCCTCGTCGGGATTCCATCTGGTGAACTTCCCGGACAAAATAGCCGTTCCAGGCAGGCTGAATGGGATCAGCTCGGCTTGTCTGATCAGTTTCGCTGGTAGGTTCCGACAAGCTCGGCTTCCTCTACGGCATGCTTGCGCGCCTCTTCCCAAATCTTCGTGACGCCGACCTGTCCGGGTATATCGAGGCTCGGCACATCGAGCGCGGCAAGACGGAAATGATAGTGGTGGACGCCGTGCCCCCTGGGCGGCTCGGGGCCGTCATAGTACGCGTTGCCGAAATCGTTCTTGCCCTGCCTCAGGGCTTCCGGGCCGGGCCTGCCGCCCTCGGCCTCGGGCAGACCATCGAGGTTCGGGGCGATGTTGAAAACGGCCCAGTGGCCGAAGGTTCCGTGCGGGGCGTCCGGATCATCCACGACCAGAACCAGGCTCTTGGCGCCGTCCGGAACTCCTGACCATTTCAGGGGCGGCGAGACGTTCTCGCCGTCGCGCGTGTACCTTTCTGGAATCGGGCCGCCGTCGGAAAAGGCGGGGCTACTGAGGGTGAGCGGCATTGCGTGATCCTTTCAGGTGAGTACCGCCGGTCAGCGTTCCGCGGGCATCGCCGCAGCCGCCTTCAGCAATTGGATGACGTCCTCATCCGAGGTCTGCTCGAAGTCGACATAATGCAGGCCGACCGCATGGAAAGGCTCCGGCGTGCTGAGACAGACGACCTCGTCGGCCGCATCCCGAAGAGCCTCGATAGTGCTTCGAGGCGCGACTGGAACCGCGAGAACCACGCGATCCGCATCGCTGCGCCGCAGCGCCTTCAACGCAACCTTCACCGTGCTTCCGGTGGCAATGCTGTCGTCGACGACGATAGCGGTCCGCCCCCCGATCGGCACGGACGCCCGGGCTCCGAGATAGCGTTCGCGCCGCCGCTCGATTTCAACGAGCTGGCGTTTCTTTTCGGCCTCCAGATAGTCCGAGGAAGGGCCGAGTATCAGCGCGGCCTCCTCGTTCACGACCAATTGCGGGTCCTTGCCGTCGACCACCGCGCCTATTGCGAATTCCGGATGCCCCGGAGCGCCGATCTTGCGGACGAGGAGCACGTCCAGAGGCGCGTGGAGCTCCTTGGCCACCTCGAATCCCACTGGAACGCCGCCGCGCGGCAGCGCCAGCACGACCGGGTCACGCCAGTCGGTCTTCGCCAGCTCTTTACCGAGCTGGCGACCCGCCTCCCGGCGATCAAGGAAAGCTTGCGGTTTATCAAACACCGTTCAGGTCCTTTCAACGGAAGGATTCAAGTGGTCCAGGAACCACTGCGTGGCGTGGCGAACCACCTCGTCGAGCGTGCCCGGCTCCTCGAACAGATGTCCTGCGCCCTCGACTATCACGAGCCGCTTCTCTGCACGCAGGGCATGGTAGGCCTGCTCGTTCATGCCGATCACAGGGCCGTCGCGGCTGCCTACAAGGAGCAGCGTCGGCGCGCGCACCGCCGGCAGAACTTCCAGCGCAAGATCGGGCCGGCCGCCGCGCGAAACGACAGCAGCGATATCCGGTTCGGCGGCCGCAGCCCGCAAGGCCGCGGCCGCGCCAGTGCTCGCGCCGAAATATCCAACGGCCAATTGTGATGTTTCCCGTCTCTGCCGAAGCCAGCGTGTCGCCAGCACAAGGCGTCCCGCGAGAAGATCGATGTCGAACACGTTCCGCCTGTCGTGTTCCTCTTCCGGGGTGAGCAGGTCGAGAAGGAATGTAGCGAGGCCCGCCTGCCTGAGCGCCGCAGCGACGTGGTTGTTGCGGGGGCTCAGGCGGCCGCTGCCGCTCCCATGCGCGAAGGCCACGATCCCGCGTGCGCCATCTGGGACTCCGAGAAGCCCGCCGAGGCCCTCCGGCTCGACCCGAACTTCTCTGACATCGTTTGAAAGCACCTCTGACATGGCTGCGCTCCGAACAGGTTCGGCGTTTTCGCGGGTTCAGTGCTGGCAACGGCGTCATTGGACGCCATGTTGATAACCGAGAAAGAGGCTGATCGTTCCGCAACGGAAAGATGCGCGCGAAATAGGCCCTTGCGGTCGATGCAAAGCAGGAGAGAAGCGGATGAAAACCAGGCTTTTGCACCAGGAAGGTAGTTTGCGCACCTACGTTGTCGTGCTGGAGATCGGCGACGAGATCATGTCCTGCCTCGGCAAGGTGGCTCGCTCGGAGCAACTGTCGGCAGCCCAGATAACCGCGATCGGAGCGTTCAGCGAGGCAACACTGCTCTTCTTCGACTGGGAGACCAGGGAATACCAGCCGATTCCGGTGACGGAGCAGACGGAGGTCGCCGCTCTGATCGGCGACATTGCGCTTGACCGCGAGGGCGAGCCAGCCTTGCATGTCCATGCTGTCCTCGGCAAACGCGACGGGACTGCAATTGCCGGGCATCTCAAGGAGGCGCGCGTCAGGCCGACGCTGGAAATCCTGGTCAATGAATCGCCGGCGCATCTGCGGCGCCTGCATGATCCTCAAACCGGCCTCGCACTGCTCCAACCTTAGGAATAGACCGATCCGGGGCGGACTGCCTTGGGCAGTCGCGGCCGTAGCTTCATCGCCGTCGCATACCTTCGGAACCACCATGCCCCTGTTCCGTTGGCTGTGAGGATCGTTCGGATCGGCTGCCAGCGATGGAGGCTTTGATGGCAATGAACCTGAAGGATGCAAGCACGGCGAAGAAGCCCAAGGGAACGCGCGGCGGAAACCGTGGCGGCGACCAGAAGAAGAAGGATGAACAGCCGAGGAAGAGCAGCCAGGCGGCGGGCAAGGATCCGGACCGGGGCGAAGCGAGGAAATGAGCAAGCCGGAGGCTGACATGACAGGAAATCGTGGCAAGGATGCCGAGCTGTCCCGGACCACAGGGGCAGATACCGTGCACGCGCGACGGAAGGCCAATCCGGATACCGAAGACCTGACCGATCCCAAGGAAGTCTGGAAGGACAGCGAAACAAGCCCTTCGGCCGACAGGCGTGCCGACCTTGCGACGGGAGGGAGCGGCAGGGTGGCCGACGGCGGCGATCTCGATAAGGCCCAGCCTTCCCCATATTCCACGGAGACGCAGGCTGACGCGGTCGCCGGGCAGACGGACCGCAAGGACGAACCGCCGGGCACCGGGAAGCCGAAGCAGTAGGCTTAGGCATGCAAGATTTCCGTCCGGATGATCGCAAACTGCCGCCAAACGAAAACACGCCACGGAACCTGCGGACATCGTTCAATGTTCAAGGAAGGAACCTGGGCGCATTCCCGGAAGGCACTGACGCATGGCCGCTCGCCAAGGATCGGGCTCGATCCCGGAAACGAATGCCTCCATCGACGCGAAGGCCGCGCCGACGCATGAGCACCCGGAGGCGGAGGCATTCTACGCCACGGCCATCGGCGAACTCGCCGCCAGCGGGCTTCCTTTCCTGATCGCCGGCGCCTACGCCGTAAGCGCTTATACGGGAATCTCCCGCGAGACGAAGGATCTCGACATCTTCTGCAAAGCCGGGGACTCCACGCGCATTCTCGCCCTCTTCAAGGACAAGGGATACGCCGTCGAGGTCGAGGACGATCGCTGGCTCGGCAAGGTCTTTCAGGGCAGGAATTTTTTCGATGTCATCTTCTCCTCGTCGAACGGCGCCGTGCCGGTCGGCGATTCCTGGTTCGAGCACGCGTGCGCGATCGAGCTGTTCGGCATTCCCGTGCGTATCATCGGGCCAACGGAACTCGTCTGGTCCAAATCTTTCATCCAGACGAGACATCGCTATGACGGGGCCGACGTAGCCCATCTGCTTCTAAGGGCGCACGACCAGATCGATTGGCAGCGTCTGCTCGTCTACATGGAAGCGCACTGGGAAGTGCTGCTCGTCCATCTGCTGAATTTCCGCTGGATCTATCCCAGCGAGCGCGCCCATGTCCCTGAATGGCTGCTGGACGAGTTGCTCGATCGTCTGGCCAAGCAGCGCGAACTGCCCCCGTCCCATATGAAGATCTGCCGCGGCCGAATGTACTCGCTGGCCGATTACGACTTCGACGTCGGCGAATGGGGCTTCGCCGATGTGGGCGGCGACGGCGAGCGGCGCAACGACTGATCGTGTCGGGAGTTGTTTCTGCATGGCTGACCGGGAAACGCTCAAAATCGCCGCCATGGGCGACCTCCACGTGAAAGAGGACCAGAACACGTCCTTCCGCGACCTCTTTGGAGAGATATCGCACGTGGCCGACGCGTTGGTGATCACGGGCGACCTGACCGATCTCGGCAAGCCGCGCGAGGCCGAAATCCTGGCAGAGGATTTGCGCGCCTGCTCGGTGCCCGTCGTCGCCGTCCTCGGCAACCATGACTACGAAAGCGCCGCCGCGGAGGAGATCACCCAAATCCTGCGGCACGCAGGCGTCCACTTGCTCGACGGACAGGCCACCGAAATCGACGGCGTGGGTTTTGTCGGTGTCAAAGGATTCATCGGCGGCTTCGGCCGGCGCATGCTCGGTTCCTTCGGAGAGCCGGCAATCAAGGCAATGGTGGCGGAAAGCGTCGGCGAGGCGATACGTCTGGAGAATGCGATGCGACAGGTCCGCTCCGAACGTGTCGTGGTTGTGCTGCATTACGCGCCGATCCTGGAAACCGTCGCCGGAGAACCGCCGGAAATCTTCCCGTTTCTCGGTTCGTCCCGGCTTGCCGAAACCATTGATCGTTTCCAGGTGAGCGCCGTAGTGCATGGTCATGCGCACCGCGGCGCCTATGAAGGGCGCACGCCGGGCGGCGCTCCGGTCTACAATGTGGCCGCGGATGTGGAGAAGCCGACCGGCCGCCCCTACGCGCTCCTCGATATCTGAGCGGCGTGAACAGGCGAGATATCGGCAGCCAGTTCAGACGATCCCCCGGTCCCATCCGCCGTAATGTTCCTTGCTGCGGACGCCGCGCGGCAGGCTGAGCCCGATGAGTGCAAGCCCTATCACGACAGCGGCGATCGTTCCGGCGGTAGAAGCCCCGTCGAGCATGAACGGCGAGGCCGCGATCCAGGCGCCGAGCGCCACGTTGAGGAACCGCACGGCCCGGACGATCTCCCCCAGAGCGGTGACGGCGACAAGAATGACGAGGCAGCCAACCACATGATCGCTGAAATAGAGCGGCGGCTGGGTGCCGAACACCAATGGCGTTGCCATCAAAAGCGCTCCGAGGATGATGCTCGCCACCAGATTCCACGGGAACGTCACGCCGCCGATGACGAAATCGCGCAACACGATTCCCACCGGGCGGTCAAGGTCGGGTTCGGGTGTCTGGTTCTCCGACAAGGCCGGCCCGCCCATCCAGAAGGTTCGCCAGAACGGCTCGCCGGCTTTCTTGGCGCGCCAGAGATACTGCAAAGTGGCCAGCACCTCGTCGATCGAATACGGGATGAGGATAGCGGTGACGGCGGCCTGGATGATGCATAGCGTGCAGAGCGCGCCAATCAGCGGCGGCTGTATGATGATGAAGCTGACGCTGACTACGCCGAGCGGGATGATCAGGAGACCGAACAGGAAAACCATCCACGGCATGGTGCGCCAGCGGCGGCGGTCGCCGATGGCTCCGGCAAGGATATCGAGCGCGTAGGCAAAGGCTCCGAGCCCGGCATCCGCGATCGGAAACCCTTTCGAGACCCAGGACGTCACGACGGCCTCGCTGCCGTTCGAGACCGGCGCACCGCCCGGCCCGAAGAATGGATCCCATAAACCGTCTATATGCCCCATCTGGAAGGCGGCAAGGTAGCGGGAGACAAACAGCCCGATAAAGGCGAGCGCGATGATCGGGATGCGCTGGGTGAAGGACGACGGCGAGTAGCTCCAGCCGAGCGGCCGGTCGTCGTCGGCCGCCAAAGCGCGCCGGCTGACGCCAGGCGTCGGCGGGACCATTACCGCGAAAGCAACGATCAGCATGCCGGCCAGCGTGTCGATTCCGTAGGCGGCGGCGCTCGTGGTCCAGAACACCAGCGGCGCGAACATCACCCAGATGCCGATCGATGCTGCAATCCACTGCACCCAGCGCCAGCGGCGGCTCATGCCGACAAAGGCAAAGAGCATCACCAACAGCCCGGACACGATCTCGCTGATGCCGAGCCGCATGTTGCGGAGTCCGGGTTCGGCGATCTCATGTCCGAGAGCTGGGGGAACTGGCGCCGTTACCGGATCGAACAGGCCGAGCATCAACGGCGACGTGACCAGCCAGAGTCCGAGCGCGACATTGGCGAGCGGCGCCCAGAGCGTCCACGCCCTGTGCCGTTCCATCGCCGCCTCGACCTCCTGCTCGCTGCGTTCGAGCGGTGCCTGCAGTCGCCTTTCAGCCTGGTCGATCTCGGGCTCCGAAGCCGCAACAACCGAAGATTCGAGCTTGTTCTTGTCATACCAGTCGGTGGGATCGGCCTTGAGCCGGCGGATCATTTCGGGAAGCGTGCCGGTCAGGCTGTGCCGCGGCTGCCAGCCCAGCAGGGCTTTGGCGCGCGAGACGTCGATCTCGTAATGGTCGTCGGAGTTTTCGATCATCCATGGCTTGATGTCGGTGTCCTCCTCCAGAACCTCGGTCTGCAGCCAAGCCCCGAGCTTCGTGAGATTTTTGGGCAGGACGACTGTCTGCCAGTCCTCGCCATGCACGAGTCGGCCGATCCGCTTCTGCATCTCTTCGTAGGATGGCGTCTCTTCCTCGCCGATCAAAAGCACGGTCTCCTCGGGAAGCTCATGCCGACGGTCGACCGTCCGCACGACTGCGTCGACGAGGTCGTCCTTGTGCAGGTAAGGCTGGCCGCTCTTGATGTCCCCGGCGAACAGGTAGGCGGTCGGCAGCCGCTCGAAAATCCGGGCGATCTGCTGAGCGATGAAGGCGGCGCGGCAGTCCTCGTCATAGACACCTGCGAGCCGCAGCGTCACCGTGCGGATGCCTCCGCGCTCCCTTGCGATCAGCGCCTCCGTCTCGGTCTTCGACCGCGGATATGCCCATGCGGGATCGAGTGGGGAATTCTCGTCGATCCGTACGCCCTTCTCCGGGCTCGGGGCGTGAACGAGAAGCGTGCTCGAAAACACGAACTGCTCCGTCTCGAATTCCTTCAGCGCCTTCAGCAGGCGACGCGTGCCCCGCACCGTAACCGCGTCGTATTTCGGATTGTCCTCCCCTGTCGTGTCGTAGTAGGCGGCGAGATGGATGACCGACGCGATGCGGTCGCCGGCCTGGGCGCGCACCTGCGCCATCGATTCATCGACACTCTCGTCGGACGTCAGGTCGATCTCGATTGTGGTCATCCCCTCGATCGGCTTTCTCGGCTGGGCAACGTCGAGGCCGATCACGCGGTAGCGATCCTTCAGGCCAAGCGCGATCGCCTGGCCGAGGAAGCCGCTGGAGCCTGTGATGAGGACGATCGGACGGCTCGCGTCAGTCATTCCGATTTTCCGCTCCTGCGGGAGATGAATCTTCGGGCGATGAACTATTCCGATTGGTCGCCGGCGGCTGTCGGCATTGGCTACACCAGCGAGATCGGCAGAGCACGCATTCGCTAGGTTCCTCGGCCGACAGGGCGAAACGCCATCTCACATCGGTTTGTTCCCCGGTGGCGCTGATGGCGCACAGCCGGATTGCCAGTCCTGCGTGCGATTTCCGCTGAACAAAAACGCGCCTGTGCAGTTTGACCGTCATGATGCTCGACTGGGAGAACCATGGACATGAAGCGCGCTATCATCACCGCCACAGCGATCCTCGCACTGACCGCCGTCTCAGGCGCTCAGGAACCGCCTTCCGCCACCGCCAATTTCGTCAACGCGGCGGGTGAAGAGAACGGCACCGCCAAGCTGACGGGAACCGAAGGCGGCGTGCTGATCGAAATCGAAGTCACCGGATTGCCTGCGAGCCAGTGGGTGGGGTTCCATGTCCATGAAACCGGAACCTGCGATCCTGCAACGGGACATGAGTCTGCAGGCGGTCACTTCAATCCGACCGACGCAAAGCACGGATATAACGTCGACGGCGGCCCGCATGCGGGCGATATGCCCAATCAATATGTCGGCGCCGACGGCACGCTTCGCGCGCAGGTTTTCAACGGATCAGTGCGATTGGACGAAGGCGATACGAACATCCGCGGCAAGGCCTTGATGATCCACGGCGGACAGGACGACTATGAAAGCCAGCCCTCCGGGGATGCAGGCGACCGTCAGGCTTGCGCGGTCATCGAATAGCGCTGCGCCGATGACGTTCACCGCGGTCAATCCGGCGACGGGCAAAGCTGTCGCGAGTTACGAGGAAACCTCTCCGGCGGCGGTTCGGCAGGCCGTCGAGCAAGCCCACGAAGCCTCGCTGCAGTGGCGTCGCCGCGATATCGCCGAGCGGGCGAAATCGATGCGCACCGCGGGCCGCCTGCTTCGTGAGAGGTCAAATCGATACGGCCGGCTGATGGCCGAAGAGATGGGCAAGCCGATAAAGCAGGGCGTCGCGGAAGCGCAGAAATGCGCCGACGGGTGCGATTTCTTTGCCGAAAACGCCGCCAGCTTTCTTGCGCCGGAAATCATCGACACCGGAGCCGCCAAGAGCTTCGTCACGTTCCAGCCGCTTGGGGTCATCCTTGCAATCATGCCCTGGAACTTTCCGTTCTGGCAGGTCTTCCGTTTTGCCGCGCCGGCGCTGATGGCGGGAAATGCCGGGGTCATGAAGCATTCTTCAAATGTGCCGGGCTGTGCGCTCGCCATCGAGGAGGTATTTCGCGAGGCGGGATTTCCGGAGCATCTTTTCCGCACGCTGCTGATCGGGTCCGGCTCCGTCGACGACCTGATCGCCAATCCGCTTGTTCGCGCCGTCACACTTACCGGCAGCGGTCCCGCCGGCCGGGCCGTAGCGCGCAAGGCTGGCGAGATGCTGAAGAAGACGGTCCTCGAGCTCGGCGGCAGCGATGCCTATCTCGTGCTTGACGACGCCGACGTTTCATTTGCCGCCAAGGCGAGCGCCGAAGGCCGCCTCGTCAATTCCGGTCAAAGCTGCATCGCGGCCAAGCGTTTTATCGTTGTCGACAGTCTGCATTCCAGTTTCGAGGATGCATTCGTAGAGGAAATGCGGGCGGCAAAGATGGGCGATCCCTTGTCGGAGGACACGACCGTCGGCCCGCTGGCGCGTCATGACCTGCGCGAGGCGCTGCACCGCCAGGTCGAGACAAGCCTGGCGAAGGGCGCCCGCTGCCTGCTGGGCGGCAAGATTCCCGACGGACCCGGAGCCTTTTACCCGCCGACCGTCCTGACCGACGTGCGGCCGGGTATGCCCGCTTATGACGAGGAGATGTTTGGACCGGTGGCCGCCATTATTCCGGTCGGAGACGAGAAGACCGCTATCGACGTGGCGAACGATTCCGCGTTCGGGCTTGGCGGCGGAATCTTCACCCGGGACATCGACCGTGGTGAGCGCCTCGCCGTCGAGGCCGTCGAAGCTGGTTCCGTCTTCGTCAACCGAACCGTCCAATCGCATCCCAAACTCCCCTTCGGCGGCGTCAAGGAGAGCGGCTACGGCCGCGAGCTCTCGCACTATGGGATCAAGGAGTTCGTCAACATCAAAACCGTCGTTGTGTCGGAAAGCGGCGGCTCGCCCACGGTCGGCGGCCGTCAGGCCGCTTCCGCCAAGACCGAATGACAGGTAGGCAACCGCAGCCCGAAGCTGATCGCCCGCTGGTTATGCCGATCGGCGCGCCGATGTGGATGCCGCCCTCGCCCTCAGAGCGCTATCTGCAGCACGATTGCGAGCACCACAAAACCCACCAGCCCTGCAATGAAGATGAGGCGCCGCGCTCGCGTTCTGAGGATGATTTCACCTTGGCGCGCCTTCTCGCCCGGATAGGTGAATTGCTCGGTATCGTCGTCCTTGGCCATGACTTGCAAATGCGGAGCGGTCCTCAAGCCGCCACCGCATCCGGATTTACTTCGCTTTTGGCCAATTGGGTCAGCAGGATATCCGTCTGCTTCTCCTCTTCGAGGCTCCTGTGCAGGATCCGCTGGTCGTCGCGCAGATCCAGCTGCCCCGCGAGAGCCGCGGCGGTGCCGTATGCCGCGATCTCATAATGTTCCAGCCTCTGGGCGGAAGCGATGAGGCCCGCATCGCGGAGATCATTTCCCTTCAGCATGCCGAGCATTTTCTCGGTTTCGTGAATGAGCGCCTGCATCGCCTGATCGGTATGCGCCCTGGGTTCGGCGCCGTGCTTCTGCAGCAGCGAGACGAGACGTTCCTTCTGGACCTCGGTTTGCTCGCGATGGTGTAGCAGCGCGTCCTTCAAAGCCGGATGCGACGCCACTTCCGCCATCTGCAGCAACGATTCCCCAAGTTGACCTTCAGCGCTCACAAGCTCCTGAAGTTCGGCAAGATACATGTCCTTGAAAGTGGTGATCTGCATGATGGTGATCCTTTCGGCTCGAGCCGCCGAAATTCCCGCAAGATACGGCGGTACTTCGATAAGGGAAGTTCTGATCCCCTAACTGGATCGCAGGCCGCTGGTTCCAATCAGAATCCGGGTTGCCGGACCTCGTCAACGGCCATGTTCAACAGCTTCACCACAAGACAGCGAGACGGCCATCGCTCCCTAGCGCGACATGAGTGCCGAAGGGCGAACACTCGCGCTCAAGCATGGCCGCGAGCCAGTCGGCATCTTCGGGCGGGGCACGGTTCAGCCGGAACTTGCGGAGCCGGAAAGGCACGATATCGAGCGAAATAAGCGTACCTTCCGGCATCGCTAATCGCGGCAGGTACATCAGCGCCCGGTCGCCCCGGAAGTCCTCGTATCCCGTGATCCCTTCATAGTCGGTAAGGAAGTCGCCGCAGCCGTAGAGGATCAGCCGCCCGTCATGGATTTCGATCGGCTTCGGGTGATGGGAGGAGTGCCCGTGCACGATATCGAAACCTGCGGTGTCGATCAGCGCATGGGCAAGCGCTCGTTCCTGCCCGGCGACTTCGTAGCCCCAATTGCCACCCCAATGTATCGAGGCCATCGCGATATCTCCGGGCTGCTTTATGGCCTCGACCGAGCGGGCGATTTGATCGAGTGACCGGACCGAGACATCCACGAGCAGGTTGACCCCCGGCTTGTAGGCGCCGGCTGCCCATGAAAGCGGGATGCCGCTGGTCTCCAGCCCGAAGCCGAAGACGAGCGCACGGCTTCCGCTTGCTGCTTCGATCACGCAAGGCGCCGCCGCCTCGTCCGCGTCAAGCCCCGCGCCGGCATAGGCGATCCCGGCATGCCGTAGCGTGTCGAGGGTTTCAACGAGGCCGGGCTCGTCCCAGTCGAGCACGTGATTGTTGGCGAGTACGCAGCAGTCTATCCGCCCCGCCGCCAGGCAGCCGATGTTTAGAGGGTGCATCTTGTAATTGATGCCCTTGGGCACCGGCTGGAGACTGGTGGTAATGCTCGTCTCCAGATTGACGATCCGCGCGTCGGGAGCTTCACGATCCAATTCGGCGAGCGCATCGCCCCATACATAGGCGTCCTCGACCATTCTCGGGACCGGGCCGTTGATGCGTTCGGCAAGCTCCACATAAGTCGCCGCGGATCTGACGTAGCGCTCGTAAAGCCGCGGATCGCCCGGATTGGCGAGGATCTGGTCGATGCCGCGCCCGAGCATGACATCGCCGCACAGAAACAGCTTGATGCTTCCTCTGGCGGGCTGGTCAGGTTCCGGGGCTGACCCGGCATGGATCGCGACCTGCGGCATCGGTCTTGTGCGCTGGCATCCTCCGAAAGGGAGGATATTTCCCGTTCGGCGGACAATTCAACCATCCGCCGGATTGCAGCTAACCGGCCGAGCTGAAGGCGATCATGCTGACGATGATGAATACCGGGAACAGCACCGCGCCCGACCACAGCATATAGCCGAAGAAGCTCGGCATCCGCACGCCCTGTTGGCGGGCGATGGCGTAGACCATGAAGTTCGGCGCGTTTCCGATATAGGTGTTGGCCCCCATGAATACGGCGCCGGCAGAAATCGCCGCAAGCGTGGTGCCGAGCGTTGTCATCAGCACCTCCGGGTCGCCGCCGGCGATTTCGAAGAAGACCAGATAAGTCGGCGCATTGTCGAGGAACGACGACAATATGCCGGTCATCCAGAAATAGGCGAAGTCGTTGGGCCCGCCGCCCGGCCCGGTTACCAGCCCCACGAGCGGCGCGAATGCACCGTGAAGGCCGGCCCTCAGGATCGCGATTACCGGGATGATGCAGATGAAGATGCCGGCAAACAGCTTCGCCACTTCCAGGATCGGCCCCCAATTGAAGCCGTTGGCGCGGCGATATTCCTTCTTGGTGATGTAGAGCGAGATCAACGCCAGCGCCACGATGACGCCGTCGCGCACCAGGTTCTGCAACTGCACCTCAACGCCCTCGATGGTGAAGGCTGTTCCGGGCTTCCAAACGGCTGACATCAGGATCGCCGCGATCACGCCGGCAAGCAGCGGTATATTGGCCAGGCCGCGGATGCGCACCTTCTTGTCCGGCGTCGGATCCTTTATCTTCGGCATCCCCTCCTCACGGATGTGAAGCACTATGTCGATCACGACGAAGGCGACGAGCACGATGCCGCCGACGATCAGCGTTTCGGCCCAGAGATTGGTTGTCGTCCAGAAAAAGTCGACGCCGCGCAGGAAGCCGACGAACAGCGGCGGGTCGCCGAGCGGGGTCAGCGCGCCGCCTATGTTGGAAACCAGGAAGATGAAGAACACGATGACATGGGCGTTGAACGGCCGGTTGTCGTTGGCCCGTATCATCGGCCGGATCATGATCATCGACGCGCCGGTGGTGCCGACGATCGACGCGAGGCAGGCCCCGATGACCAGCAGCATGGCATTCATGGCCGGCGTGCCGTGGATGTTGCCCGCGACGAGGATGCCGCCCGAAATGGTGAACAGGGCGAACAACAGGATGATGAACGACATGTATTCGAGGAGCACCGTGTGCAGGACGGCACCCATCGTCGTCTCCGTCCCGAACGACAGCGCCATCGGCACGACGGCTAGCGCCGACCAGACGGCGGTGATCTTGCCGTAGTGATGCTCCCAGAAATGCGGGTAGAGCAGCGGCCCCGTGGCGATCGAGAGCAGGAGGCCGGCGAAGGGCAGTGCCCAGAGCAATGACATGGTCGAACCGGGAAGGCCGTGCACTTCCGCCGCCGCAGCCGGACCTACCGTCGCCGTCAAGGCAAGGACAACCGCGCCGGCGGTGGCCGCCGCATTGCTTGAGATCCGCATTCGATTCGCTCTCCCCGCGTCGTATTAGCCGGCGACTAGCATAGCGGCGTGCCAGCGCCAAATCGCCTCCAGCCCTTTGACAATGCGCCGCGCCCGGCCGATTAACAGTGGCGAAAAATTGCAGTCCAACGCGGGCTCCGGGAATGTCGTTCTTTGCGTCACGCTGGCGCGGCGAAGCGCCGCTCGATCGCCTGTTCTGGCGCGACATGGTGCTGGTCGGCACCATACTGAATTTGGTGACGACCGCCGCCGCGATACTGTTGCTCGGGCTGAAGGCGCCGATGGCGGTCGTGCTGGCGGTGCATTTTTCACCGGTACCTTACAATATCTTCCTGTTCGCCGCCGTCTGGCGCACGGCCGACGCTGCCGGCAACGCCAGGGCCGCTTTCTTCAGGAGCGCGGCGCTCTTATGGCTGGTGGCTGCGACTGTCATCTGATGATCAGGCGATAGCGGCCAGATAGCGGTCGACGGACACCGCCATCGCCTGCTTGCCGCCGCCGATCACATTGGTGTTCCACCAGGCGCCGTAGATGTCATCGAAATCGAACGGCTCGACCGCCGCGGCGATCTTGCGCACTGCCGCCGCGTTCAGCGGGATATGGTTCGGATAGCTGTACATGAAGCTGACATGGCGGCGGGTCGGCACGACCTGCAGAATGTCGCCGGCGAGGATGGCGTTCCCCTTGCCGCGCTTCCAGTGCAGCACCTGGCCGCCGGCGAAATGGCCGCCGCAACGGATCAGCGTCAGCGACGGGTTGATGGCGAGCGTCTCGCCTTCCCAGCTGACGATCGAGGGATGCGGCCGCATGATCCACTGGCGATCGTCGGAATGGAGATAGATCGGCACGCCGCCGAAAGCCTCGCTCCAGTCGACCATCACCGAATAATAATGGCTGTGCGAGATGGCGATCGCCTGCAGGCCGCCGCGCCGTGTGATCTCGGCCACCGCCTCGTCGCTGACCATAGAGACGCAGTCCCACAGCACATTGCCGTCCGGCGTTTCGGCAAGCAGCGCGCGCTGGCCGATGGCGAAGCGCGGCTCGACGCCGAAGGCGAGCACGCCTGCATCCTCCCGCATCACCAGATTGTGGCTGTCCGCCAGCTCCCGCGCGGTGGTCCAGGCCTGGCCTTCCCAGCGTACATATTGCCGTTCGTCCTCGCAGACCGGGCAGTGCGCGGGCGGCGTATCGCTCTTGGCGAACTGGACGCCGCATTGCAGGCAGATGAAGCAGGTCATGCCGCGTTGGCCGGCTCGAAGTTGAGCGCCACCCCGTTGATGCAGTAGCGCTGGTAGGTCGGCGGCGGCCCATCCGGGAAGACATGGCCGAGGTGGCTGCCGCAGCGGGCGCAATGGACTTCCGTGCGGGCCATGCCGAGGCTGCGGTCGGTCGTCGTCTCCACGGAACCCGGAACCGGGTCGTTGAAGCTCGGCCAGCCGGTGCCGCTTTCGAATTTCAGCTTCGATTCGAACAGCGGCTGGTCGCAGCCTGCGCATTTGAAGGTGCCGGCGCGCTTCTCATACAGCAGGGCGCAGCTGCCCGGGCGCTCGGTGCCGTGCTGGCGCATGATGTAATATTGCTCGGGCGTCAGCTTCTCGCGCCATTCGGCGTCGGTACGGGTGACGGGATAGCGATGCTCGTCCATTTGACCTCCTGCCCTGCGGCTTGCTGTCGCCTCAACATAGGCATTCGTTGCGGATGCGCCTAGTCTGTGGTGCGTCCCTTCGAGACTCGCCCGTAAATGGATTTAAACAACCTTCCACCTCGGCGAGGGCTCGCACCTCAGGATGAGGAAGGTGCTGTGCTTCATCCCAAGTTCTGCTGCGTCGCAGAATTCGGGAGGCCTTGAGCCAGCCGCCCTCATCCTGAGGTGCGAGCCCGCACAGATGGTCGAAGGCAAGGTGCAGGTGTTTGACGGGCGAGCCTCGAAGGACGCACACCTTCAATGCTTCCTCGACAATTCCCTGGTGGCGTTTTCCAGCCCGGCCAGCGTCAGCGGATACATGCGGTTGGCAAAGATCTCGCGGATCATGGCGATCGAATGGGTGTAGCCCCAGTGCTTCTGGGTAATCGGATTGACCCACACCGCATTAGGCCATTGCTGGAGCACGCGGGCGAGCCAGAGCGCGCCGGGCTCCGGGTTCCAGTGCTCGACCGAGCCGCCGGGATGGGCGATCTCGTAGGGGCTCATCGAGGCGTCGCCGACGAAGATCACCTTGTAGTCGTGGCCGTATTTGTGGAGCACGTCGAAGGTCGGGATCACCTCGGAATGGCGGCGGGTATTGTCCTTCCACACGCCCTCGTAGAGGCAGTTGTGGAAGTAGAAATATTCGAGTTGGCGGAACTCCGCCCGGACCGCCGAAAACAGCTCCTCGACCACCTTGATGTGGTCGTCCATCGAGCCGCCGACATCGAAGAACATCAGGAGCTTGACCGCATTGCGCCGTTCCGGACGCGTCTTGACGTCGAGATAGCCGTGCTCGGCGGTGGCGTGGATGGTGCCGGGCAGGTCGAACTCCTCCTCCGCGCCTTCGCGCACCCAGCGGCGCAGGCGCTTCAGAGCGATCTTGATGTTGCGCGTGCCGAGCTCGACGGAATCGTCGAAATTTTTGAACTCGCGCTTGTCCCACACCTTGACCGCGCGGCGGTGGCGGCTTTCGTGCTGGCCGATCCGCACGCCTTCGGGATTGTAGCCATAGGCGCCGAACGGCGAGGTGCCGCCGGTGCCTATCCATTTCGAGCCGCCCTGATGCCGCCCCTTCTGCTCCTCCAGCCGCTTTTTCAGCGTCTCCATCAGCTTCTCGAAGCCGCCCAGCGCCTCAACCAGCTTCTTTTCTTCGTCGGTCAGGTGCTTTTCGGCCAGACGGCGCAGCCATTCTTCCGGGATGTTGGCGACGTCGATCCCCGCCTCGCCGGAGACCGCCTCGACGCCCTTGAACACATGCGAGAATACCCGGTCGAAGCGATCGATGTGGCGCTCGTCCTTCACCAGTGCCGACCGGGCGAGATAGTAGAAGGCTTCGACATCGTACTGGACCAGCCCCGCATCCATCCCCTCGAGTAGCGTCAGATATTCCCGCAGCGATACGGGAACGCTCGCGGCTTTCAGTTCGAGGAAGAAGGGAATGAACATCAGTGCGGCGGCAGCAAATCGTATTCGATGAAGCCGGTGCGGCGCGCTACCCGATCGTAGAGTTTTCGCGCGGTGGCGTTTGTCTCGTGCGTCATCCAGTAGACATTTTTCACGCCGCGTTCCTCGGCATGGCCGCGCACCGCCTCGATCAGCGCCGCGCCCGCGCCGGAGCCGCGTGCATCCGGATCGGTGAACAGGTCCTGTAGATAGCAATTGCCCTCCACCGACCAACAGGAGCGGTGATAGAGGAAATGCACCAGGCCGACAGGCTTTCCGTCGAGGAACGCCATAAAGCCCTTTGGCTCGAACTCGCCTTCGGTGAAGAGACGTTTCCAGGTCGTCTGGTAGACCTCCTCCGGAACAGTCGTTTCATAGAAAATGAGGTAGGCGGTCCACAGCCGCCGCCAGTCGGCTTGGTCAGATTGTTCGAACGGGCGGATGGTAATTGCGGTCATTTCTCTACCCCTGCCTTCTCGCCATGAACGCCAGCCGTTCGAACAGGTGCACGTCCTGCTCGTTCTTCAGCAGCGCGCCGTGCAGCTTGGGCAGCGCGTTCTTCGGGTCGGCGCGCAGATCCTCCGGCGCGATGTCATCGGCGACGAGCAGCCGTATCCAGTCGAGCGCCTCGGAGGTGGACGGCTTCTTCTTCAGGCCGGGCACGTCGCGGATCTCGTAGAACTGCGTCAGCGCGGCGCGCACCAGCGCCTGCTTGATGCCGGGATAATGCACGTCGACGATTTTTGTCAGCGTCTCGGCGTCGGGAAAGCGGATGTAGTGGAAGAAGCAGCGGCGCAGGAAGGCGTCGGGCAGCTCCTTCTCATTGTTGGAGGTGATGATGACGATCGGCCGGTTGGCGGCGCGGATCGTCTCGCCGGTCTCGTAGACGAAGAATTCCATGCGATCGAGTTCCTGCAGCAGATCGTTGGGAAATTCGATGTCGGCCTTGTCGATTTCGTCGATCAGGAGCACCACCTTGCGCTCGGCGGCGAAGGCATCCCAGAGCTTGCCGCGCTTGATGTAGTTGCGGATGTCGTTGAAGCGCTCGTCGCCGAGTTGGCTGTCGCGCAGCCGCGACACCGCGTCATATTCATAGAGACCCTGCTGCGCTTTGGTCGTCGACTTGACGTGCCATTCGATCAGGTCGAGACCGAGCGCGGCCGCCACCTGCCGGGCAAGCTCGGTCTTGCCGGTGCCTGGCTCGCCCTTGACCAGAAGCGGCCGCTCCAGCGCGATCGCCGCATTGACCGCAACCATCAGATCCTTTTCGGCGACGTAGGCCGCCGTGCCTTCAAAACGCATTCCGTGCTCCATCTTTTGCGCCGGACAGTAGGGTCGGGTGGGAGAGAGGGCAAGGGTGCCGGCGAAGGGAGGGGTGCAGCAGTGCTGGGGGAGCATCTCCCTTCTCCCCTTGTGGGAGAAGGTGGCCGAGCGGAGCGAGGTCGGATGAGGGGTGTTGGACAGAGTGCCACGTCCATTGTTAGTCGCATTGTAACAGCTCAATCTTCTCCGCCTCATTCCCTCCAACACCCCTCATCCGTCTTGGCGCTTCGCGCCAATCCACCTTCTCCCACAAGGGGAGAAGGGAGAGCGCGCAGTTCTTCATTGCCACGCTGCGTTTCCGCCCTGGCCGTTGAGTAGTCGGGAAGACGGGCGGGCAGGAAAGCGCCGCACGAATTCGTAAGACAAGAACAGGCACTCCCATGCCCGCCCGTCCGGTGTCTGTCGCCACGGTCGACCGGTCACGCGCCCCGCTCCATGTTTTTCCATGGACAATGACGCGCGGATGATCCGCCTCCTATGCGATCAGGCGTTTACGCCTGATCCACAGAATGCCGGCCCGTCGGACGCCCTCGGAGGTCGTGGGAACCGAATCCACGCCGGGAGGTCACCGCCGCCCTACCGATCCCCGGTCCGGAACCGGTTCCCGCAAGGGCGATGCCGGCGATTATGCGGGAGGGGCAGGGGATGTGAACAAATCCGGTGCGAAGATTCTTCTCGCCGGCTGTTATGCCATTGATCCGCAACAGTTCTTTTTACGAACGAGCCGAAATGGAGATGGATTCTATCCTCATTTAAGGTGGCAGCGCCCCCTCCACCGCCTTCGGCGGTCCCCCTCCCCGTAAAACGGGGGAGGATCAGCAGCGGCGGCGCCGGTTCCTCCCCTGCGAAGCGGGGGAGGGGGACCACACGAAGCGTGGTGGAGGGGGCAATCGAGAACAAGCAGATAATTATTTCTTCAAGAGCGCCCCGGCGCCCGCCGATCCTCTGGCGCGCAGGGGCCGGACGCATTATATTCGTCCCGACGGTCTGCGCCTCGCGGCAGGAGAGACATATTCCCCGGGGCCTTATCGATCTCAAAGGGAGCTGTCCCTGGGAAGACCCGTGGGTTTTCTCACACGGCGCCCACCTACTTTGTAGGTTCCCGGGATCGACTTCTCCACCGGTTGCGTGGATCGTCACTTTTCCGACATTGCAACTCTGAATGACCGCTACGCCGCGCGTCGAGCCCGGCTGACCGTTGCGGCAACGGCCGGTTTTGTGCCAAGGACGACGAAGCAAGCAGTTGAAACCGTCGCCCGTCCGTATGAAGCAGTTCAACCACATGAAGAAGACGCTGCGCGTGGAAGCACTGGCGCGCCGCGACTCGCTCGACCCAGTCTGGCGCATCGAGGCTTCGCTGGGCATGGCCGACCATGCCGCCGGGCGGATCGAGGTTGAGCCGGGCAGCGCCGTTTCCGGCTTCTGGCCGATGCGCTCGGAAGTCGATGTGCGCCCGCTGATGTTCGCGCTGGCCGAAAAGGGCGCGCGGCTCTGCCTGCCGGCCATCATCGACCGGAGCACCATCGTGTTTCGCGAACTGGTGCGCGGCGCCGAACTGGTCGACACAGGCTTCGGCACTTGCGGCCCGGCAGCCGACGCCGCGCTCCTCGAGCCGGAACTGATGCTGGTGCCGCTGGCCGCCTTCGACGCACGCGGCCACCGCATCGGCTACGGCGCTGGCTATTACGACCGCGCCATCGAGCGGCTGCACAATCTCGGCAAAAAGCCCCGGCTGATCGGCATCGCCTTCGATTGCCAGGAAGTCGGGCTGGTTCCGGACGAGCCGCACGACATCATCATCCCCGAAATCCTGACCGAGAGCGGATTGCGCCGCTTCGGCACGCAGGTGAACTCATGAGACTTCTCTTCCTCGGCGACATGGTCGGAAAACCCGGACGTACGGCGGTGTGGGAAAGGCTGCCCGGGCTGATCGCCGACTTCCGGCTCGATTTCGTCATCGTCAACGGCGAGAACGCCGCCGGCGGCTTCGGCATAACCGAGGAAATCTTTCAGGAGACGCTTCGTGCCGGGGCGGATGTCGTGACCACCGGCAACCATGTCTGGGACCAGCGCGAGGCGCTGATGTTTGCCGCGCGCGAGGAAAGATTTTTGCGGCCGGCCAACTATCCCAAGGGCGCGCCTGGCCGCGGCTCCGGCCTCTTTGTGGCCAAGAACGGCGCGCGCGTGCTGGTCTCGAACATTATGGGCCGAGTGTTCATGCACCCCGAACTCGACGACCCGTTCCAGGCCGTCGAACGCGAACTCTCCGCCTGCCCGCTCGGCGAGCAGGCCGATGCCGTGGTGATCGATTTCCATGCCGAGGCGACCTCGGAAAAGATGTGCTTCGCGCATTTCGTCGACGGCCGCGCAAGCTTCGTTGTCGGCACGCATACCCACCAGCCGACGGCCGACCACCAGATTCTCAATGGCGGCACCGCCTACATCACCGACGCCGGCATGTGCGGCGACTATGATTCCTCGCTCGGCATGGACAAGGAGGAGCCGCTGAACCGGTTCCTGTCCAAAGTGCCGAAGGGACGCTTCGAGGCGGCGACCGGCCCCGCGACGATCTGCGGCGTGGGTCTGGATATATCGGACCGCACCGGGCTAGCCGAAAGGATCGCGCCGCTGAGGCTCGGTCCGCGGCTGGAGGAAACGACGCCGGCTTTCTGGGGGTAAGAGTTTCGGGCATTTTTCATACCGCACGGTAAAGTTGACCTTTACTGCGGCCGGACCTAACTCTGCCTGATCCTTTATTCATTTCGGCGAGCAACCCCCGATGATCGAATTCCTCGCGCCGCACTTCGTCTGGCTCAACGATCCGACGGCATGGGTGGCGCTGGCCACGCTCGTCATCCTCGAAATCGTGCTTGGCATCGATAATCTCATCTTCATCGCCATCCTGACCAACAAGCTGCCGGTCGAGCAGCAGTCCAGGGCGCGGCGGCTCGGCATCGGCGCGGCGCTTGTCATGCGCCTCGTGCTGCTCGCCACGATCTCGATAATCGTGGGACTGACCTATCCGGTGTTCACTGCCTTCGGCCACGGCTTTTCGTGGCGCGACCTCATCCTCATCGCCGGCGGGCTGTTCCTGGTCTGGAAGGCGACGCGCGAAATCCACCATACGGTCGATCCGGTTGACCACAAGGAAGACATGGTCGGCCACGCAGTCTCCATGACCATGGGCGCGGCGATCTTGCAGATCCTGCTGCTCGACCTAGTCTTCTCGATCGATTCGATCATCACCGCCGTCGGAATGACCGACGAGATCGCCATCATGTACATCGCGGTTATCTCGGCCGTGACTGTCATGCTGCTGGCCGCCGATCCCTTGTCGAAGTTCATCGCCAAGAACCCGACCATCGTCATGCTGGCGCTGGGCTTCCTCCTGATGATCGGCATGACGCTGATCGCCGACGGTTTCGGCTACCATGTGCCGAAGGGCTATATCTACGCCGCCATGGGCTTCTCGGCGCTGGTCGAAGGGCTCAATATGCTGGCGCGGCGCAAGAGGGCGAAGCCGGAGAGCAAGGGGTCCTGAGGGGAGAGACTATCCAGTGCGTCCTTCGAGGCTCGCCCAGCTCGAGTTCAGCCCGAGTCCGCAGATCCGTGCGGGCTCGCACCTCAGGATGAGGGGCCGTTGTGCGCCGGCAGCGGCTCACCACGCGTCGGGCTCGCGCACCAGGTGCACGATGTTGGCCGGGTTTACGATCCAGCCGCCCCTGAAGCCCTCGCCCAGCGCCTCAATCGCGTCGCAGCGAACGACACCTGCGTTGGCGAGATGGTCGGCGGCGGCCGGGAAATCGTCGGTAAAGAGTTCGAGCCAGATTTCCGCCTGGCTCATAGCCGGCGCTTCGTCGATCCACAGCCGGTTGGGGCCAAGCTCGAAGCCGATCGCCGGCGCTTTGGCGGTGAACGGCTTCAGGCCGATGACGTCGCGGTAGAAGGCTATCGTCGCTTCGTATTGGTGCGGCGGCACTTTCATGGCGATGTTGATGCCGCCCCTGATCTTCGCAGTCATTCTTTTCTCCCAGTCTACTTGCGTTCGCTTGAAGTCGGCAACTCGCCGCGCATTTCGCTCGGATAAAAACCTTCCCGCAGGTTGATGCCGTATTCGACATAGGCCTTCATGCAGGAGAGCATCTGCGACCAGCCCTCGCAGTTACCGTAGGACGCTTTTCGGCCGGCCTCGTCCTCGCGCCAGCCGGATTCGGCGATGGTGACGAAGGTGCCGCCGTCGTCGAGCGGCTCGAACTTCATCTCGATGCGGGTCTGGTAGGGCGGTTTTACCTCCGGACCGCTGCCGTCCCAGCGCAGCACGATGCGTTTTTCGGGTACCACCTCGTCGACCTCGACGGGCACCTGCCCCCACCACGTCACGGTCGTGCCGGCGACCAGCGGGGCGCTGGCGCCGCCTAGCGTGGTGAAATAACCGCTGAGCTTCGCCGGATTGACCACGGCGTCGAACACCTCCGCGACCGGCTTGCCGATGCGCCCCGAAACCCTGAATCCGATAGACATATCCACAACTCCTCGCTTGTTTCTCGCGGCATTATGTTATAAAAACATAACATGTCAAGCCAAACGAAAGAGGACAGCGTTTTCAAGGCGCTGGCCAACCACAAGCGGCGGGCGATGCTCGACGCACTGAAGGAGGAACCGCGCACGACGGGCATGCTGTGCGAAGCGTTTCCGGAGATGGACCGCTGCACGGTGATGCAGCATCTGAAGGTGCTGGAAGAGGCGGATCTGATCGTCGTCAGGCGCGAGGGGCGCGAGCGCTGGAACCATCTGAACTCGATGCCGATCAAGGCGATCCACGACCGCTGGATCAGCGAGTATGCGGCGCACGCGATGAGCATACTCGATCGGCTGAAAGCCGATCTAGAACACTAGAGCAAAGGTGCTTTCTATTCCGCGGCCTGCTGCGCGCCGATCCTCTCGGCGTGCTGCTTGCCCCATTCGGCAAGCGGAACCAGCGCGTCGTCGAGCGAGACGCCGAGCGGCGTGGCGGAATATTCGACGCGCGGCGGGACTTCGTGGAACACCTTGCGGTGGACCAGGCCGTGCGCCTCCATCTCCCGCAATTGCTGGATCAGCATCTTTTCGCTGATGTCGGGCACGAGCCGCTTCAGTTCGCCAAAGCGGCGCGGTTCGGTGCGGATCAGCCACAGGATCAGCGCCTTCCATTTGCCGCCGATCACCGAGAAGGCGGGGCCGAGGCCGCAGCTTTCCGCAAGTTTTTTCGCCATGGTTTTCCTCAATACTTACGTCCAGGTAGGTACCTTACTTTATAGTCGGTACTTGCCCACAATCAAGTATTGCATAGGTTTCAGCGACGCCGCGCAGGCAGTCCGCTCGCGGCTCGCAATCGAAAGGAAATAACCATGGAACCTGTGCTCTTCTACGGCGTGCCGCATGGCTGCTCGTTCGGATCGATCGTGGCCCTCGAATGGCTGGGCGAGCCCTATCGCCTGTGCCGCATCGATATGCTGTCCAAGCCGGAGGGCGAGGCCTTCGCCCGAGTCAGCCCGCTCGGCGAGACTCCGGCGCTGCTTCTGGAAGACGGCCGCGCGCTGACCGAAAGCTTCGCCATCATGCACAATATCGGCGCGCGCAATCTCGAACGAAAACTTGGCTTCGCGCAGGGAACGCCGGAATTCGACCGGCTGAACAGTGTGCTCGCCTATCTCCACACCACCTTTCACTCGGCCTTCTCGCCTGCGTGGGCGGCCTACAAGCTGGCCGAGGGCGACCCGAACCGGGAGGTGCTGCGGACGCTCGCCCGCGACAAGGCGGTGCACAGCTACGAGCATCTGCAGGACATGGTGACCGGCCGGGAATGGCTGGCCGGCGGCGATTTCAAAAGCATGGCCGACGCCTATTTCATCGGCATAGCGCGCTGGGGCGAGGATCTCGGCCTGTTCGACCTCCGCAAGGAATATCCGCGGCTGCACCGGCATATGCAGAAGCTGGAGGCCGATCCCGGCGTGATCTTCGCCCACGCCATCGAGGACGAGAACCCGGCCACGAGCAGCGGCGGCTTCCGCGGCCACGTCACGCTCGACGAGCTGAACCCGCGGCTCGCGGCTTAGGCACTTGCGAACAGTCCTCCCGCCGAACGGCGGGAGGGTTCGCACAATCTGTCCCTCAGCCCGGCCTCCCCTACATTGCCGTTGACGGCTGAAACGCGAGGGCGGGGGAAAATGCTGTTCTTCACCGGCGACACCCATTTCGGCGACACGAGAGTGCTGCGCATCGACCGCAGGCCGTTCGGCTCGGTCAAGGAGCATGACGAGGCGTTGATCGGATACTGGAACGAGACGGTGGGGCCGGACGACGAGGTCTGGCACCTCGGCGATTTCACGAGAGGCAGCGGCAAGAGCCGCGCTGACGCGCTCCTCTCAGCCCTCAACGGGCGCAAGCACCTGATCATCGGCAACAATGACGACGACGCGACCATATCGGCCGCCGGCTGGGCCAGCGTGCAGCACTATGCCGAAATGACGGTGGACGGGAAGCTGCTCATCCTCTGCCATTATCCGTTCCGCACATGGAACCAGATGGGCAAGGGCTCGATAAACCTGCACGGCCATTCGCATGGCAGGCTGAAGCCTGTTCCTCGCCAGCATGATGTCGGCGTCGACGCCTGGGAGTACCGGCCGGTCACGCACGATCTGATACTCGGGCCACGGCGTGCGCGGGTATCCGCGTAGCGTTCGAGTTTTACACACCTTCGAGAATGATGATGGTCGGCCGGTCGGGCAGCGTGCGCAGCGACAGCGTCAGCGAGCGGCTGTCGCGGAAATCGACGGCAAAGCCCTCGCCGAGCCTGCCAAGGAACTCTTCGATGGGCGTGGAGTGGCGGTGCATGGGCAGCACCACCGAGGAATAGAGGCGCTCGGTGATCTCGGTCATGGCGTCGAGCGACAGCGTCATGCCGCCATCGACGGGCGCCATCACCACGTCAAGCCGGCCTATCGCGCCGTAATGCGCATCCTCCAGACGGTGGTGGAGATGGCCGAGATGGCCGATGCAGAGGCCGGCGACCTCGAAGATGAAGATCGAGTTGCCGTCCTTGCCGAGAACGTCCGGGCCGCGAATGTCGGTCGGCACGTTGCGGATATAGACGTCGTCGACCACGACCGCGTGCCTCGCCGGGCCGCCGTCTGGGTTCCAGCCGCGCAGCACATATTCGATGCCGTTATCGGGGAAATCGGTGAAATGGGTGCGGTGCGCCTTGTTCATGGTGACCACGCGCGGCAGCGGGTCGGAGCCGTACACGCCGGAAAAATCGGTGGCGACGCGGACGCCGGCCGGCGTCTCGATGATGTAGGTCGAATGCCCGGCATAGGTGATAGACACCTTGCCTTCCGCGACCGCTTGGGCCGGCGTGAAATTGGCGTAGGTGACGTTCGGGATCGCTTGGGCGATGGCCACGCAGCGGCTCGGCGGCGGCTCATCCTGAGCGTAAGCCGGAGCGGCAAGTGCTAGAATCGCGGCGAGGCAGGCGGCAAGAAGGCGCAAGGCTGGCATGACGGTCTCCCCTGGACGGGCGTCGTGACAGCCTAACGGCTGATCGCGGCATGGCGAGCGGGCGCAGGTCACATTTTCGCGAGCGCTCCAAGTGAAGCTCCGGCTGGACCTTTGCGGCCGTTTTATCTATAAGCGCCGCCATTCCAGATAGCCGTATAACGACCAAAAGGGGCTCCATGGCCGGCCATTCACAATTCAAGAACATCATGCACCGCAAGGGCCGTCAGGATGCCGTGCGGTCGAAAATGTTTTCCAAGCTTGCGCGAGAGATCACCGTGGCCGCCAAGCAGGGGCTTCCCGACCCGGCGATGAACCCGCGCCTCAGGCTGGCGGTGCAGAACGCCAAGGCAGAATCCATGCCCAAGGACAACATCCAGCGCGCCATCAACAAGGCCGTGGGCGGCGATGCCGACACCTACGAAGAGGTACGCTACGAAGGCTACGGCCCCGGCGGCGTGGCGGTGATCGTGGAGGTGCTGACCGACAACCGCAACCGCTCGGCGTCCAACGTGCGCGCAGCCTTCACCAAGGCCGGCGGCGCGCTCGGCGAAACCGGCTCGGTGTCGTTCATGTGGGACCGCGTCGGCGAGATCGTCTATCCGGCGAAGGCCGGCAACGCCGAGGAGGTGATGGACGCAGCGATCGAGGCCGGCGCCGACGACGTGCAGTCGGACGAGGACGGCCATACCATCATCTGCGCCTTCGAGAATCTCGGCGATGTGTCGAAGGCTCTGGAAGCGTCGCTGGGCGAGGCCTCGTCGGTGAAGGTGATCTGGAAGCCGCAGACCAACATTCCGGTCGACGAGGACCGCGCACAGTCGATCCTGAAGCTTGTCGCCACCCTCGAGGACGACGACGACGTGCAGAACGTCTACGCCAATTTCGAGGTCGACGAGGAGACGATGGCGAAGCTTAGCGCGGCGTGAGCGGCACAGCCCTCATCCGCCTGCCCGCACCTTCTCCCCGTAAAGAATGGGGAGAAGGGCGATACTCCAACGCTGACGACCCCCTCTCCCCGTCTTTCACGGGGAGAGGGTAAGGGTGAGGGGCAATCAAATGATGACCAATTCTCTACCCACCATCCGCATCACCTACTGCACGCAATGCATGTGGCTCCTGAGGGCCGGGTGGATGGCGCAGGAACTGCTGTCGACCTTCGGCACGGAGCTCGGCGAAGTCGCGCTCGTGCCCGGCACCGGCGGCATCTTCACCATAACCTGCGACGAGCACCTGGTCTGGGACCGCAAGCGCGGCGGCGGCTTTCCCGATGCGGCGAAGCTCAAACAACTGGTTCGCGACATCATCGACCCGGAGCGCGACCTCGGCCACGCCGACCGGAAGAAGCCGCAGGGCGAGTGACGCGACAGCTCGGCTCGTTTCGCTATGCTTGCCGCTGATAGCAACGTCTGCCGACCGCGATCAACCGCTGTCCCATTTGAACATCGCCCCTGCCGCCGCGCCGATGGCAATGCCGATGGCGGTCCCGATCGGGATGTTGTCGAGCGCCACTCCGATGACCGCGCCGACGCCGATGCCCACCGCCATTCCAAGCGCCATCCGCGAAAACTGATCATTCACGGCCGCACTCCTTCAGGCCCCAACCAGGAGTTTCATATGGGCGGCGACCCGCCCAGCGCCAAACCGGCGCCCTACCTGAGCGCCATGATGAAGCAAGCCAGCGCTGCAATCCCGCTCACCGTACGCACGTGATTCCAAGCCGTCCATTCCGTGAGATAGCGTGTCCACAGGGCCGCGCCTTCCGGCGTATCGGCACCGGCCGCGGCCAGCGCATCGTTCAAAGGCACGTTGAAGACGATCGTCACGGCGATGATGCCGACGAGATAAAAGAGGCTGCCGGCGAGCAGCCAGGCCATGCCGGCATCGCTCCACCGGAACGCCGCGACCGCCGCCAGCGCCACCGACAGGATGGCGCCATCAGCCCGCTGCCAAGCGCAGCGAGGAAAGTCAGCGCAAAGACGATACCGCCGGTCATTTTACACCTCCCAGACGCCGGTCGCCGCCGCGTCCCGCACATAATCGGAAAAATCCGTCGGCTTGCGGCCGAGTGCGCGCTCGACGCCGTCCGTCAGATAGGAATTGCGGCCGTCCAGGACCTGCGTGAGCAGCTCGTTCAGAAGCCCGACGAATTCTGCCGGCAGTTGCTGTTCGACCAGCATCGCGTCGAACTCCTGTGGGGTAATCTGCACGTAGCGAATGTCGCGCCCGCTCGCCTTACCGATCTCACCGATCGCCTCAGCGAAGGTCAGGAGCCGCGGCCCGGTCATTTCGTGGAGCTGGCCGACATGGCCGTCCTCCGAAAGCGCCGCGACAGCCGCATCGGCGATGTCGTCGGCATCGACGAAAGGCTCCTTCACGTCACCGACCGGCAGCGCGACCACGCCTGCGTTCAGCGCTTCGAGCATAAAGCTCTCGCTGAAATTCTGGCAGAAGAAGGCGCTGCGCAGGATCGTCCAGTCTGCCCCGGAATCCTGCACCGCCTGCTCGGCGCGTCGCGCCTCCGGCTCGCCGCGGCCGGAAAGGAGCACCAGACGCTTCACGCCATTGCGCACCGCCAGCCGGGCGAAGGCGCCGACCGCATCGGCCGCGCCCGGTACGGCGAGGTCGGGATAGTAGCTGATATAGGCCGCGCCGACACCATCGAGCGCCGCCTCCCAAGTCGCCTCGTCATTCCAGTCGAAAGGCGGCCGGCCCGAGCGCGAGCCGATGCGGACCGGCTTGCCGAGCCCCGTCAAGCGCTCCGCCAGCCGCCGCCCGGTCTTTCCCGTGCCGCCCAGGATCAACGTTGGCTTTTCCGATTGATGGATCATGGTCCCAGCTCCATTTATAAACATGAGCAGCCCTCACATTTGCAAATGTGATAAGCCCTCATATTATGAGTGTCAACCGGAATCGACCGGACGAGTGGAGTAACCAATGGGCAATGAAATCGCGGGAGAGCTTCATATGCCGGCGGCGCGCCGCTCGCCGAGCCAGTCGCGCAGCCGCGAACGCGTCGAGCGCATTCTTGCCGCCGCCGCCGCGCTGATCGCGGAAGCCGGCAGCGACGCCATGCGCATGAGCGATGTGGCCGCGCGGGCAAAAGTGTCGATCGGCTCGCTCTACCAGTATTTTCCCGACAAGGGCGCGGTGATCCGGACTCTGGCGGAGCGCTGCAACGCGCAGGGGCGCGAATGCATCGAGGAAGGACTGGCCGGCGTCCGGGACATTGCCGGGCTGAAGAAGGCGTTCTCGGAGTTGGTCGACACTTACTATGGGATGTTTCTGGCTGAGCCGGTGATGCGCGACATCTGGTCGGGCACGCAGGCCGACAAAGAACTGCGCGACATCGACCTAGCCGACAGTCGCGCCAACGGCGCGCTGCTGGCCGAGGTGCTGTCGCGCCTGCGGCCGGACGCCGATCCGGGCGAGCTTGCCCACTCGGCCTTTCTGGTCATGCATCTGGGCGAGGCGACGATGCGGCTCGCGATCTCCGTCGACCGGGCCGAGGGAGACGCGCTGGTCGAGGCCTACAAGCGGATGGCGCTGCGGGAGTTCGAGAGTTGATCCGCAGCGGACGAAGGCGAGCCTCCCAACAAAAAACCCGCCACGAAGGCGGGTTTCTGTAGCCGGTTCGAAAACCCAGCTTACATGCCGAGGCCTTCGTAGCGCTTCTTGAACTTCGACAGGCGGCCGCCGCGGTCGAGCAGCGTCTGCTGGCCGCCGGTCCAGGCCGGGTGCGTGGAGGGATCGATGTCGAGGTTCATCGTGTCGCCTTCCTTGCCCCAGGTCGAGCGTGTGGTGTATTCGGTGCCGTCGATCATGACGACCTTGATGTTGTGGTAGTCGGGATGGATGTCGCTCTTCATCGGTCTGTTCCTGGTTGTCGCGGCGCGCGCGGCTAATAGCCTGCGGCGATGCGCCTCTTTCCTAAAACTCGAAGCCGCAGCTAATGAGGGGCCACGGCTTCAAAAACGGTCGGCGTGCCTATACATCAGCCGAAATTGAATCACAAGGCCGGGCGGCGGCGGCAAATCGCCGGGCGAAGAGGAAATACGCCATGGCGGAAACCGGCAGGAGCGCTGACGATGCGCGCAGGCGCTCGCTCCGCCCCCTGAAGCGGCTTTTCCCCTACATTCTGCGCTATCGCAAGCTGGTCGTGGGTGCGCTTTTGTCGCTGACGGCCGCCGCGCTGATCACGCTGACCCTGCCAATGGCGGTGCGCCGCATGATCGACCACGGCTTCTCCGGGTCGGATTCGGCATTCATCGCCAATTATTTTTCGATGCTGGTGGTGATCGCCGCGATCCTCGCGCTGGCCTCGGCCTGCCGCTATTATTTCGTCATCACGCTCGGCGAGCGGGTGGTGGCGGATCTCCGCCGCGACGTGTTTTCGCATGTGACGAAACTGTCGCCGGCCTTCTTCGACACGGCGCAGTCGGGCGAGATCGTCTCGCGGCTGACCGCTGACACCACGCAGATCAAATCCGCCGTCGGCGCCACTGCCTCGATCGCGCTGCGTAACGTCATACTCGGCCTCGGCGCGGTCGCCATGATGATCGTGACCAGCCCGAAATTGTCGAGCCTGGTGATCGCCGCCATCCCGCTGATCGTGCTGCCGCTGGTCGCCTTCGGCCGCTCGGTCCGGCGCAAATCGCGCGCCGCGCAGGACACGCTGGCCGAAGCCACCGCCTATGCCAGCGAGCAGATAGGCTCGATGCGCACATTGCAGGCTTTCACCAATGAGCGGCTGGTGACCGGCCGTTTCGGCCAGGCGGTGGAGTCGGCGTTTACGGCGGCGCGCTCATCGGTCTTCGCGCGTTCCTTCCTTACCTTCTTCGCCATCTTCACCATCTTTTCCTCGGTGGTGGCCGTGCTGTGGTTCGGCTCGCGCGACGTGCTTTCGGGAGCGCTGTCGCCGGGCACGCTCGGCCAGTTCCTGCTCTATTCGGTGTTCGCCGCCGGCGCTCTCGGCGCATTGTCGGAAGTGTGGGGGGAACTCAGCCAGGCGGCGGGCGCGGCCGAGCGGCTGACCGAGATCCTGGCCGAGGAGCCGGCGATCATTGCGCCGGCAGCGCCGAAGCCCCTGCCCTCGCCGGCAAGGGGGCTGGTCGAGTTCCGCGACATTTCGTTCTCGTATCCCTCGCGACGCGACCTGCCGACGCTGCACGGATTGAACTTTTCGGTGAAGAGCGGCGAGACGGTGGCCATCGTCGGCCCTTCCGGCGCCGGCAAGAGCACGGTGTTTTCGCTGCTCCTGCGCTTCTACGATCCGCAATACGGACAAATCCTGGTCGACGGCGTCGATGTGCGCGAAGCCGACCCGCAGGAGGTGCGAAACCGCATCGCGATCGTGCCACAGGACACGACGATCTTTGCCGCGTCCGCGCGCGAAAACATTGCCTTCGGCAGGCCGGGTGCGACGAACGCCGAGATCGAGCAGGCGGCGCGCGAGGCGCTGGCCGACGAATTCATCGAGCGGCTGGACAAGGGCTACGACACGCCCGTCGGCGAGCGCGGCGTGATGCTGTCGGGTGGCCAGCGCCAGCGCGTTGCGATCGCCCGCGCCATCCTGCGCGACGCGCCGATCCTGCTGCTCGACGAGGCGACCTCGGCGCTCGACGCCGAAAGCGAGACGCTAGTGCAGACGGCGCTGGAGCGGCTGATGCAGGGCCGCACCACGATCGTCATCGCGCATCGGCTTGCGACTGTGCTGAAGGCCGACCGCATCCTGGTCATGGATGCCGGCCGCATCGTCGAGGAAGGCACGCATAAAAGCCTAGTAGAGAAGGGCGGCATCTACGCACGGCTTGCGAAGCTGCAGTTCGAGACCGGCGCCGACGCGTTCAGGGGCGCGGCGGAGTAGCCCCGACACAACTTCGAAATCCTTCCGGCGTTGCTGCTTCAGGTTGTTTCCGGGCTAGGCCCGCGTTAGGCTTCGGCTTGCCTTTGAGGGAGTGACCGCCGTGAAAGCAATCATCTTCGGATTGGCCTTTTTCAGCCTTTGCCAGACGGCTTGGGCCGGCGAAATCTCGAGCGTCTACACCGACCTCGATGCCGAGAGGGGCTGCACCACCTTCGCCGCGGCCGGGGAAGGCGAAGGCGACTGGGCAAATCTGGTCTGCACCGGCTACAGCGGCTACCCCGTCATCATCTACTCGGCCGATTTGAGGGAATCGGTGTTTTACGGCTTTCCGCCCGCGGGCGATCTCGCGCCGACCTGGGAGAGCTTCGCCGCATTCAATTCCGCCGGCCCGAAAATCGAGTGGCGCGTTGAGATGGATGGCGACCGGGCTTTGCCTTTCGCCACCATCCATCGCTGGTTCGTCAGCAATGACCCCGACAGTCCGGAAAAGAAAACCGAGGTCCTGGTCGTCGCCAAGGTGGGCCAGATTGCCGAGCGCGACGGCTGCGCCGTCGGGCTGGTCGTGGCCACCGGCAATCCGAAAGCCAACGAAACAGCGCGCAAGATCGCAGACGAACAGGCGCGCGATTTCGCCTGCGGCGCCGACGAGCGCGTGCTGGTCAGCGGCGATGTGCCGCTGCCCGAGTTCAGTCGCGCCGATCAGTGATTATTTGGCGTTCTTGGCCCGCTCGATGGCTTCGACGATCATCTGCTTGGCGCGCGCCGAATCGTGCCAGCCGCCGATCTTGACCCATTTGCCGGGCTCCAGATCCTTGTAGTGCTCGAAGAAATGCTCGACCTGCTGCAGCGTGATCTCCGGCAGCTGGCTGTATTCGAAGATGTTCTCGTAGCGGCGCGTCAGCTTGGGCGACGGGACAGCGATCACCTTCTCGTCCTGGCCGGCATTGTCTTCCATGATCAGGACGCCGATCGGGCGGACATTGATGACGCAGCCCGGGATCAGTTCGCGGGTATTGCAAACAAGCACGTCGATCGGATCGCCGTCGCCCGAGAGCGTGTGCGGAACGAACCCGTAATTGCCGGGATAGGTCATCGGCGTATAGAGGAAGCGGTCGACGAACAGCGTCCCGGCTTCCTTGTCCATTTCGTATTTGATCGGCTGGCCCCCGACCGGAACCTCGACGATGACATTGACGTCGTCAGGCGGATTCTTGCCGATGGCGATGGCTTCGATGCGCATGGATGGTTTCCCGTTGTGCCCCCGCGCGGCTCGATAGCCGCAGCAAGCGCCAAGCGCAACAGCGGACGGGTAAGTTCAAAGATCGCAGGTGAAGGATTCAGGCGTCAGTCCCAGACGAAGGCGACCTTTTTCAGCGCCTTCTGGTCGAACACTTCCACACCCTCGGCGACATCGCGGCCGCCGGCCCCGGCATAGAAGGATAGCGCGTTGATATTGTCCTCCAGCGCCCATACGACCATGCCCTTCAGCCCATGGTCGGCGAGCTTCTGCCTGGCCGCGGCGAACAACCGGCTGCCCAGCCCCACGCCCTGATATTCCGGACGGAGGTAAAGCTCGTAGATTTCGCCCTGCTGGGGCAGTTCGCGGGCACGGTTGCGGCCGACGGTGGTGTAGCCGGCGACCTTGCCGCCGATTTCCACGACAAGCACGGTGGCCGAGCGCCGAATGGCGTTGGCCCACCATTCACCGCCGCGCCGGCTGATCATTGCATTCAGCGCCCGGTGCGGGATGATGCCGGCATA
>NZ_AHAM01000039.1 GCF_000236565.1 Mesorhizobium alhagi CCNWXJ12-2 | reverse complement strand
CCTTGGAACTTCGAAGCCCAAACGGTCTGAGCTCTACGCTTACCGTGAACAAAGCGGACCGAGACGTCGCTTGAATTGAACATGTACTCCCAAACGTCCTCATCGCCATATCGCTTCGTGGCATTGATCGTTTGAAGGAGTCGTGTAAGCCACTTGTAGTTCACGGCGTAGAGCCAGACAACCGAGGCGGCAAACCCTACCACGATCGCCGCAAGGGTTTGAATGACCATCCCACGGGTCAAAACACTGTTCTGTGAAGCTTTCGCGAGATCGATCACCTCAAAGGGCTGCCGTACAACAAGAAATAGTACGTAGGTGAGCGCGTGAGCGGTGAGGCCGAATAGCACCGAGCGCAAGCCGAACTCGAACTGCGATCGGTCCTGTTTAGCACCATAATTTGCATCGACCCGCGCCCAGATGACCCCAGGCAGAAGCAAGATAGCAAGCTGGATGAAAAAGAGACTAGGTGACAACTAATCGGCTTCCTCTAACAGCGCGGACCTATGCGCTTCCTTGCCGCTCGTTCCGGGAGACGCAGACAACGCCGATAAAATCAAAACGGATCAGGATGACGGAAAACCCGTCTCCTAACTAATCCCGCACGTTCGCCCGCCCGGAATCGCCAAAGAAATCTTACTTGTAGTTTTCATAGGGGTGCAACTGCACATATTGAAAGTTTCCGTTTCGAAAGTCTAACGTTTCAACTGCCGTTGGCTCTCCGTCATCGTCAATTGCAACTGACATCGATACGTCAATGGTCACGTCCACTGTGGTTTCGCCAGTGACCGTATCCCAGGGAATGAGGACCTTGTCCTCCGAATCATACGATGCAGTATCCCAGTCTGGATGGCTATAATATAGGTCGGCCTTAACTGCTAAGCGACCGATAACTAGGATGGAGCCACCTTCTTCAGTTCCCTTGAAGGCTGTCATATTTTCGATTTCGACGTCTATGGGGTCAATATCGTAGACTTCGGAATCCTCAACGTCTCCAATTAGACCCCAGTTCGACAGCTCCTCGCCGATCTTCTCAATTAGCGTGCCCTTGTTTTCTTCGAGGAACTCATCAATCTCAGGAGCATCCATTTCAAGCCCCAGACTGCCAAACAAGGCAGGCAGAGACATCACTAGTGAGATATTCGGAACAGACGTCGCGGGATTTATAAAGTCACCGTCATTAGACACTATAATCACTCTGGTACTCTCGGAAGCCTCTGCCTTCAGACTTTCGAATATGAATGCATCCGGAAATTGGTTTTTCTTTCCCTCTCCGCTAAAGAAACCTTCGTTAGCAGCATACGCCGCCAAGATAGTCGAAGGCTTTATTCCATCTATTGCAAGCATCTTAGCTTTAAGGGATTTAAACATCTCATTGGTCGAAGTCTCGTATGTCTTGATCAGCTTACTCTTCAATTCTGCCTTACTGACAATTGGTAGCGGGACTCCTGTCACTAGTTCTAAAATACTGCGGAAATGAGCTCGCCCAATGTCTCTTATTACCTCATAGTCATTCTCCGCGTGCTTTTTTGCAACCTCTGTGACAGTGAGGTCCGTGGCAAGAATGGTTATGATCTCAGCCTCAACAAGATCGATAACGCGCTGAATCTCAGGTCCGCCGGGCGGTTTACCTGCTGCGATTAGTATGTTTGCGTCTAAAAAAACTTTTGGCGTGTTATTTGGCATCTTGCTGCTCAAGCTTTACGCTAAATGGACTTCTGATAGAGCCCTATGCACTTTGGTTCTCAGTCGTAGCACCAGTCGTTTCGGTGGTTAGGCGACCAATCGAGAGCATACCCTTCTTCCAGAAGAACGCTCTCAGCGGTTCTCCCATCGGGAAGTCTGATCCGCACCAGCGGACGCCCACTGTCGTCGACAGCTCCTGAGTGCTCAATTGTTGTGCCGGGGATTGCGACCAGCTCATTCAAACGCTTCTTAGCTCGAAGCGCCCCGATCCTCTCGCGCTCGCACCGGTATTTCCGCAGCTCGGGCGTGTCCACGCCTGAGACGTCTGCTATGCCATCTCCCAGGAGCCGCATAAGCTGTCCGTTGCATTTGATGGTGTCCCCGTCGGTCACCACAATCGGCCAGCATGAAATTAGCAGTGCAGAAATTACCTCGATCATCCTTCACACCCAGTTCCGTCGCCATCTCGGTCCAGATCGTAGATGTCTGTCCCAGTAACTGTAACCGGACCGGCAACATAGGCCGGCCCGTTCCCGCTACCGCCGGCACAGTCGACATCGGTCGCCACTGGAACACATGGGTCGTAGTTCGGATCACATTGCGCTCGTGCCGAAACGCAACTTGCTGTCACGGCCAGCGACGATACGATGGCTAAGAGGCGCGCGCCCATTTGTACCCCCGTCACCTGTTCAGGCGACCGGGAAGATCATGCCGCTATCCTTAACCGGGCGCAATGCTGACCCGAGCGAGGCATGTGTTCCAATCTGTTCGCATTCCGGACCCCTCGCGGGGGGCTACTTGCACCCAACTCTATGTTTGGGGGGGGGCTCGTTCGCAGGCGGCCTGTACCCCCGGATGCTGGTCGAAGTCGGACACGCATCCAGGGTGCTTTGTTGCCGGTGACCGCCTCAATGGCCGTGACGATTGCCGCATTCAGTGCTGTCAGCGCGCGAGAATGGTGGCATTGAGGAGCTATGATCGGAGCGCAGCAAGCGCGGTGCAGTGGCAATGAATCTCAGCCGTGATAACTGGTGCTCGTTTCGTCTGTCAGCGGTTTCAACGTTCGCTGGCCTGCTCGGAATGTGAAGCATCCATTACGTCGATGGAACGCGGTCTGGCTGGTAGAGTTGGGAGTTCAAGCTCCATCTGACTGTTTATTAAATCAAAAAGGACCGAGAAGCGGCCCCAAACCGAATAGGTCGCGAGCAATTTCGCATTGTTGAGCAGCTCGTCTTCCGATGAAGAATCAGACTCAAATGTTAAGCCATAGTAAGCGGATATACTCGACTCGGCTCCTTCCATTTGCTTTCCAGCACTGACGTGACAAATGACAACGTATTTATCTGAACCTGCTACCAGGGTTGGCACGTTTACAGCAGAGCGATAAAATATCGTAACATTCTCATCAGAGGTTGGGGCAATAACATCAAGTTTTGTAGAAAATTCTAGCAACACAAGAGAGGAAATTGACGAAAGCTTTTCGTCCAATTCTCTAGCCTGATAATAACTCTTCTTTTCCAGCGCCATTAATTCCCCCACCGCGCAGTAGGCTTTCGTGTGTACGAAGTCACTATTCCAGTACGGATAGAAAGAATCCTTTCAAACTCTAGTACGCGGTGTTCGGCACTGACACGAACTTTTGAAAGCTTCGGTCTAGCAACCCTCTGCATAAGATCGATTTCCTCACGTTGCCTCCTAAGAGGGTCGATTTCCTCGCGTTGCGTCCGAAGCACATTGTCAACGCGCTGTGTAAGATGACCGCATTCCAGTTTATCGGTGGCAGCGGCAACGATCCACGAGTTCAGTGTAAGGCCGGCGTCTGCGGCAGCCATGGCCGACCGTTTGTGAAGTTCCGGTGTCATGCGGACGTTGAAGCTGCCCTTGAACGGCTTGGTCGGGCTTTTTCCAAGCTCGGCGCAGTCGGCCAAGTAGCCTTCGATTAGTTCCGCAAATGCCTTATCAACATCTGCGGCGCTCTCGCATTGAGCAATCAGCAAATCATCGACATGCAACACCTTTATGAAGAGTGTGCCGTCTTCATATTCGACAGAGGCTTGGTAGCCTTTATATTTTACTGTGCTCATATGAGACCCATCTCAATCAGAGTTTCACGAATCTCGCGGACAACGTAGGGTTTAATTTCGTTCCCGGGATGCGGTTCGTGCAGGAGTATCATTCGCTTGGAAGCGACGTGTAGGAACCGTCGTCTACTGCCGCCACCAGTTTGCCGCTCTTCGCAACCCAAGCCCTCCAGGATGCGCTTCACGTCCCGGTACGGGAAAGGTCCGTTGCATTCTTTCAGCGCCTCGACAAGCTTCGCCAGCTGAGCCATTCGATTTCTACCAACGTTTGGCCAACTGGTAGGTTCGCTGCAACTGAAAAATAGTTGCAACGTGTTAGTATACCGGAACGGCCCTATGAGGAAGTTAAATTTCGCACGCGTTTAGAGAGACTAGCCGTCACCGGAGTCGGATGCAAAGGGTGTTCAGGGCAATACGAACCGCCCTCCCAGTCATAGACAGGCTTCGGCGCGGAACAGTGAAGGCCGGCGGTCAATGCGTCCGACCCATTTCCGATAACCCAGCATGTGAGGCATCCCACAGACGCCCCACAGGGCTTTTGCGCCCTTCATTCGGCAGTGCCTTTGGGGAGGAATCCCTTTGCCTCCAGATCGGTAACCCACTAGTTTTTCGACATAGGACGCCACGTTCTAACGATATCGGCTTTCGCAGCTGCTTCCAATGTTTCCTTCGCGCTTGGCTCGATCCTCAGACCGCAGGCGGAACATCGCGTGCCAGCAAGTGCCATGCGTTCAGGAACCGGTCTAAAGGACCGCGGAACAATCGAAGTTGTCCGTTGAAATCCCGTAGTATGGCACCAAGTTCCTCGCTGGGGACAACATACACATCGGGGAAATATTCAAGCTTCTCAAAGCGATTTCGATATATCACGCAGATGATAAAATGGTGTGGTGCTATCAAAACGTTGTTCATAGGGATCGATGAATATCCCCTGACGGATTTAACGTCGATGGAGATTGCCTGCTCACCAGGGAACACTACCCTGATGTCGATGGCCTTTCTGTTGCCAAGGGTCACGTAAGCTTCGTGGCCTTGGCGGTAAAGTTGCGACAGCACAAAATATTCGGCTGCTATGCCGGTGTTGTATCCGCTCATTGTGTTAACCTCACACCGGCTCCGCCGCCGTTCTCGGGGATGCGTTCCGGGCGCGAGTCGTGCCGCTTCCGGCTTGGATGAAATGGATATCCGGTTGCAGTTTGACCGATGCGCCACTTGATGAGCGGCGAAGGCCGCATCAATGCAATTTGCTCCATCAGCCGAGGCGCGAACTCGTCAGTTTCGCGCTTCAGTTCTGATCCCCAGGCAAGGATCGCAGAGTCAAATTGCGCGATGTCACTCGCGATTTTTTTGTATGACGCCAGAATATCGCGAGCGCGGCGGCGAATCGGCTCTTTGATTTCTTTTGGGTCACCATGCTCAAACGGAAAAAGATTGTAGGTGATAAAGCCGCTAAAGCCCCACTTCCAACTCATTACCGCCATGGTCCAGGCTGCGCCTCGTCGCACGAACGGGAAGGGCTTACCGCAATTCTCATTGGCAGCGTTTCCGGCTGGATTGAGAACGATCCATGGAAGGATCAGTGGAGGTGATACAGCGGGCTCAAACAATCTTGACCGTTTCCACCGCATGTCCGGTTCTGTCCTGAAGTCGCAAACGTACGCGCATTGGGGCTCATCCTTCCGACCTAAGGGTGCGCCAAGCCTACGTCCGACCGAACTATCCATTTGGGGCCCTTTCCTTTCTCAGCCGCACGCCATTCTCAGTGCCGGCGCGCCGTGCCAGACAGCCGCCCTGGCGGGCGGCTCCGCGATCACCATACGCTGGGTGCGAATTAGCCTCGGCACTTTTTTGTGCCGCTAATTCCCGACATTGCGCATACTGAACTCTCTGGCGTGGCCTAAAACGAAAACGGGGAACAACTAAGTCTCTCGAAATCCTCAAGCGGTTCGGAGCCTCGTGCGAGGACCATCGACAGTTTCTCGATATCAAAAATGTCTTGTCGCTTGATATAGGGATTATCGCATACCCACACCCTGCCAACTGTTTTGCACTTCATTTGCCTTCCGGCGCCGCCTTCAAAGATAAGGGTCATTGTCGGGGGCTCGATCCTCGCCAGCCCGGCGAGGATCTTCTCGCCAACAGACAGAGGCGAACTCATATCATTAGAAACTTCCTCCACAGTGCAGAGGTAAACCCCTCCTGTGAAAAGGTCCTGCGCAACTGCCACCCAGGAAATGGAGGTCAAAGCCACTGCGAGTAGGAAACGATACCACACCTGCTCTGCCCTCCCATGTCGCACGCATGTCGCGCGGATTTGCCGATAGTCGCAGGAAACCCTTGGAAATCAACGGTGGGCCCTGGGGGTTTTTCTCAGATCAGGGAAGGCTAATTCCGACAAGCGCTCCCGCCCATTTCAGGGTGTCGTATGCGTCTTTGAACTTCGGCGCATAGGATATTGCGCCTCCAATCCCGCTTACGATGGTCTTCAACCGCGTACGATTTGGCTTCTCCTTCGAGAGTTCTGATTTGCCCTCGATCGCCAGTTCCTCGACTTCCAGACGATCGAAGGGAACGTCCTCACTTTCTTCGGCAGCCAGTACCTCCAGCAACGCGGTGAAGGCGTTTTCAAGCGCTTCGCGCGCGGCGGAGTCGATAACCTGATTTGCGATCCCATAACTACCGGGGCCAGTCTGTACGACGCCGACCGGAGCGTTGAAGACGAGTGTGGGGCTGTTATTTGAAACGCCATCGGCTATGCGCTTGTCGTTCGATGCCGCTATGAGGGCAAGTTCACCCGTTATCCGCTGCATTTCCAGTTTTTCTATCCGGCCGAGTTCGGCGAGGAGGGTTTCGCCAGTCGGCGCCATACTCTTTGACTTGAGTGGTGGCGCTTCGCTCACGATTGCACGTAGCCTGGCTACTTCGTTACTGACGTGCCCCGCGACTAGCGTTCTGATCTCGTCGCGGTTTGTCGAATTAATTGCAATACCGTGTGCGGTGGTGGAACGAATGATAAGGTTTAGTGTCGCCTGCGCAAAAATCGGGATGGTTCGGCTGGCTACATCCACAACGCCTTTAATGGCCATACTGCTTTGGAGAGAGCCCCTCGCTGAAAACTGCGCTGTTGTCTTGCCGATCTCGCGCTTCACCTGATCGTTGAGTTTGGTCCGCTCGACAGCGAGCAACCCCTCAAAATCCCCAATCATGTTGTCGTTCATTTTCCCCTCCCGTTGCATTGGGAGGGAACCACGTGAGTTGTCAACTACGCAACTGATTCCATCTCTGTCCAAGCAGGTATATTGGCCAGACATTGGACAAGAACGGGAATGGGAGGTGCTAAGTGCTTGAAAGTGTTGGTACGCCCAAGGGGAATCGAACCCCTGTTTGCGCCGTGAGAGGGCGCCGTCCTGACCGCTAGACGATGGGCGCTGACAGTTCGGGGCGTATAGTCCGACCGCCGGAAAAATGCAACCGCGATTCGCAAGGCTCGAGCGACCGCGCCGAAAGGCGCGGCCCGAATGCCTCAGCTACTCGGCTCGATCAAATCCCAAAGATTGCCGTAGAGATCGGCGAAGACCGCGACCGTCCCATAGGCCTCGCGACGCGACTCTTCGCGGAATTCGACGCCTCGCGCCAACATGGCTTTGTAGTCGCGGAAGAAATTATCGGTCTCGAGGAACAGAAAAACGCGGCCACCGGTCTGGTCGCCCACATGCGAGCGCTGCTTGTCGCCATCGGCTCGGGCAAGAAGGAGATGCGCCCCGGCGCCGCCCTCGGCGGGACCGACCGTGACCCAGCGCTTGCCACCGCCGAGGTCAACGTCCTGGACGAGATGAAAGCCGAGCTTCTGCGTATACCAGGCAATGGCTTCATCGTAGTCGGCCACGACCAGCGCGACTGTGGCGATCTTTCGCACGCCTTCAGCCATCATCCGCTCACTCGGATTTCAGGTCGAAGCGGCCGATGATACGCTTCTCGGCTATATCATAGAGGAAAAGCGCCCGACCGCCGCCGGCGAGCTCTGCCTCCAGCGTGATCCGGTTTCCCGACAGCGAATGGGAAACGAGCCTCGCGCCGGCAGGAAGGATGATGTCGCCGGCCATCACGCCGCCTTCAGCGGGCGACGGCACCGCCTCGTTTCCGCCGACGGACACGATCTCGCTCGGCGCGCCGGTTTTGTAGACAACCGCCGCCAGCACCGCCATAAGGGCCAGGAACAGCAGGCCGAGATTGATCGCTACGAAGCGGACGAGCTTGCGGCGCACTTTCTCGACGGCCGGATCGAGCGGCTTTTCCTCGTTATCGTCAATCGTCGGCCGCGCCATAGTGGGAAAAACCTGGAATTGTCTGCGATGAGCGATCCTGATAGCGAAGCCGGCGCTGCATTGAAAGGGCTGACGGCCGGTCCCGACGCCGCAGGGCTGCGGCTCGACCAGTGGCTCGCGGCAGCGCTTGGCCCGGACTTTTCGCGCAACCGAGTCCAGGCGCTGATCAGGCAGGGCGCAGTCCGTGTCGGCGGCGCGGTGGTGAACGAGCCGAAGCGCAAGATGGTTTCGGGCGACGACGTGGCGCTGGAGCTGCCCGAGCCGGAACCGGCGGAGCCGGTCGGCGAAGACATCCCGCTCGACATACTTTTCGAGGACGACCAGCTGATCGTGCTCAACAAGCCGCCCGGACTCGTCGTCCATCCCGGCGCTGGCAACTGGACCGGCACGCTGGTCAATGCCCTGATCCACCATTGCGGCGACAGCCTTTCGGGGATAGGCGGCGTCAGAAGGCCCGGCATTGTCCACCGCCTCGACAAGGACACGTCAGGCGTCATGGTGGTGGCAAAGACCGATCGCGCCCATCAGGCGCTGTCCGAGGCTTTTGCCGATCACGGCCGCGCCAGCGATCTCGAACGTGCCTATATTGCGCTGGTCTGGAATATCCCGCAGCGCAGGGCCGGCACCATTGACGCGCCGCTAGGCCGCGCCTCCGACAGGACCAGGCGGGCGGTGGTGCCAGAAGGCCGCGATGACGCCCGCCACGCGGTAACACACTACGCAGTGCTGGAGCGCTTCGGCGAAAAACAGGAGGAGTTCGCCAGGGCAGCCCTCGTCGAGTGCCGCCTTGAAACCGGGCGCACGCACCAGATCCGCGTGCACATGGCCCATATCGGTCATCCCGTAATCGGCGATCCCGATTACGGCGCGGCGTTCCGCAGCAAGGCGAACCGCCTGCCCGAGCCACTGAAATCGAAGGTCAATGCCTTTCCGCGCCAAGCCCTGCATGCGCGCCTGCTGGCCTTCCGTCACCCGGTTTCGGGCGAGCTGATGCGCTTCGAGGCGCCGCTTCCGGCAGACATGGAAGAACTGGTCGCCGGCTTTCGGAATCTCTGAACATCGGTTGAGAAAACCTGACTGGCGTCGTTCACTTTGGCGTGACACACTGTTTAAAGTTGAACAAATGCTGGATTTTCCGGTTTTGTTCCTATATAAGAGTGTTTGTCGCGGACGGGTGACGACGCTTCCGCGCCACATGCCTGCCTTGTTCAGGGGGCAAAATTTCGAGAGGAGGGTGCTTTATGGCCCAGACACTACCAAGCATTGTTTCCGGGGAAGGCGGCCTCAGCCGCTATCTGGAAGAAATCCGCCGTTTTCCGATGCTTCAGCCGCAGGAAGAGTACATGCTCGCCAAGCGGTATCAGGAGCATGAGGATACGGGTGCGGCACACAAGCTCGTGACCAGCCATCTGCGTCTCGTGGCCAAGATCGCCATGGGCTATCGCGGCTATGGGCTGCCGATCGGCGAGGTCATTTCCGAGGGCAATGTCGGCCTGATGCAGGCCGTCAAGAAATTCGAACCGGAGCGCGGCTTCCGGCTGGCAACCTACGCCATGTGGTGGATCAAGGCCTCGATCCAGGAATACATCCTGCGTTCGTGGAGCCTCGTGAAAATGGGCACTACCGCCAATCAGAAGCGCTTGTTCTTCAACCTGCGCAAGGTGAAGGGCAAGATCCAGGCGCTTGACGAAGGCGATTTGAAGCCGGAGCAGATCACCGAGATCGCCACCCGGCTGAACGTCAGCGAAGCCGAGGTCATCTCGATGAACCGCCGGCTTTCCGGCGACGCTTCGCTCAACGCGCCGATCCGCGCGACCGAAGGCGAATCCGGCGAATGGCAGGACTGGCTGGTCGACGACCATGAAAGCGCCGAGACCATTCTGATCGAGCAAGACGAACTGGATAACCGCCGCTCGATGCTCGCCGGCGCCATGTCGGTCCTCAATGATCGCGAAAAGCGCATCTTCGAGGCCCGGCGACTATCGGAAGAGCCGCTGACGCTCGAGGAACTGTCGGGCGAATTCGACATCAGCCGCGAGCGCGTGCGCCAGATCGAGGTGCGGGCGTTCGAGAAGGTGCAGGACGCAGTGAAAGCCGCGGCCAAGCGCCAGGCGCAGGCCCTGCGCACCATCGAGGCGCAGCCGGCGGCGTAAGGACCTTCGGCAGGAACTTAAGTCAGACCGCGTCGGCGCTGCCGGCGCGGTTTTTGTTTGGGCATAAAGGTTGCGCTCTCCCTTCTCCCACAGGACGAGAATTTGAGAACGCGTTTGGCGCTATCTGCCCGCTTCGCCACCGCCAAAGCTATTGGGCCTCGCCCTGCTCTTTCCTCACCGCCAGCTTCAACGCCAGATCTTCCATCCGCTGCGCAAGGCCGCTGAGCGCGCCGGTCAGCGCCGCATCGTTCTTGTCGGCCTTGATCAGCGCATCGTCGCGGGTCTTGCGCAGGGTCATGATCTCGCCCTCCATGCCCTTGACCCGCTTCTGCAGTTCCACAAGCTCGTCCATGACCATGATGCCGGCCATGACGGTCAGCCTCTGGTCGCCGATCTCGCCAAACGAATCCTTCAGATGCGAGACGTAGCGGTCGAAGCGCTGGGCGAGGTCGATCAGATGTTCTTCCTGGCCTTCGTCGCAGGCCATGCGATAGGCTTTGCCGTCGATTGTGACTGTCACTTGCGCCATCGGATCACCTGTCCAGAACCGCGCGGATGGTTTCCATGGCGGTTACGAGACGCCGGGAAACTTCCTTGTTGGCCTCCTCCAGCCTCTCGGCGCGGGCCTCGGAATTGTCGAGTTCCTGCGCCAGCCGGCTGCGGTCGGCGTTCATGCGCTGCACTTCGGCTTCGGCTTCCGAATAATCCTGCTCGTGTTCGAGGCGGGTAGCGACGCCCTGTTCCAGCGCATCGATGGCCCTGCCGAGCCGGCTTATCACTTCCTTGAGCGTCGTTTCCCCGGTCATGGCTCCTGTCCAACCCCGCCCATCACCGAATCGTCCGCGTTCAGAACGATTTATCCGCGAAACATTAGGCGTCGTGTGAAGCAGCCGTCAACAAAGTGATTCGGGCTGTCCCCTGCTATCGCTGCACAACCCGCGGCGAGGCCGCCGGACCGGCGTGGAAAGAGCGCCGCTTTTGTTGACTCACGCGGCGCGCCTGCTATGTGTCGCCTGCCTTTTTCGGGGGACACGACGCCGCTGTTGCCCCGCCATCCACTCTGCAGCGAGTCCATGATGAATCAGCGCGAAAAACATGACCGGATGGCCAATGCGATCCGCTTCCTTTCGATGGACGCGGTAGAAAAGGCCAATTCCGGCCATCCCGGCCTGCCGATGGGCGCAGCCGACATGGCGACGGTGCTCTACACCCGCTTCATGAAGCACGACCCGAAGAACCCGGCCTGGCCGGACCGCGACCGCTTCGTCCTGTCGGCGGGCCACGGCTCGATGCTGCTCTATTCGCTGCTCTATCTGACCGGCTACGAAGACATCACCATCGACGAGATCAAGCACTTCCGCCAGCTCGGCTCTAGGACAGCCGGCCATCCCGAATACGGCCATGCCGCCGGCATCGAGACCACCACCGGCCCGCTCGGCCAGGGCTTGGCCAACTCGGTCGGCATGGCGCTCGCCGAGCGCATCCTCAATGCGCGCTTCGGCGACGCGCTGGTCGACCACTACACCTATGTGATCGCCGGCGACGGCTGCCTGATGGAAGGCATAAGCCAGGAGGCGATCTCGCTTGCCGGCCACCTGCAGCTGTCGAAGCTGATCGTACTTTGGGACGACAACAACATCTCCATCGACGGCCCCGTATCCCTCGCCGATTCCACCGACCAGCTGGAGCGTTTCGACGCCTCCGGCTGGAACACCATGCGCTGCGACGGCCATGATCCGGACGCGATCGCCGACGCGATCGAACTCGCACACCATTCGGACCGGCCGACGCTGATCGCCTGCAAGACCACCATCGGCTTCGGCGCACCGACCAAGGCCGGCACCAACAAGGCGCACGGCTCGCCGCTCGGCGCCGATGAGATCGCAGCCACGCGCAAGGCGCTGGGCTGGACGGCCCCGGCATTCGAGGTGCCTTCTGACATTCTCGATGCTTGGCGCCTGTCGGGCCTCAATGCCGGCAAGAAGCGCAAGGAATGGGAACAGCGGCTTGCCGCCGCCGAAAGCGAGATCCGCACCGAATTCGAGCGCCGCATGCGCGGCGAGCTACCCGGCGGCCTGGATGGGGCGATCGCGGAATACAAGCAGAAGCTCGCCAGCGACAGGCCGAAGGTCGCCACCCGCAAGTCGAGCGAAATGGCGCTGGAGGTCATCAATGCGGTGGCGCCCGAGACCATCGGCGGCTCGGCCGACCTGACCGGCTCCAACAACACCCGGACCAGCCAGACCAAGCCCATTTCGGCCGGGGATTACGGCGAGCGCTACGTCCATTACGGCATCCGCGAACATGGCATGGCGGCTGCGATGAACGGCATGGCGCTGCATGGCGGCGTCATCCCCTATTCCGGTACCTTCCTGGTCTTCTCCGATTATGCCCGTCCGGCGATGCGGCTTGCCTCGCTGATGGGCATCCGTTCGATCTTCGTGATGACGCACGATTCCATCGGCCTCGGCGAGGACGGCCCGACGCATCAGCCGGTCGAGCAGTTGGCGGCGTTGCGCGCCATCCCAAATCACACCGTGTTCCGCCCGGCCGATGCGACCGAAGTCGCCGAATGCTGGCAGCTCGCGCTGGAATCGGCGAAGACGCCGTCCACTATCGCCCTTACTCGCCAGAACCTTTCGGCGGTGCGCACCGAATTCGTCGAGGAGAACCTTTGCGCCTACGGCGCTTACGAACTCGCGACTGCGAACGGCGACGCGGAGGTCACCATCTTCGCCAGCGGTTCCGAGGTCGAGATCGCGCTCGCCGCGCGTACGCAGTTGCAGGCGCACGGCCACCCGACGCGCGTCGTATCGGTGCCCGCCTTCGAACTGTTCGAAAAGCAGAGCGACGATTACAAGGCTGCGATAATCGGCGGTGCGCCGGTCAAGATCGCCATCGAGGCGGCGATCCGGCTCGGCTGGGATCGTTTCATCGGCCTCGACGGCATCTTCATCGGCATGACCGGCTTCGGCGCCAGCGGACCGATCGAGCAGATCTATCCGCATTTCGGAATCACCGCCGACGCGACGGTGAAGGCGGCAGAAGCGGCGCTGCACAAGAAGTCACATTGATCTTTGCCACGGGCGCGTTGATTTTGGTCCCGCGGCACCGACTTTCGCCCCCCAAGGAGAACCGAGCATGACTGTCAGAGTTGCCATTAACGGATTTGGCCGCATCGGCCGCAACATCGTTCGCGCGATCTACGAATCCGGCCGTACGGATATCGACGTCGTCGCCGTCAACGATCTCGGCCCGGTCGAGACCAATGCCCATCTGTTGCGCTACGACAGCGTCCATGGCCGCTTCCCGCGTGACGTGGAAGTCAACGGCGACATGATCAGCGTCGGCAAGGAGAAGTTCAAGGTGCTGGCGGTGAAGGATCCGTCGCAGCTGCCCTGGAAGGATCTTGGCGTCGACATCGCGCTGGAATGCACAGGCATTTTCACCGCGAAGGACAAGGCGTCCGCGCATCTTGCCGCCGGCGCCAAGCGCGTCATCGTCTCCGCCCCTTCGGACGGCGCCGACCTGACCGTGGTCTACGGTTGCAACCACGACAAGATCACCAAGGACCACATGGTGATCTCCAACGCCTCCTGCACCACCAATTGCCTGGCGCCCGTGGCGATGGTCCTCAACAATGCCATCGACATCGAAAAGGGCTTCATGACGACGATCCACGCCTATACCGGCGACCAGCCGACGCTGGATACGATGCACAAGGACCTCTACCGTGGCCGCGCCGCGGCGATGTCAATGATCCCGACCTCGACCGGCGCCGCCAAGGCCGTGGGCCTCGTGCTGCCGGAACTGAAGGGCAAGCTCGACGGCGTGTCGATCCGCGTGCCGGTGCCGAATGTCTCGGTGATCGATTTCAAGTTCGTCGCCAAGCGCACGGTCACCGTGGAGGAGGTCAACGAGATCCTCGTCGCCGCCGCCAACGGCCCGCTGAAAGGCATCCTCGCCTATACAAACGAGCCGCTGGTTTCGATCGACATGAACCACAACCCTGCGTCCTCGACCTTCGCGCTCGACCAGACCAAGGTGATCGAGGGCAACCTGGTGCGCGTCATGTCCTGGTACGACAATGAATGGGGCTTCTCGAACCGCATGGCCGACACGGCCGCCGCTTTCGGCAAGGTCATCGCCTGACCCTGGGAAGAATTTCGCTCAATCAAAACGCCCGGCTTCGTCCGGGCGTTTCGTTCAGAGGCTGCGGCAAATGTGCGTTGGCCCTTGATGAACATCGGCTGCCCCGCCGCAGCATTTCCAGCACCAGGAACGCGGTGAGTATCCCGACCGGAAACTGGGCGATGCCGGTGAACTCGAAGAAGAAGTCGTTGGGCATCTCGTACGTCGGAGGCGGGAAAAGAGCGATTGCCGCCGGTTGGCCGAAACCGAAATAGACGACGTTCTTTACGACGTGGTTGTAGCCGCCTTCGAATATCCCGATCGCCAGGACCGGAAAGACCAGGATGATAATCGCGCCCAGCCATGTGGCGACGCGACTGCTCGGCTCGTCTGGACG